>NZ_JAYJLP010000004.1:0-162118 GCF_051949055.1 Acinetobacter sp. Brlt_5
TAATCCCCGAATTACGTGCCTGGCAACAGAGGCCGCTTGATGCCGTATATCCCTTTGTGTGGCTCGATGCCATCCATTACAAGATCAAGGATGAAGGCCGTTATGTCAACAAAGCCGTTTATACCGTACTGGGATTAAATACCGAAGGCCATAAAGAACTGCTGGGTCTTTACCTATCAGAAAGTGAAGGTGCTAATTATTGGCTCAGCGTACTCACAGATTTGCAGAACCGTGGCATACAAGACATTCTGATCGCCTGCGTTGATGGGCTTAAAGGCTTCCCTGAAGCAATTGCTGCGATATTTCCGCAGACAGAAGTGCAGTTATGTATTATTCGCCAAATCCGCAATAGCTTGCGTTATGTGGCCAGTAAGGATCAAAAAGCCTTTATGGCTGATCTGAAGCCTGTTTACCGAGCAGATACCAAGCAGGCAGCTGAAATGGCGCTAGATGAGCTGGAAGCCAAATGGGGGGATAAATACGAGAAAGTCATTCGTTCATGGCGTGAAAAATGGCATTTACTCAGTGCCTATTTCAAATATCCGAAAGCGGTTAGGAAGCCAATTTATACCACCAATGCGGTTGAAGCAGTACATCGCCAATTCAGAAAACTGACCAAAACCAAGGGGGCTTTCCCGAATGAAAATAGCCTGCTGAAATTGCTGTATATTGGCATTCAACAGGCTTCTGAAAAATGGACAATGCCGGTGACAAACTGGGGGCAAACCATCACACAGTTATCGATTTACTTTGAAGGCAGGCTCGATGATATAATTAAACTCTAGCCAATTCGGCTGACACAGAATTTTGAACGCTCTCAGAAAATATGATCAGAGTCAATGGAGTAATGGCCAATGTTGCACCAAATTTCGAAAAACTATCTCTACGCTCTTTTAGTTCTTCTTTTTTTTGCTCATAAAGCTCTTTAAAGCCTTTGTTGAGTAAAATGAAATCATATGTTTCCTTGCTTTTTTTAAGCCTATTTTCTAAATCTAATACAGCTTGTTTTTTTTCATCAAAACTTTCTTCCCATTTTTTGATCATTTCAAAAGTTGTTGTATTGGTTTCTACAAAACTATTGAAATCTGAAAAATCTTTTTCCTCTAAGAAATTTCTTATTTCACTAAGCTTTGAATCACTATAAATTTCCCCACAGATAACGAACGGTAATTCATCTACGAAATCATAATGTGTTTTGAACTCTAAATATCTTTGATTTTTTTCAGTATAAATGAAGTCATAAAAACTTCTTACAATAGGATTGTGTTGTTCATTTTCTTTAATTCCACGTCTAAATTCCCATTCTTTTAAATAAACATAAAAACTCAGAGCACCATATTTTAAATGCAATAAATCATTAGCAATAATTGAGTCAGCTAATTGACTTACATCAAATAAGTTCCACTTCTTTGTCTCATGTAGATTTATGTCAAGATATTCAAGTGTCCTATTAGTAAAGAACTCTTTTAAAGATCTAACTTTATTTGCCCAGTTCTTAGTTTCATCATCTTTAGAATTTAAGTTTTTTTGAGCAGTTTCAAAAAGTCGATCCAATGCATTCTGAAAACTTTCAGAAACAAAAGAAAATCCCATCCCACCCTCTTATTTTTATTTAAATATATAATTTTATTATAAATAAAAAGCCCCTGTTATGGAGCTTTTTTTAATCAAAACAAGAAATACCTTTGCGCCATTGGCAACACTTCCGCAGGCTCACAGGTCAGCAACTGACCATCTGCACGAACTTCATAAATTTCAGGGTCAACTTCCATCACAGGACAGTAAGTATTCAACTTCATATCTTTCTTCTGAATATCCCGTGTGCCTTTACATGGGCTAATCAACTTTTTCAGCCCTAGCTTTTCATGCACACTCGCATCAATCGCCACTTGCGACAAAAACGTAATACAGGTGTTATGCACACCACGGGCATTGGCACCAAACATCGGACGATAATGCACTGGCTGCGGTGTTGGAATTGACGCATTAATATCGCCCATTGGCGCTGCCGCAATCATCCCGCCTTTAATAATCATCGATGGTTTTACACCAAAAAATGCGGGCTTCCACAACACTAAATCGGCCAGTTTACCGACTTCCACCGAGCCAATTTCATGACTTAAACCATGGGTAATCGCAGGGTTAATCGTATATTTGGCGATATAACGCTTCACACGATGATTGTCATGCGTGGCATTGTCACCCTCTAAAGGTCCACGCTGCACTTTCATTTTATGTGCGGTTTGCCATGTGCGTATCACCACTTCTCCAACACGCCCCATCGCTTGCGAATCCGATGACATCATGGCAATTGCGCCTAAGTCTTGCAAAATATCTTCCGCTGCAATGGTTTCACGGCGAATACGACTTTCCGCAAACGCCACATCTTCCGAAATTGCAGGATCTAAATGGTGACAGACCATCAACATATCCAGATGTTCATCAATGGTGTTGATGGTATAAGGACGGGTTGGATTGGTCGACGATGGCAATACATTCGGCTGACCAATGGCTTTTAAAATATCAGGCGCATGTCCACCACCGGCACCTTCGGTATGATAAGTGTGAATGGTACGGTTTTTAAATGCCGCCAACGTTTCTTCCAAGAAACCACTTTCATTTAAAGTGTCGGTATGAATTGCGACTTGCACGTCAAATTCATCTGCCACAGTCAAACAGTTATCAATCGCTGCAGGTGTCGAGCCCCAATCTTCATGCAGTTTTAAACCCACTACACCTGCACGAATTTGCTCGGCAATTGGGTCAGGTTGGCTGAGGTTACCTTTACCCAATAAACCAATATTCATGGGTAAATCGTCAATGGCTTGCAGCATGGTGGAAATATGCCAAGGACCCGGAGTCACCGTCGTTGCCGATGTGCCTGCTGCAGGACCTGTACCACCACCAATCATGGTGGTTACACCAGACATTAGTGCTGTTTCCACTTGTTGCGGGCAAATCCAATGAATGTGGGTATCCACACCACCCGCGGTGAGAATCTGCCCTTCACCCGCAATCACTTCCGTTGCCGCACCCAGGGGAATAGTAATATCAGGTTGAATATCAGGATTACCGGCTTTACCTATCTTCCAAATACGTCCGTTCTTTAAACCTACATCGGCTTTAACAATGCCCCACCAATCTACAATTAAAGCATTGGTAATGACGGTATCGGCAACGTCATCAGCCAAAAGTTGTGACTGCCCCATTCCATCACGAATGACTTTACCACCACCAAATTTAACTTCTTCACCATAAGTGGTGAGGTCTTGTTCCACTTCAATAAACAGTTCGGTATCGGCCAAACGAACCCGATCGCCTACCGTTGGACCAAACATTTCCGCATAGGCACGGCGTGACATTTTCATTTTAATTTTTCCTTAATCCAATGGACCCATGACACGACCGGCAAAGCCATAGACTTCGCGTTTACCGGCTAAAGCCACCAGTTCAATATCCCGGCTTTGACCCGGCTCAAAACGTACCGCTGTGCCTGCGGCAATATTTAAACGAAAACCTCGTGCCGCTTCACGGTCAAACTGCAAGGCATCATTGGCCTCATAAAAATGAAAATGTGAACCGACTTGAATCGGACGATCTCCGATATTACTGACGGTCATTTTTAAGGTCTGACGCCCCACATTCATTTCAATGTCTGAGTCTGGGGTAATCACTTCTCCAGGTATCATGTTTGACTCCTAGACAATCGGTTGATGCACAGTGACGAGTTTTGAGCCATCTGGAAAAGTCGCTTCAACCTGAACTTCGGCAATCATTTCCGGTATACCTTCCATCACATCTTCACGTTTTAATAACGTGGTACCGTAATGCATCAGCTCACTGACGCTCATGCCATCACGCGCGCCTTCTAACAACGCGGCAGAAATATAGGCAATCGCCTCGGGATAGTTCAGTTTTAGCCCACGTGCTTTACGGCGTTCGGCCACCAAGCCCGCAGTAAAAATTAGCATTTTGTCTTTTTCAGTGGGATTGAGTTCCATATCTCGTTCCTAAATTTGTTCTAAAGGGTGTAATGCAAAATGTGTGCTAAAAAATGATGTTCCCTCTCCTTTCAGGAGAGGGTTAGGGAGAGGTAATAAACCCAATGTATTTACCCTCCCTCTAGCTCCCTCCCATTGGGAGGGAGAACTTCATTTTATGTCCGCCAAATCCTCGGAAATTCTTCATCTAAATCAAACCAGTCACGGCGCAGCTTGGCACGTATTGCGGCAAAGGCATCATGACACTGGCGTACGTCATCCCCCAGATAACGTGCTGTCACCACATCATCCAGCAGGGTTAACGTCACCTTAATATCCATGCGCATAATCAGCTCACGGATTTGATCAATCTGCTGATCTAAATAGAATTTTGAGCGGAATTTTTCTGGCGGCACTGCCCAGAAGCTGGCCATGACTGCATGACCGTTCATTCCCAAACAGGAGCTGAGCCAGCGGTCATTGCCACTAAAACTCAAACGGTCAGTGACCAGTAATTTATTGTTCCGGTACAGCTGAAATCGATTTTGATAACTGCCCTCGATAAATGTTTCATGGCGCGCCTGACGGCCCAGTACCAACATATCCCAACCAATAAAACTGGCGGCATCCTCCAAAATAACTCTGGTTTCAGAATTGGCATGTGCACCATTAAAGAGCATGGTTTCTTGTGGTAGCCATTCAAAAATAGAGGCATCTTTAACTGTAATATCAATATGTTGGAAAGCCTGTTTTTGATTGGTCTTGTACCATTTTCCTGCACCCGGCGTGGTCACCAAGGCATGTGCGGCCTGCTCTGCCGACATCTGAAAGGTTAAATGATCACCCCCGGCAATGCCTGCCGGTGGATGCACAATAATGGCGTGGCACACCCCGGTTTTTTCCGGCCACAGCATTTTTTGCACCCGAACAGGACCATGATGCTTACGATGTTCCAATACGGTGCGATTTTCTGCGCCTTTAAAGCCAAGTTCGAGCTGTGCAAACCAATATTGCACCGCAGGCTTCACTTCTGTTGCCACCAGCTGATTCATTTTGCTCAATTTGTATCTTTGTTAAGTCTATGCCCTGGCATTAAGCAATAACTGCACCAATTTCTATCGGCGCAGATTTCGCTTTGGCTGGCTGCCATTTCTTGCTATGGTGCATCTGCATAGGGAATGAGGATGTGAGCAATATGCAAATTCGTGATCAAATTGTTTTAGTGACTGGCGGCGCACGCGGTTTAGGCCTGGCCATTACCCGGACCTTATTGGCGGAAGGGGCGCGTGTAGTGGTAAATTATTTAAACAGTGCCGCTGCTGCCGAGCAGCTGGTGCAACAGTATCCAGAGCAGGTCTTTGCCTATCAGGCCGATGTCACTGACAAAGCCCAGGTGCAGGCTCTCTTTGCCGCAGCCAAGGCGCGTTTTGGTCAGGCCATTCATAGTGTCATCAACAATGCCTTAATCAACTTTGAGTTTAATGGTGATGCCCGTCCCAAAGTTGAAGACCTGACGCCGGCCATCATGCAGCAACAGTTTGATGGTGCAGTTGTGGCTGCCCTCAATACCACCCAAGCAGCGCTTGAGGATATGAAAACTGCGGGATTTGGCCGTATTGTGAATATTGGTACCAACCTCGTGCAGAATCCGGTGGTGCCTTATCATGACTACACCACCGCCAAAGCCGCACTGTTGGCCTTTACCCGTACTGCAGCGCATGATCTGGGCCAATATGGTATTAACGTGAATATGTTGTCTGGCGGTCTGCTCCAAACCACCGATGCCAGCAAAGCCACGCCAGATGCGGTATTTGATTTAATTGCTGCCTCGACGCCACTACGCCGCGTTACCACCCCAGAAGAATTTGCCGCAGCTATTATGATGTTCCTGTCACCGTATTCGCGTGCAGTCACCGGGCAAAACCTGATTGTTGATGGCGGTCTGGTCAAAGGTTAATTGCAGTTTTGTGTGACTTTTATCACAATAAACTAATTTTTAAGCAGTTAAACCGGTTTGTCATGCTAGAGGTGGGCTGAATTCGCTAGACTATGGTCCATCCTCTCTTCACTATTTTGCTAACATGAAACCCCTGTTTGCTTTGGCCTGCTGTACCCTGCTGAGCGCCTGTATGTTCGGTAACTCCCAAGAATTAAAACGCGCTGAACAATTGCTGGCGCAATTTGAATGCCACAATATTGAAACAACGCTGATGACCCATAGTGCTATTAACAGCTATCACGAACATGCACTGGTTGCCGCCCGGCAAAAAGCCAGTCGTTATGTCGAGCAATATCGGGAAGGTGAACAGCAATCCAGCCTGGCGGTGGATGAAATTGTGCAGCAGCAATATCAGCTTTATACCGCAGCCTGCCAATCGTTGGGCGGGATTTTCCCCAAAGCAGAACAGCCTTAAATCAAAATTAGATATTTAGAAGTTTGATCACACAAAACAGCGGATCAATCAGAGAGAAGCTTCAACCTCTCGCATCTTGATGTACTGCTAATTTCGATATTGAAAGCATATAAATAAAAAGACAGGGTCGATGCCCTGTCTTCTGTTTTTTTAACAATGAGTGACTATTCAGCCGGTTCTGCATAGTAACGAGTATCGACACTAAACTGTTCCGGGAATTTGGCGGCAATGCTGGCATAAAACGCCATGATTTCGGCCATGTCTTTTTCCATATCTCCCGATGGATAGACAATTTTACCCACGCCACATTTTTTCTGGGCGTAGTCCATATAGGCCAGTGCAATTGGCACGCCAGCCGTTACCGCCACATGGTAAAAACCGGTTTTCCACTGTTCCTGTTTGGCGCGTGTACCTTCTGGCGTGACCAGCATCACCAGCTTAGGATGCTGCTTGAACAAATCACTCATCAGCTGCACCATGCTCGGACGCTGCTCACCGGCTGCCTTCGGACGACGGTCAATGCCAATTCCGCCCATTGCACGGACAAAAGGCCCAAACGGAAACTTCATATAACTGTCTTTAATGGTCAGGCGAACATTCACGCCCAAGGCTTTAAGCGCCAAACGTGCATATAGTGCATCCCAGTTACTGGTATGCGGCGCGGCAATCATCACACACTGGTCCAAATCCAGCGGCCAGTGATTGTCAATTTCCCAGCCCATCAACCCCAAGCTCTGTTCTGCCAACTTCTCAAACACAAGCACAATCCACACAATAAAAATTGCGCGAAGTTTAACAACTCAACAGATTTAAAAAAGAGCAGATTGCCGAATATTTAATCAATTAATATATAAATGTATACAATTAGCCAAACCGTCAATCGCCATTCCTGCCAATCTTTCGGGTTTTTCTTAAATAAACCGGATGCCGGAAACTGAAAATAAATACTCACAGAAACCCAACAGGGCAATTTTTACAATCAGGCTATGCTGACCCTATCTGTCCTGTCAGGAGATTGATCGGTGAAAATAAAAATTCTGAGCCTTGCCCTCACGGCGCTGTTACTGGCCGCCTGTGATAACAATAAAACCCCTGAAACCGCCCGCGATGCAGAAACCACCTCGCCTGCCGCAGCCACTGACATGAGCGCCAATGATACAGCCGCCACCGCACTGGACTGGCCGGGAGAATATAAAGGGGTCTTGCCGTGTAGCGACTGTCAAGGCATTGAAACCGAGCTTGAGCTAAAAATGGATAAAACTTATGAGCTGAGTGAAGAATTCCTGGGCCGCGCCAATGGTCAGGAGTCCAAAATTACCGGTACATTTGAATTTGACCCGAATGATCCTGCCGTTATTATTCTGGATCAGGCTGCCAATAACCGTAAATTCTTTGTCGGTGAAAACTTTATTGAAGCGCGCGATGTCAACAATGGCGACAATATTGATGCCAGCCAGAATTATCGTCTGCAAAAAGACCTGCAATAAAGCACAAGATCTAGCATCGCTAAAAGTCACCACTTTGGTGGCTTTTCTTGTTTCAAAACGGTTTTTTGCCCGCGATAAAATTTGCTACAAAACAGCGGCTCAATTTAGCCCTCTGCTCTAGGCGAATATGCCCGAAAAGTTTATGTTTAATACCTTATCCAAAGATTGATCTGTTGCCATGTTATCTCGTCCTCTTCTTGCAATTAGCACCTTGTCTTTGTGTTTAAGTGGTTGCGGTGGGCAAGCTGAAAAAAGCAGTACCATGAGCAATGCCCAGGCCCAAACTGAAACCCAACCGCAAGACAGCTTGATGCCTGCTGCTGAAACAGCAGCACCACAGCCGGAGCCGCTGGCCGGTCACTACAAAACCATCCTTGACTGTGATGATTGCCAGCAGCGTATTCTTGAGTTAAAGATTCATCCGGATCAGAGCTACAGCCTGCAAGATACCCGTATCTATGCTCGCCGTCAGCGTAGCCAGAATACACAAGGTCAGGTCAGCTATACCAATGAACAGACTGCCCAATTAATCAGTACCGATCAGCAGATTCAACAATTGCAGCCCACAGCAAACGGGCTGGAACTTGTAGATGCCTCATCCAAACAGCCAGCACTAAAACTGGAACGTGTTGCGACCATTGAAGTCAGCAATGCGCTGAAACATGCCGACATTCAGGCCGAACATATTGATAGCTTAAGCTTTCGCGATATTACCGATACCGTCAAAGCGCATGACTACTATATGCGTATTCATAACCAGTCAGATCAGCCGCTAAAACTGAAAGTCAGCGATATTATTTTGGTCGATCAAAACTATCAGGAATATAACGCGCTGGTTGATGAAAGCTTTTTAGAACCTATTCCGGCCCAGCAAACCCGCTACAATAAAATCAGCTTTAATTATCCGGACAATGCGGTGGCGGACTATATTAAGGTGAAATAGCTTTTCTTTTTTTCTTTCATTTTCCATTCTGCCGTTTCTTTTTATCTTGCTGTACTGATCTTCTTTTTTCTTATTTATTCTTTTCATCCAGGCATAAAAAAACCCTGCATCAGCAGGGTTTTCTTTTAAACCATCAAGCGATTACGCGTTGAATTGGTTCATTGTGTTTTTAGCTTCGTCCGCTGCTTTAAGCGCGTTGTCACCAGAGAAAATTTCTTTGTGATCGTCACCGATGTCAGAACCAGCCATTGCTTGGTGTTTAACACAAGCGATACCACCGCGGATTTCTTTACGTTGTACGCCAGCAACATAAGCCAACATACCTTCAGAACCGAAGTAACCTTGAGCAAGCTCGTGAGTAGAAAGAGCAGCTGTGTGGTAAGTAGGCAGAGTGATCAAGTGGTGGAACACGCCTGCTTCACGAGAAGCGTCTGCTTGGAATGTACGTACTTTTTCGTCAGCTTCAGCAGCCAATTCAGAATCGTCGTACTCAGCGCTCATTAATTTAGCGCGGTCGTATGCAGATACGTCTTTACCTTCAGCAACCCAACGGTCGTACGCTTGTTGACGGAAGTTCAGTGTCCAGTTGAATGATGGAGAGTTGTTGTAAACAAGTTTCGCATTTGGCACAACTTCACGTACACGGTTAACCATGTGAGCGATTTCTTCTACGTTTGGAGTCGCAGTTTCGATCCAAAGAAGGTCAGCACCGTTTTGTAAGCTAGTTACACAGTCAAGTACAACACGGTCAATTTGAGTGCCTTCACGGAACTGGTACAAGCCAGAAGCTAAACGCTTAGGACGGTGTAATTTACCATCACGCTTGATTAGGATTTCGTCTTCTTTCGCTTCAGAGATGTCAATTTCTTGAGTGTCTAAGTAGCTGATGTATTGAGAAGCGATGTCGCCTGGCTCTTTAACTACTGGGATTTTTTGAGTTAAGTCAGCGCCTTCAGAGTCAGTACGTGCAACGATGATACCGTCGTCAAGACCCATTTCTAAGAACGCATAACGTAACGCGTGGATTTTAGCGATGAAGTCTTCGTGTGGAACAGTTACTTTACCAGCTTGGTGACCACATTGTTTCGCGTCAGAAACTTGGTTTTCGATTTGAAGTGCACATGCACCCGCTTCGATCATTTTCTTCGCAAGTAAGTAAGTTGCTTCTTCGTTACCGAAACCAGCGTCGATGTCGGCAATAATTGGCACAACGTGAGTTTCAAAGTTGTCGATTTGAGCAGTGATTTCAGCTGCTTTAGCAGTATCACCTGCGTCTTGTGCTTTTTTCAGTGCACGGAACAAATCGTTTAATTCTTTTGCGTCAGCTTGACGTAAGAAAGTGTAGATTTCTTCGATCAATGCAGGAACAGAAGTTTTTTCGTGCATAGATTGGTCAGGAAGTGGACCGAATTCTGAACGAAGTGCAGCAACCATCCAACCAGACAGGTAGATATAACGCTTAGAGGTTGTACCGAAGTATTTTTTGTTCGCAATCATTTTTTGTTGCGCAACGAAACCGTGCCAGCAACCTAATGATTGAGTATACTTGCTGCTGTCTGCATCGTATTCAGCCATATCACGACGCATAATCGCAGCTGTATATTTAGCAATGTCTAAACCAGTTTTGAAACGGTTTTGCATCTGCATACGCGCAGCATCTTCAGGACTGATGTCTGCCCAAGTGTTACCGAATTTCGCTTTCAATTCGCGGATTGCATCAATCGCTGTTTGGTATGTAGTCATGATATTTTCCTGTATTAATTTTAGGATTTTCTCCAACGAAATGACTAAAATCATACCTCTGGATGTGTTCAGATTTAGAGCACTTCGTCGTGTTGAGTACAGATTAGAGTGAGTTAGAAAATTAATCCAATATCCTCAAAGAATCTTCACTATTTATTTAAAAAATATGTAGATCAAAGTCGTATCCGAAAATTTATATTACAAAACAAATATTTGATTTTTATTAAATAAATTTTATTTTACAATTCAAATAACCGATTAAAAAACACACCTTTTGCTTTTTTTATATTCATTATACTTAAGTCGGGTACGGCTTTTTCCGTACAAAATCAAGGCAATATCCGGCTTATTTTTAGCCTGGTAGAGCCAACCTGACAGTGAATAGAAGAAGACCATGCTTGTGTTGAGTCGCTCAACTCAAGCATTTCTGCAGGTGGATGCGATGAGGTTTGAATCAACCCGACACGCGCTGATTTAAGCCGCTTAACCCCCGCGCGAATTGGGCCGAAAAACCCGGTAAATATGCAGGAATTGATCCGATCAGGGAACAGGCTTTTTCGGTAATTGTTCTACCCAAGCCTTCAGGCTTATGGCATAATCCAAATAATTTCTTGGGTTTATTTTCGGTATTTTTTTTATGAATCTGGAGCGGGTCGATCTCAACCTACTAATTTACCTGGACGTATTACTTCGCGAAAAAAATGTCACTCGAGCAGCTGAACAATTGGGCGTTACCCAACCCGCCATGAGTAACATTTTACGTCGTCTACGTAACTTATTTAATGATCCCCTGCTCATCCGTTCATCTGAAGGGATGACCCCGACCGAACGCGCACTTGAATTACAACCGCGTATTCGTGATGCCCTGTCCGATTTATCCATGATTCTGGAACCCCGTACCGAGTTCCGCCCGTATACCTCTAATCGCGTATTCCGGATTATGACTTCAGACTATGCCGAAGCCACTCTGGTGCCGCGTCTGGTCAAAGCCTTGCGTTCTGAAGCGCCAAATGTGGTGCTCGACTTTCTGACTCCAAGTGATGTCTCCTATCGTGACATGGAACAAGGCAAGGTAGACCTAGCCATCAACCGCTTTAATGAAATTCCGCAAAGTTTCCACCAGGTACTGGTCTGGCGTGACAGTTTTTCCTGTCTACTCAATCAGAAACACCCGGCGGCCGGCAACCTGAACCTAAAAAGCTATTTAGATGCACAGCATATCTGGGTCTCTAAAACCGGTATGGGCGTTGGCTTTGGCGTTAATCCTGAAAAACAGGCCGGATTAGGCTGGATTGATCAGGCACTGGAGCGGATTGGTCAAAAACGCAAGATTTCAGTCTTTACCCGTCATTATCAGATGCCGGCCTTATTGGCATCCAATGTGGATCTGGTGGCCACCTTACCGACCCGAATTGCTCGTTTACAGGCCAAAAGCCAGAATCTGCTGATTAAAGACCCGCCGTTTTATATTCCGGAATTTGAATTGAAGATGGCCTGGTGTCCGTTACTGCATCATCATCCGGCGCATCGCTGGTTACGTCAGCTGATTCTGTATGTGGCCCGTCAAATGATTGAAGAAGAAAACCGTGAGTTTTTAATGAATAACTCACAATTTTCTCAATTTTGACAAAAAACGCTCATAAATCTCTCTTTTTAAAGCTTATACTAAGATGAACATGAGTAGTGCCCGGTGCACTACTCGATGTTTTTGACGTTAAAAATATTCAGAATAAAAATCCGCAGGTGGATTCGTGAGCCTCTTCCAGAACATTGTTATTATTTTCATACTGATTGCAGGAGCAGGTTTTTTATCACTGACCGAGATCGCTCTGGCCGGTGCGCGTAAGGTCAAATTAAAAATTCTGGCTGAAGCCGGAGATGAACGTGCGCAAAAAGTACTGGATTTACAGGAAAACTCGGCAGACTTTTTTGCCGCCTCGCAAATTGGCTTGAATGCGATTGCCATTTTAGGCGGTATTTTAGGTGAAGGTGCTTTTCGCCCGTATTTCTACGATTTTGTCACCCGCTTCTATACCGGACCGTGGGCCGAAACCCTCAGCTTCACGCTGTCTTTTACCTTAGTCACCTCTTTATTTATTCTGTTCGCCGACCTGATGCCGAAACGCCTGGCCATGATTGCACCAGAGAAAATTTCTATTTCCGTGATCAATCCAGTACAGGTATTTATTACCGTCTGCAAACCGCTGGCCTGGTTTATTAATGCCATCGCCAATATGCTGTTCCGGCTGTTTAAGGTCAATACCATCCGCGATGACAATATTACCTTTGATGATATTTCCGCAGTGATGGATGCCGGCGCCCAAGCGGGTGTGTTGCAAAAACAGGAACATCACTTTATTGAAAACGTGTTTGAACTGGAAGAACGTAATGTCCCGTCCAGCATGACCACGCGTGAAAATGTGGTGTACTTTACCCTGAATGAAGCCGAAGACAGCATTCGCCAGAAACTGGCCGAGTTCCCCTATTCCAAATTTCTGGTCTGTAATGAGAATATTGATCAAGTGATTGGCTATGTTGATGCCAAAGATATTCTGGTACGGATTCTAAATAACCAGAAAATTAACCAGCTGAATGAATCAACCATTCGTAATGTACTCACCATTCCCGATACTCTGACCCTATCTGAAGTACTGGACCGCTTCCGTTCGACCAAAGAAAAATTTGCAGTGGTAATTAATGAGTACGCACTGGTGGTCGGCGTCATTACCCTGTCCGATATTATGATTACCGTAATGGGCGACTGGGTAACCCCTATTGAAGAAGAACAGCAGATTATTAAACGTGATAATAATTCATGGCTGATTGATGGCAGTACTCCAATTGAAGACATGAAACATGCGCTTGAAATTGAAGAGATGCCCGATGAAGAAAACTATGAAACTCTGGCCGGTTTTATGATGTATCAACTGCGCAAGATTCCGCGTCCAGCCGATACCGTGTTATATGGCGGTTATAAATTTGAAGTGGTCGATGTCGATCATTTTAAAATTGACCAGCTGTTGGTGACACGTTTACTGGAAAATAACCAGCCGCCGGAACAGGAATAATCCATCTTCCTCCAATTAACAGCCATAAAAAACCTTCTAGACTCTAGAAGGTTTTTTTATGCAGCAGTTCAATTAAAACTGACGCAGCAATTCATCCAGCACCGCCTGATAGTGAATGGCAATATCATCTTCCAGAATTTTATAGGCGCTGTCGAACTGCACCATTGGCCAACCTTCTTTCCAGAACGGGAAAATATTGTGCAGGTCATGGGTCACAATCGCATCTTCACGGACAATGGCTTGTGCAATTTGTGCCAGCACCTGGGCGGTTTCTGCGCCATCAATGGCCAGATAATCAATCTGACGGGCTTTTAAAATACGAATCCGGTCTTTTTTATAGCGGATTTTTTTGGCCTGGGCTTCATTCAGGCTCAATGCCAGCGTCACCGCTTCAACAAATTTTTCTTCAAAAGATTGATGTAATGCCACCAAGGCCTGTTTATGCGCTTCCTGACGTCCCACTTTTCCGCCTTTGCGGATAATCTCTTTGGCTTCGCTATTGAGCACATCATTCTTCATACTCTGAAGGATGTCTATAATTTCAATATCGCTTAAAGATTCAGGAGACTGGTCAATCATGAAATAGCCTTGGGCAAAAAGTAAAACGCTATTTTCGCATAATTTCACTTAAAGCTCGACAGATTCCGTAGCAATTATGGCAGGAATAAGAGGCCAGTCTTAATGGTCATCAAAACTCAAATGCATACCCACAATACGAATTAATGCAGATAATGGCTAAGGCTCTGCTCCAGCTCGGTTTGTAAATGCAGCGGCGCTACAATTTTGACATAGGGAATCCAGTAGCGCACCAGCGGATAAAGCTGAATATGATGGCGAATCTGGCAGGAAATCAGCAGGCTGCCACACGGCTTTTCTTCCAGGATCTGCTGCTTTGGAAACAGCCGGCGCTGTTTAAAATACAGCGCGGCATCTGCCGCAACCGATAAATGTACTTCCTGCTGTTCATGACCAAACCAGATACCTTCTTCATCTTCCAGCTGTTGCAGAATAGCCGGATCATGCTCAAACGGGTCCAGTTCATAGCTGAGTTCAATCTGCTCAATCAGGCTCAGGCGATACACTTTTAAGGTATCCGAATGCACCGCAGCCAGATACCAGTTACCATGATGATGAATCAGGCGATAAGGCTGCACCCGACGGGACTTGTTTTTATAGATAAAGCCAATGTACTGACGCTGCTGAATGGCCTGGGTCAGGGTTTTAAAATGTTCGGCATATTGGCTGCTGTCTTCATAATCATAGCCCTTGGCGGAAAACACCAGATTGGCACGATGATCCATCAGCTCACGCAGGAACGAAATATCCAGCGAGGGATAAAGATCGCTAATGCCCGACAACTGGGCAAAGTTCTGGATATCCTGAAGTTTAAACCGTCCCAAATAGGAAGCATCAAGATAGTATTTTTTGCTGCGTTTGTCCTGCAATAAAGGTAGATAGGCATTCAGCCGATCAAAGTCACGTTCAATGGTGCGGGTGCTGACTTTAAATTCCTGGGCCAGTTCCGGAATACTCAGCTGATGCCCTACATTGAGTTTGGTTAAAATACTGACCAGCCGTTCAGCCAGTCGTTCATGTGTTGAAGTAACACACTTCATGATACCCTCATGGTGCTGTTTTAAGGCACTGTTTTTTCTATCAATTAAACAACCGTAAATTAAAATTTATTAAATAAAAATCATATAAATAATTAGACCAAAACTTTAAATACATTTACGTTAAAAGTAAATCAAAATACGTATCACAAGGCTGCATTCAGCTTAGACTTAAGGCTTATTCTGATCTAGGCGATCAACATAACGCTCTAAATGCAGCATGGCACTATACACTCGGTGGATATCTGCCAGACCTATTTTTTGACGGATAATGGCCCGATGAATGCGCCTTAAAGCACGTATATTCTGGGTGGTGGTATATGCTGTAGATGAAATTCTCATGATTCTGCCCTCTGTCTCTTCATTGAAATATCCAGTTTATTTTTATGATGTCTGTTTTGGATGTGGGCTAATGTACAACACAGTTTCGACAGGTTGTGTCAAATACATCACATATATTTTAATTTTTAGTAAAACTTGTACAGTTTAAGTAATAAACATCAATTTACTAACTTGAGATGAGCATAAAAAAGACCGGCTATGCCGGTCTTTTTTAGATGCCGAATTAAATAATTTCTACCACAACCTTGCCAATATGATCACCGGTATCCATGGCCGCATGCGCTTCCTGGATCTGATCAAATTTAAAGGTTTTAAAAATCATCGGCAGACATTCACCTTTGCTCAATAATGGCCACACTGTGTCTTGCAAGCCTTGGGCAATTTCAGCTTTTTCTGCAGTATTACGCGCACGCATGGTCGAACCGGTAATGGTCAGGCGCTTCATCATAATCGGGCCAAGTTTCACATCTTTGGCTTTGGCACCGCCCAAGAACGCGATATAAACCAGACGACCATCACGGCGTAACAGGTTCAGGTTACGTTCCAGATAAGGTGCACCAACGATATCTAAAATAACATCGACGCCGCCATTGTCAGTCTGCTCATTAATCACCTGCTCAAAATCTTGTGTCTTGTAGTTAATGGCGGTGGTCAGATGGGAAATAGCCGCAACTTTTTCATCTGAACCGACAGTGGCAAAGGTTTTCATGCCCAGCGCATTACATAACATCAGCGCTGTGGTACCAATACCGCTGCTACCCCCATGGACCAGTACTGTTTCGCCAGCCTTGGCTTGCCCCATCTGGAACACGTTGGCCCATACGGTAAAGAAGGTTTCCGGAATAGCCGCAGCTTGTACAAAACTCAAGCCTTCAGGAATGGTCAGGGTCTGGCTTTCCGGAACCACGCAGTATTCTGCATAGCCACCGCCATTGGTCAGGCCACAAACTTTATCGCCGACTTTAAATTTGCTGACCTCTTCGCCTACCGCTACCACTTCACCTGCCACTTCCAGCCCCGGCACAGGCGTCACCCCTTTCGGCATTGGATAAAGGCCTTGGCGCTGCAAGATATCCGGGCGGTTTAAACCAAAGGCATGAACCTTAACCAGCACATCATTGGCTGCCGGTGTCGGAATAGCCACACTTTCATAGGCCAGTTTTTCCGGGCCGCCTGGTTCTGTAATAATGACCTGCTGCATCGTCGCTTGTGACATGGATTTTCCTTAATTGTTCAGTGCAAGTTTTCTGTGCTCTATTTGAACATAGAAAAATGACGGAATGAAGCCAAGCCGGACTTATGTATAATGAGATGTATATTTCGCAGATTGATAACTCAGGTGAGCCATGGCCCAGGTCATCGACTATAACGAAAATAATTACAGTGAATTTGAATGGTTTGATGGCTTTGCCGTGATCCGCTTTTATGCAGACTGGTGTGCACCCTGCGTACAGAATTTTCCGGTGTTCGCTGAACTGGCCGGCTATTATGCCTACCATCAGCCAGAGATTAAATTTGGCAAGATTAATGTCGATCAATCTCCCATTCTCACCCTGCGTTATCATGTCTATGGATTACCTTCGACCCTGATTTTCAAGCAGGGACAGATCATCCACAGAATTGCAGGGGTCAAAAGTCTGACAGAGATGAAATCTATTCTAGCGCAGCTTTTGGATGATTCTTCTCAGCCTGTAGATTTAAGAGAATAAATGCTATTTTCTATTTCACTGAAGTTTAGATTGCCCACCTTAAAATTTAGTGGGTTAAAACCACGTCTGATCGCCCTTGAGCATACGCTCACCCCTCTCCTCCGGATAGTAAAGTGGTGAATAGTCATCCGCCCGATGATCAGCACTATGCTTAGCGCAGCGACTGCTATTTTTTGCACTATGATAAGCAGATTGAAAATTCTCCTGATCACTCTCGATGGATTTTTCAATTATTCGTCATTTAATCGTAACCACACTTTGATTGCTCTGCCTGAACTCTACTGGCACAGCCAAACATAAGCGCAATATAAATAAAATCTTGTGTATCTTCCCGCTCTACACCAGATTGTATAGAGTAAGAATATTCGCGTAGATCATTAAGTTTGAAATAGACACAGCAGTCCCACCAAGAATCTAAAAGCCATAAAAAAACCCACCTTGCGGTAGGTTTTCTTTAACCAGCCCAGTCTTATAGACGAACCAGCTCCACAATTTTCTCAGCCAGTTCTTCAACGGCTTCGGTGCCATAGCTTACGTCAGTGCCTTCAGCAACATCGGTGACCACCACAACACCAGTTTCACGAAGTAATGCCACTTGAGCAGCATTCAGACCCGCTTTTGCAATTGCAACTACACCTTGCTGAATCAACAGACTTTCCAGCGCTTGTGCATTTTCCAGTGCTTGTGCTGTTACAGTCACCGCAGCAGGTTTTTGACCTAAACGGGCAGCACGGTCTTCCGCAGTCACAGGTTCATCATGCGCAGTCCATTCTACCGCTGCTTCCACCATGCCCGCACCAACGGTCACGTTGCTTAAACGGTCAATGAAAATAAACGAGCCGGTATAACGGCTGTCCTGATAACGGTCAAATACCACTGGCGCATCAAACTCGATCTGAACATCAGCAATCGCGTTCAGTTCCAGCTGCTCTACCTGAGTTTTTTCCAGCGTATTCACGTTTACACGATAGTTAATTTCAGCAATTTTGGCTGGAACAGTTTGCGTACCGAGCTTAATGTTGTACAGCTTGCCTTTGACCAGTGGCTGATCATTCATCCACACCACAGTTGCGCGTGCAGAACGTGAAATTTCCGGTTGATCGCCCGCTTTGACCAGCAGGTTACCGCGTGAAATATCAATTTCGTCATTCAGGGTAAGGGTAACCGCCTGACCGACAAAAGCACGTTCCAAATTGCCATCAAAAGTTACAATGTCTTTGACGGTAGAACGTTTGCCTGATGGTAAAGCGACAATTTCATCACCCACACGGATGTCGCCCGAAGCAATGGTGCCGGCAAAACCACGGAAGTCGAGGTTTGGACGGTTGACATATTGCACCGGGAAGCGGAATTCGTTTTTACCTGAAGTCCGGCTAATTTCCACGTTTTCCAGCGTTTCCATCAAAGTTTCGCCGCTGTACCACGGAGTATTGGCCGACTTGTTCACCACGTTATCGCCATTCAGGGCAGAAATTGGCGTGAAAATGATATTGGCCGGTTTACGGTCACCAAGCTGGTTCACGAACTCGTTATATTGCGCCTGAATTTCATTAAAGCGCGCTTCAGAGAATTCCACCAGGTCCATTTTGTTGATGGCAACAATAATGTTCTTAATACCCAGCAGGCTGGCAATAAAGGTATGACGACGGGTTTGGGTCTGCACGCCATAACGTGCATCAATTAAAATAATCGCCAGATCCGCAGTTGATGCACCAGTGGCCATGTTACGGGTATATTGCTCATGTCCCGGGGTATCGGCAATGATGAACTTACGCTTTTCAGTCGAGAAATAGCGATACGCCACATCAATGGTAATACCCTGCTCACGTTCTGCCTGCAAGCCATCGACCAGTAAAGCTAGGTCAGGTGCATCCCCTGTCGTCCCGACTTTTTTCGAGTCACGGGTTACCGCTTGCAACTGATCTTCATAAATCAGTTTTGAATCATAAAGCAGACGACCAATTAAGGTCGATTTACCATCATCGACGTTACCGCAGGTCAGGAAACGCAATAAGTCTTTATTTTCGTGCTGTTTTAAATAGGCCAAAATATCTTGGCTAATGAGTTCTGATTGATGAGACATTGCTCAAACTCCACAAATTCTTTAGAAACCGGTTTAATCTCCCTGTATCCCCCTTTTACCCAGAGGGAATTTCCTCTCTTGTCTAAAGAGAGGTCGGGAGAAATTAGAAGTAGCCCTCTTGCTTCTTCTTCTCCATCGAGCCGGCTTCATCATGGTCAATCATACGACCCTGACGTTCCGAGCTGGTGGCCAGCAACATTTCCTGAATAATTTCAGGCAAGGTATCTGCGCCTGACTCAACTGCACCGGTCAGCGGGTAACAGCCAAGCGTACGGAAACGTACCGATTTCATTTGTGGTACTTCGCCTTCATGTAAACGCATACGCTCATCATCAACCATAATGAGTGTACCACTACGTTCTACCACTGGACGTTCAGCAGCAAAGTACAATGGAACAATTGGAATCTGCTCGAGATAAATGTATTGCCAGATGTCCAGCTCGGTCCAGTTCGACAATGGGAACACACGAATGCTTTCGCCTTTGTTGACCTTACCGTTGTAAAGATTCCACAGTTCTGGACGCTGGTTTTTCGGGTCCCAACGGTGTTTGGAATCACGGAAAGAATAGACACGTTCTTTGGCACGTGATTTTTCTTCGTCACGGCGCGCACCACCAAATGCAGCATCAAAACCGTATTTATCCAGCGCCTGTTTCAGCCCCTGGGTTTTCATGATGTCGGTGTATTTTGAGCTACCATGATCAAATGGATTGATTCCGGCGTCACGGCCTTCCTGGTTCTGATGCACAATCAGATCAAAACCATGTTTTTTGGCCATGTTGTCGCGGAATTCAATCATATCTTTGAATTTCCAGCCTGTATCGACATGTAACAGAGGGAATGGAAGTTTTGCAGGATAGAAGGCTTTCAAGGCAAGATGCAGCATCACCGCAGAATCTTTACCAATCGAGTACAGCATAACCGGATTTTCAAACTCGGCAGCAACTTCACGGATGATATGAATACTCTCAGCTTCAAGCTGTTTCAGATGAGTAAGTCTTTCCTCATTTAATGACATGGACAACACCAGCTTAAATCAACGTGTACTTATTACACTTTATAAAATTTATATTCATTATAGAGATTTAGTTATCTGTACTATTGCTTGTTTTATTATATTAATATGCAAAAACGTCATATACAGGATTACTGATATTGCTATCAAAGTTTACTCATACCCTGCACAGCATCGCTTATTTTTAGCCTAATCACTATTTTCCAGTCGCCGTTTTTATGCTCACTTCTATCTATTGAGTTATTGTTAAAAGCTCTAATAGATCGCTTCATTTTCCAAGTGAAACACCTAAAATAAAACAAATTTTAATTTTTTCTGATTGCTCCCATGCCTTATAGTCATTACGATTTAGCCACCTTAAAAGCCCAGCTGGAACATGCGCAGCTTGCCGGCTTTCTGTATCAGCATCAGCAGCACATGCTGGTGTTGCAAGAAGCGTTTGATGAAGATGGTTCTGCACTAAATACCTTTGTCCAGCACGAGTTCAGTGCCGATCAGATCGGGCTGCAATTTGGTCTACGACTTTCGGACCATAATATCGAGTTTTTGATTGGTCTGACCCACAGTAATCAGGATCGCGGTTATGAAATTGGTGCCGGCAATTTAAAAGGTGACCAGAAAGCCTTTAACCTGATGTATGCCTTTTATAATTATCCAAAGGCCTTTTATCTGGTCAGCATGCCACTGGCCTCCACCTCAAGCCAGCTGGAACAGGCCATTGAACAGCAACTGTTCCAGCGCCCGGAACTGGCCTTCCTCGACACCGCAGTCAAAACCAATCCAATGGGTGAACAGGTGCAGTGGATGAAATCCTTTATTGTGCAGCAAAGCCTGAACATGAAAGTGCGTATTCAGACCAGTTTAATCTAAGCGATTCTTCTGATCTGTGCTTTACGTATAGCTTGATGATACTCAAACAAAAAAATAACCCGCGAGATTCGCGGGTTATTTGATGTAGCAGATTTTAGTTCTTGTGACGCATATGCGGGAACAAAATCACATCACGGATACTTGGTGCATTGGCGAATAACATCACCAGACGGTCAATCCCGATCCCTTCACCTGCTGTAGGTGGCAAGCCATATTCCAGTGCTTCCACGAAGTCTGCATCGTAGTGCATCGCTTCATCATCACCAGCATCTTTCTCAGCCACCTGTGCCTGGAAACGCTCTGCCTGATCAATTGGATCATTTAACTCTGAGAAGCCGTTTGCCAGCTCACGACCACCAATGAAGAATTCAAAACGGTCAGTGATGTGCGGGTTCTCATCATTACGGCGAGCCAGTGGTGAGGTTTCTGCTGGGTATTCAGTAATGAAGGTTGGCTGACGCAGTTGAGTTTCAACCGTTTCTTCAAACACGATGGTTTGCAGCTTGCCTAAACCAAAGCCCGGTTTTACCTGCTCTTTCAGTTCGTTTTGTACGAAGTTGGCCAGAAATTCACGGTCATTGACGTTTTCAGGCGTGAATTGCGGGTTGTGCTCAAGAATCGCATCAAACATCGAGATTTTCTTGAACGGACCTTTGAAGCTATACACTTCATCGCCATACGGCACATCGGTCGAACCCAAGATGTCGATGGCCAGTTTCTCCAGCATCTGCTCGGTCAGTTCCATCAAATCTTTGTAGTCTGCATAAGCCTGATAGAATTCAATCATGGTGAATTCCGGGTTATGACGGGTCGATACACCTTCGTTACGGAAGTTACGGTTAATTTCGAACACGCGTTCAAAACCGCCCACCACCAAACGTTTTAAATAAAGTTCTGGCGCAATACGCAGGAATAATGGCATATCCAGCGCATTGTGATGGGTTTCAAATGGACGCGCCGATGCACCACCTGGAATCACGTGCATCATTGGGGTTTCGACTTCCATGAAACGTTTTTCAGTTAAAAACGCACGGATGCCCGATACCACTTTGGCACGAATTTCAAAAGTCTTACGGGTTTCTTCGTTTACAATCAGGTCCAGATAACGCTTACGATACTTCACTTCAGTATCGGTCAGGCCATGGAACTTGTCTGGTAACGGACGCAGCGATTTGGTCAGCAATTCAAAGTGCTCGATATGCACATATAAATCGCCTTTGCCTGAACGGCCGATATAACCTTTAACGGCAATAATATCGCCCAGGTCCAAACCTTTAATGGTTTCCAAGGTTTCAGGGCTAAGTTCTTTACGGGCCACATACAGCTGGATACGACCGGTCATGTCCTGAATTACGATAAACGAACCACGGTTGAGCATGACACGGCCAGCCACCGACACATACACCTTATCGCCGCCTTCAATTTCTTCTTTAGATTTGTCGGCAAACTGTTCTTGTAAATCTTGCGCGTAATGTTCACGCTTGAAGGTGTTCGGCCATGGGCTGCTGTTGCTTTCCTGAGCCTTTTCTTGGATTTGCTTTAACTTGGCATGACGCTGTGCAATTAAATCGTTTTCGGAAATAGTGGGTTCAGAAGTCGACTGAGCGTTTGGTTGCGTCATCTCTGCCTCGAAAATTACTAAAAAATGAAGTGCAATAGCATAGCAGATTTATTTGGCTTTTCGTATGCTCTGCTGAATCCTAAGCCATTTTTTTCATTTTCTAAACCTCTGCTAAACAGCACCTCGCCTTTTGCTGAACTGTTAGACCAATAGCTAACTTCTTTCTTGCGCCACCACTCTTACAATAAGCAGGAGAAATTAATTGAAAAGGGAACTTTTCAACTATTCAATAGACGCTTGAGTGTGAATGAAAACAATGAATAGATGCACCTCGAAAATCCTATTTCTGCATGGGCTGGATTCCTCACGTGAATCGAGTAAGTTTCATGCCATCTGCGCAGATAAAAAATACTGTATTACCGTAGATTATCGCAATCTGAACTACCAGACGGTGGCCAGTTTCTATAACGATATTATTGTTAAAATCCAGCCTGAAATTATTGTCGGACATAGCCTCGGCGGCTATTGGGCCTTAAAGATGTCGGCGCTGCATGGTATTCCCTGCGTCATTGCCAACCCGAGTTTACAACCCGACTTCCGACCGGACTATCCGCAGATTTCCGAACAGGAACTGGACCATGATATTCCGCAGCTGGCCTATCTGGAACTCGGCGATGAACAGCTGGACATGCACTGGGTACAAACCCAGCTGGAAAATTACATGCCAATTCATGCTTTTAAAGGCGGTCATCATCGGCTGGTGTGTCCTGAAAATATCAATCCTTTAATCTGGCAACTGGAACAGCAATCACTGCACAAATAAAAAAGCCTTGCACTCGGCAAGGCTTTCTATGTTTTACAGGGTAGTGCTCAGACTTAAGCCACTGCTTCCACCGGCTTAGAGCGTTCATCCAGTACCGACCAGATGTTCAGACCTAAATCTGCGTGTAAATCTGGTAAATCCAGGAAAATGCTCGCACCCAGAATTTCATGCTGACATTTTTCCGCCAGTTGTTTCACTGCTTTTAAGGTACCGCCAGTCGCTAAAACATCATCCACAATAATAACTTTCTGACCGGTGACATCTGCCGCCATTTCCAGACGGTCCAGACCGTATTCCAGGCTATAACCCACACCCACTACCGGTGGTGGTAATTTACCGGCTTTACGCACCAGCAATAAGCCCTTGCCAGTACGCTGTGCCAACAGGCTGGCCAGCACAAAACCACGTGCTTCTACCGCAATAAAGCTATCTACTTCAGCCAGTTTTTCTGCAGGAATACTTTCAATTAAAGCATCTGTCAACGGACCAATATTTTTCATGAATAAAGGGGTCAAGTCATAAAAACAAATACCGGCTTTAGGAAAGTTTTGGACAGTACGAATGTGAGACCACAACGTTGTAGACAGCTTGCTCATAAGGAGATCGGAGAGAGATTAAAAAGAATAGGTGAATTTTACAGCGTCTTGACCGCGAAGACCAGCCAAAATCCGCCCTTCAGGTTTAAATAAAACCCGATTAAAATTAGTAAATCATTGTTTTTATTATTGGTATTTTTATACTAAATAACCAATATAGATTATCCTAATTATAGAATAGCCTATTTAAGCAAAAATAGCTGTCCGACTTTAGTCGAAATTTAGATGATCTCTCATATATTTTGAAAAGATTTGCGCTGGTTTTTAGTGTGCATATTGTCCGACACTATGCAATATTTGAGATTTTAAAGATAAATTTTGTCCTTCTTAGCCATTCAGCTTTAGAAATGAAGCATTAGACTCCGATATTTACTTTACTTTAACCTCATAACTGCGTAAAAATTTAAGCGAATATGAAGTGTTAAAATCATATCAACTGAGTCATGCTGGTTAGGGAATTTTTTGCCGGTCAGGTTTATTGAAGATCGGCTTTTGGAGAGTCAAATGAAAAAGTATCAATGCATCGTTTGTGGATGGATTTATGACGAGGCAGAAGGCTGGCCGCAAGATGGCATCGTCGCGGGCACCAAATGGGAAGATATTCCAGATGACTGGACCTGCCCGGACTGTGGCGTATCTAAAGTCGATTTTGAAATGGTCGAAATCTAAGTACGCCTCGAAGACCATAACTGCATGGTCTTTTTTTATGTCTTGAAACTTATGCTCAACCTTTTATGGAGAAAATAATGCATCCGATTGTCATCATTGGTTCTGGTATGGCTGGCTATACAGTCGCCCGTGAATTTCGCAAACTGAACCCTGAACAGGAACTGGTCATGATTTGCGCAGATGATGCAATCAACTATGCAAAACCCACCCTCTCCAATGCTCTGGCCGGCAAAAAAGCACCCGAACAGATTGCGCTGGGGGATGCCGCGAAAATGGGCTCGCAGCTGAATATGCGTATTGAAGCGCATACCTGGGTCAAAGCCATTGATGCCGAGCAGCATCTGCTGACTTTAGAGAAAGATAGCGTCGAAAGCCAGCAAGCCTATGCCAAACTGGTCCTGGCAGTCGGTGCCAACCCGATTCGTCTGGCCATTTCAGGTGATGGCAGTGATGATATTCACGTGGTCAATAATTTAAATGACTATAAAGCCTTCCGTGAACAGCTGGCAGCGCGTCAGGACAAACGTGTGGTGATTTTAGGCGCGGGCCTGATTGGCTGTGAATTTGCCAATGACCTGCAAAACACCGAGCATCAAGTCACGGTGATTGATCTGGCACCTCAACCGCTGGGCCGTTTATTGCCTGAATTTATTGCCACTGCATTTAAACAGAACCTGGAAGAAACTGGGATTCATTTTGTCTTGGGCACCACGGTCGATAAAGTATCGAAACTGGATAAGGGTGATTATCTGGTGACACTGGCCGATGGCCGCAGCCTGAGTGCCGATGTGGTACTGTCCGCCGTCGGTTTACAGCCGAATATTACTTTAGCCAAAGAAGCTGGCATTCATACCAGTCGCGGCGTGCTCACCAATGGCTTACTGGAAACCAACCTGGCTGATATTTATGCAGTGGGCGACTGCGCTGAAGTCAACGGGACTTTATTGCCGTATGTCATGCCAATCATGCAGCAGGCACGTGCCCTGGCCAAAACCTTAAATGGTGAAACCACACAAGTGCACTACCCGGCTATGCCGGTTGCAGTGAAAACCCCGGCGGCACCATTAACCGTGTTACCTGCTCCGGTAGATGTAGAAGTGACCTGGCAAAATGAAGAACTGGACGATGGCATGATTGCCAAAGCCTTTGACAGCACTGCCACCTTACGCGGCTTTGTACTGCTCGGGCCAACAGCCGGCAAACAGCGCCTGGCTTTAAGTAAACTTGTTCCTGACTTGATTCCAGCGGCAGTTTAGCGCTTTAATCCATCAGGGGTGCGCGCTCACCTTGAAGAAAGGAATATAAGAATGAATAGCTTGCGGTTAAATGTTTCACCTTACAGCAGTTTTATGCACGAAACCAAAGTCGACTTGGGCAATGGCATTGAATTGCATGTCGAAATGGGCGGCGAAATTGGCAATCCGACCATTTTACTGGTCATGGGCTTGGGCGCGCAGCTGCTGTATTGGCCGGACTTTTTCTGCAAGTCACTCATTGACCAAGGCTTTCGGGTCATCCGTTTTGATAACCGCGATATTGGCCTGTCCTCCAAAGTACGCCATCAGGGCGAGCGCCTGAATACCCTAAAACTGATGGGCCGTTTTGCCTTGGGTTTAGAAAATCAGGGGGCGCCTTATAACCTGTATGATATGGCCGATGATGTGGCCCTGCTGATTGATAAACTGGAGCTGGAACAGGTTGATGTGATTGGCGCTTCAATGGGCGGCATGATTGCACAGATTCTGGCGGCCCGCTATCCGGACAAGGTCAGAAAACTGGCACTATTGTTTACCAGCAACAACCAGCCTTTCCTACCGCCTCCTTTCCCGAAACAGCTGTTCAGCCTAGTGGGCAAGCCGGCATCCAATGATGAAGAAGGCATTATTAACCACAGCCTGAAACTGTTTAAAGTGATTGGTTCGCCAGGTTATCTGAATGAAATGGAAGCGGTACAGACCGCCCGTAAATTATATCAGCGAAGTTACCATCCAGCGGGTGTACTTCAGCAGTTTTTAGCAATATTATGTACAGGCTCATTGCGCAGTCTGGACAAGCAGATCCAACAGCCCACGCTGGTTGTTCATGGTTCTCGTGACCGCTTACTTCCACCTGCACATGGTAAGGCTGTTGCGAAAGCAATACCTGACGCTAAATTTGAATTAATTGAAGGAATGGGGCATGATATCCCTCCGCATTTCATTCCATATCTTAGCGAATTATTTGCTCATCACTTTAAATTATAAGCATTAGGACACTATGGCTGCATTACCATCCTTAAGACAGCTGTCATACCTCGTTACACTGTCTGAAACGTTGCATTTTACAGAAGCGGCGCGCCGTTCATTCGTGACTCAATCGACATTGTCGGGCGGAATCATGGAGTTAGAGCGCTTATTGGGTGGCGTATTGGTTGAACGCGATCGCCAGAATGTACGTTTGACTCCTCTCGGTGAACAAGTTGTAGCCCGAGCGCGTGTTCTATTGGCCGATGCACAGGACTTGATGCGTCTAAGCCGTGAAATGAGCGAGCCCTTAACCGGCGACCTGCATTTAGGTGTAATTCCAACCATTGCACCGTTCATTTTGTCGCAGCTGTTAGATGAAGTGCATAAGCAACTGCCAAAAATCCAGTTACACCTGCATGAAGCACAAAGTGAAAAAATTGTAGAAAAACTGGAACACGGTAACCTGGATATGGTGTTACTGGCGCTGCCGTTTGATACCCGCAGTCTGAAAGTTGCCGAAATTGCCAAAGAAAATCTGGTACTGGTCCACCATAAATCCGATGCACACTCGGCTCAGGCCAAGTCTTTAGAAGATCTGGACCTGTCCCGCCTGATGCTGCTGGAAGAAGGCCACTGCTTGCGTGATCATGCCTTAAGTGCCTGCCCGATTGGTGAGCGTAAAAATGATCATCGTTTAAAAGCCAGCTCGCTACCAACCCTGGTGGAAATGGTATCAGCCAACCTCGGCTTTACCCTGCTGCCTGAAATTGCCATTCATACCAATATGATTCAGGCCAATTCAGAACTGGTGGTAAAACAGATTGACGCAGCACCTACCCGCACCCTGGCCTTAGTAACGCGTAAGAGTACTCCGCTGCAAAGCGAATTTGATGTGTTATTGCAGATTCTGCAAAAAATATCGCACAGCTAAGTTCTTCAATACCCATAAAAATAAGGAGCATCAGCTCCTTATTTTTTTAGCGGATAAAAGCCTGACATTCTTTAAATATCAGGCTTGCTTCGCTTACTGAATCATCTCGATCAGGGTGCGCTGCGCATTGGAAGCTGGCTCGCCTTCTGCGGCCTGTGCACGAACCCAGGTGCCATCCCCCTGGAGTAGCCACGCCTGCTGGTTATCTTGCAGATAAATTTGCAGACCTTGCTGATAAATGCGTTTTTTCAGTGCCGGATCTTCAATCGGGAAGCAGGCTTCAACCCGGTTAAACAGGTTACGGTCCATCCAGTCAGCACTTGAACAGTAAATACGCGCATCACCATTATTGCTGAAGTAATACACGCGGGTATGTTCCAGGAATCGGCCGACAATGGAACGTACCCGGATATTTTCCGACAGCCCCGGCAAGCCCGGACGCAGGCAGCAAATCGAACGGATAATCAGGTCAATCTGCACGCCAGCCTGGGAAGCTTCATACAGTTTATTAATCAGCTGCATTTCGGTTAAGGCATTCACCTTCACAATAATTTGCGCTGGTTTACCGGCTTTGGCATTGGCAATTTCATCATCAATAAAGTTGATCAGCTGGGTATGCAGGGTAAACGGCGCATGCAGCAGCTTTTTCAGCTTGGCCATTTTGCCCATGCCGGTCAGTTCCTGGAAAATGCGGTGTACATCTTCACAGAGTTCCTTGTCTGTGGTCAGCAAGCCGTAGTCGGTATAAATCCGCGCATTACCGGCATGATAGTTACCGGTACCCAAATGCACATAACGCACCAGCTTGTTATTTTCACGGCGTACCACCAGAATCATTTTGGCATGGGTTTTATAACCGACAATGCCATAGACCACCACCGCGCCGGCTTCTTGCAGCACGTTGGCCACGGCAATATTGGATTCTTCATCAAAACGCGCACGCAGCTCAATGACCGCGGTCACTTCTTTACCATTACGCGCCGCTTCCGCTAAGACTTGTACGATTTCAGAATCGGCACCACTACGGTACAAAGTCTGTTTAATTGCCAGTACCTGCGGGTCACGCGCCGCTTCACGCAGCAGGTTAATCACCGGGGCAAAGGATTCAAACGGATGATGCAGCAAGATATCCTGCTTTTGCATGGCCGAAAAAATATTCTCGGACTTTTTCAACACTTTCGGAATCACTGGCGTATGTGAGTCATAACGTAAATGTGGACGTTTAAAGTTAGACAATAAACGCGCCAGATTCACCGGACCATCCACTTTATAGAGCTGATCTTCATGCAGATCGAACTCATTCAGCAGATATTCATAAATCGGTTGCGGACAGTTCTGGGTGACTTCCAGACGCACCGCGCGGCCAAAACGACGGGAGTTCAGCTCACCTTTCAGCGCTTTGGCCAGATCTTCGACATCTTCGTTTAAGGCCAAATCGGCATTACGGGTCACACGGAACTGATAACAGCCAGTCGCAGTCATGCCCGGGAACAGGTCCGATACATGCTCATGAATAATTGCAGACAGCATCACGTGATGTTCTTTACCACCAGTCAATTCATCTGGCAAACGCACCACACGTGGCAAGGAACGCGGCGCTGGCACCACGGCCAGGTCAATCTGACGGCCGAAGGCATCTTTCCCTTCCAGCGTTACAATAAAGTTCAGGCTTTTATTGACCAGACGCGGGAATGGATGAGCCGGGTCCAGGCTGATTGGCGTTAAAACCGGTGCCACCTGTTCCTGAAAATATTTTTTCACCCAGGCCGATTGGGCTGGCGTTAGTTCACCACGGCGCAAGAAACAGATATCTTCTTCACGCAGTTTAGGCAGAATTTCCTGGTTTAAAATACGGTATTGGCGCTCAATGGCAGCGTGGGCAGTTTGGGAAATCTGCTCCAGTACCTGTTTTGGAGTCAAGCCATCCGGGCTACGGCTTTCATTACCCAGATCCAGCTGCTCCATGACACCTGCAACACGAATTTCAAAAAACTCATCTAAGTTACGTGAAAAGATGAGTAAAAAGTTCATACGTTCCAGCAACGGATGCAAAGGATCGACTGCCTGCTCCAGCACGCGCAAATGGAAATCGAGGATAGAAAGCTCACGATTGATGTATCGATCATTATAGGTATAGTCTATTTGCGCAGGGGTCGCGCTCGCTGCCGTATTCATATGCACCCTATGACTTTTTCTCAAGTATTCACTATTCATAAGTATGCTTCAATTTTGTGACAATTTCATAAAAAAAGCCCACTGCTGTGGGCTTTTTTTCAATTTTACAACTCAAGGAATCTCGCTGTAACGCATGTATTTACGGATCATACGTTTACGCGGCTCCAAACCACGACCGGAACGGTTGTCCTGATAATATTTCGGATTCGGTAAAATCGCAGCCAGAAAAATCGCTTCTTCACGGCTGAGGCTGCGTGAAGACTTGCCAAAATAATGCTGGGTCGCCGCCTCAATACCGTAAATATTGTCGCCAAACTCTACCGAGTTTAAATACACTTCCAGAATCCGCTGCTTGCTCCACATGCGTTCCATCATCCAGGTCGCAATGGCTTCTTGACCTTTACGCAAAAACGAACGCTGGTTAAATAAAAACAGGTTTTTCGCCAGCTGCTGGGAAATGGTCGAACCGCCAGCCACCACCTGACCCTGATCTTTATTACGTTCCAGCGCATGTTGAATGCCTTCCCAGTCAAAACCATGATGCTGCATAAACTTGCCATCTTCGGCAGCGACCACGGCTTTTTTCAGATATTCACTGATCTGGTCATAGTCACGCCATTCATGCCGGATAGGCTGGGAAGTATCTGACCAGTAGTCCAGGCGCATCATCATGGTACTTTGTACCGGCTGGGTTCGCCACCAGGCCAGACTCGAGAAAATCCACAACTGGATCAATAAAAACAGACTGACAAGAATTAATAAGGTACGGACAATAAAAGCTTTCATGTCAGCTTGGGGCTCCTGAGGCGTGAATTTTTCGTGTTAAGCTTATAACGAAATAAATCATCATTGTATAAAAATAGCATGTCTGAATATTCACCGCCGCTGATTCACCGTAAACCCGAAACGCATTTATGGTGGCTGACGGCCCTGTTGATTGCCCTCAATATTGGTGTATTTGCCTGGCAAATCCTGACCGGTGTCGATGCCAGCCAGCCCAGCACCCGAGATGCGATTCTCTGGGGCGCCGACTATGCTCCCCTGACCTTTCTCGAACAGCCGCAGCGTCTGTTCAGCAGCATGTTTTTCCATTTTGGCATGATTCACCTGATGCTGAATATGTGGGCCCTGTATATTTTTGGCAGCGTGGCCGAACAGCTCTTTGGTCGGCTGTATTTTTTAGGTTTATACATATTGGCCGGACTGATGGGCAGCCTGCTCAGTGGCTATTTGCAGATTCAGGATTCCTTACAAATTCTCGCGCATGGCCTGACCAGCCCGGATTTACTGCCAAGTGTGAGCGCTGGTGCATCCGGTGCAGTGATGGGTCTGGGTGCTTCCCTGACGGTTTTATCATTATTGCCACGTCTGCCAAAACAGCGTTTTCTGCTGGATAAGAAAACCCTGTTACTGGTGATGGGCCTGAACCTGTTTATGGGCTTTATGATTAGCGGAATTAACAATGCCGCACATATTGGCGGCATGGTGATGGGCGCGGCCTTGGCTGCTATCTGGTACATCGGCCAGAAGCTGCACAAGTCAGCGCTGTTTTCGCTGCTGGCGCTGGCCGGCGCCGCCATCATCAGCTGGCTGTTTTATCAGTACTGTCTGCAACAGGTACAGATGCTTGCCCCGCTGTGGCAGGAAATTCTCGCGATGATGCGCCAGCAATTGCAGCTGTAACGCATACCCCACCATTTTAATGCAGAGATGAAACTTATTGATTCATCTCTCGCAGGCTTTGCAAAGGCGGAATATCAGATAAATAACTAAGCCGATAACGGCCAATTAAAGCACACAATAAAGTCATTACAACCGGCAAGATTAGCCAGATTTCCCAATGTGGCTGAATTGCCAGTTCCATCCGGTAACTGGCAATCGCACTAATCACCTCGGCAAACAGACAGGCCACCACTCCGGCAATTCCGCCAATCAGGCCAATTTCCAGACTCATCATCCGTTTTAATTTCTGCTTGGAACTACCAAAAGAACGCAGCAAGGCCACCTCACGTTTCCGCTCATCCATCAGCAGGTTTAAACAGGCAATCAGAACCAGAATCCCAGACACGGCCACCAATACTGCCAGAATGGTAATAATCTGTACCAACACATTCACAATCCGTTTAATCTCTTCCAGAATCAGACTGACATCAATAAATACGGTATTGGAAAACTGCTGGATCAGCTGCACCAGTGCCGGCCGGTCCTGCTCTGGCACATAGAAACTGCCCAGATAGCTGCCGGCATTTTCATCCATGGTTTGCGGTGAAAAAATAAAGAAGAAATTCGGACTAAAGCTTTCCCATTCCACGCTGCGCAGATTAATGACTTTGGCCTGCAACAAGCCTTCTGGCAAACTAAAGGTCAGCGTATCGCCAATCTCAATGCCCAGTTCTTGCGCAGTATTGGCTTCAACCGAAACCTGCCCGACCTGACTAAACTGTTCCTGTCCGGCCACAATCAGGTTATCGGCCGGAAAGCGCTCGGCCTGGGTCAGGTTCAGTTCACGTCGGAGCGAATTATTGTGCTGGATTAGCGCTTCTGCAAAGGGCTGATCGTTTTTGGCCACCAGCCGCCCGCGCACATTTGGGTACAGCGGCGTACTGTGCCAGCCCAGCTGTTCAAGCTGAGTCTGAAACTCCGGCATATCAAACGGTGGTAAACCATAAACAAACTGGTTCGGCGTGCCTTCCGGCAATTGCTGCTGCCAGCGATCCAGCAGATCGGTACGTAATACTGCCAGCACGGTAATCAGGCTAAGGCCCAGCGCCAGTGCGGTGATCTGAAACGCAGTCTGATACGGCGTGCGTACATAGGCCGAGATGCCGCTTTTTAAATTGCGGATCAGTTTCAGGAAACTCCAGACTACGGCATAGAGTACGCTACACAGCAGGATGATGGCGCCCATGACCCATAGCGTTAGCACAAGATTTTCAGTCAGCACCACACTAAATAGCATCAGGCTGAGTGTGCCGGTCAGCAGCATCCATAGCATCGACTGGACAGATTTTTCCTGCTGGCGAATCACCCGGATTGGTGGGGTATTGAGCAGCTGCCACAGACTTGGCAGAATAAAGCCCAGCAGTACCACGGCACTGGTCAGCATGGCAATCGGGAGTGGCCCCAGCAGCATCTCGACAGCCGAAAACTGCAATTGCAAATGCGGAATCAGCTGTAACATCAATTGCAACAGCCCATAGCCTAGCGTAATGCCGACCGCACTACCGAGCAGCATCGCCAGTAACAGCACCACCGCCAACAAGGTCAGATAAGCGCCCAGAATCTGTTTCTTGGTCGCGCCAATGCAACGCATTAAAGCAATATGATCCTGATTCTGCTGCACATAACGCTGGCTGGTCAGGGCAATGGCAATGCCACACAGTAAAATGGTGAGAATATTGGCCAGCTGTAAAAAGGTATCCAGATTGGCAATTGGACGCATCAAGCGGGTATTGCCTTCACTGGCATTGCGCAGGCGCAGCCCATCTGGTTCGCTAATATTCTGCCCGTCAATTTCCTGGGTCTTGGGCAAGCTCTCCTGATACTGTTTAAAATCCTGCTCGAACTGGCGGGTATGCTGGGGTGTGCCGGCCATCAGCAAACGATAGTTAATCCGGCTGCCGACCTGAATGGCATTGGTACGCGCCACATCTTGCTGGGCAATGATCACCGTCGGTGAAAAACCGTTAAAACCCAGTTCCTGATTGGAATCATGCTCGATGCTGGCTGTGACCTGAAAGGCACCATCGGCAATATTTAAGGTATCGCCCACCTGAATTTTCAGCAGCTCCATCGCGCGCTGGCTGACCCAGACCTCGCCCGGTTGAATGGCAGCAGCAGGCTGCGGTGCAACCCGTAGTTCGCCGCGTAACGGAAAGGCCTGATCAATGGCTTTGACATTCACCATCACAAATTCATCGCCGGTGTGCGCCATCGAGCTAAATACCGTAACATGCGACTGCTTTAGCGCTAACTCATCGGCCGCCGCTTCCCAGCGCGGTGCAATCGGTTTATTGTCAGACAGCACCAGATCACCGGCCAGCATTTCTGCCGCCTGCAAAGCCACCGCATTTTGAATCTGCTCATTGCTGAATTTCAGCGCGGTTGTGGCACTAATTGCCAGAATTAGCGCAATCAGTAACAGATAAACACCGGTACTTTTAAAACTCTGGGTCAGTAAAGGACGAAATAACGGGTTCATCTCATCCTCCTGCCGGGTGTTCCAGCAATTGTCCCTGACTGAGTTCAAAATGGCGCTGACATTGCTGCGCCAGTTTCGGATCATGCGTCACCAGCACCAAGGTGGTCCCCAGTTCACGGTTCAGTTGAAATAACAGCTGTTCAATTTCTTTGGCGGTTTCGCTGTCTAAATTCCCGGTCGGTTCATCGGCAAAAATGATTTTAGGCTCACTGATTAAAGCCCGGGCAATCGCCACCCGTTGCTGCTCACCACCCGACAGGACTTTCGGGGTCTGCTCTGCCTGCCGTTCCAGTCCGACTTTTTTCAGTAAATTACGCGCCTTGTGTTCGGCCTCGGCAAATTTAAAATTCGGTTGCAAGCGTAGCGGCAGCATGACATTTTCCAGTGCGGTTAAATGCGGCAATAACTGGAACGACTGGAATACAAAACCAATATATTTCAGCCGCACCAGCGCACGCTGTTCTTCATTCAGCTCCTGAATTGATTCACCACAGACCGTTAACTGCCCGGCACTGGCCTGATCCAAGGTCGCCAGAATCCCCAATAAGGTCGATTTGCCTGAACCGGAACGGCCGGTAATTGCCACCTGTTCCCCCGCCCGGATCTCCAGATTTAAATTTTCAAAAATCGTCAGTGTTTTTTGTGCAAGTTGTATCTTTTGTGTCAATTGTTGGGCAGAAATAATGCTTTGTGGCATGATGGCGGTATCTGTAGTGAATTGAGTCATAGTATCCTTAAATGCACATTCGCAATTTCAAAATGAGTTGTTTTGCTTATTTCGCTGTGGCGGGGCTTGCCTTCATGCCCATGCTGGTGTCTGCCAAAACCATCATGATTCTGGGTGACAGCTTAAGCGCCGGTTACGGTTTGCAACCACAACAAGGCTGGGTCCATCTGTTACAAAAACGTTTAGAGCAACAGTATCCGAAACAGCATAAAGTGGTCAATGCAAGTGTGAGTGGCGAAACCACCAGCGGCGCGCTGGCACGTTTGCCCAAATTACTGCAAACGCATAAGCCGCATGTGGTGGTAATTGAACTGGGCGGTAATGATGGCTTGCGTGGTCAGCCACCGCAGCTGATTCAAAATAATCTGGCGCGGCTGATTCAGCACAGTCAACAGGCCAAAGCCAAGGTGATTGTATTTGGCATGAAAATGCCACCCAATTATGGCAGCGCCTACAGCAAGGCGTTTGAAAATAACTACAAAGTGGTGAGCCAGCGTTATCAGGTCAAATTACTGCCCTTCTTCCTAGACGGTGTCGCCGGTAAAAATACCCTGATGCAAAAAGATCTGATCCATCCGACGGCTGCAGCCCAGCCCATTTTGCTGAAAAATGCCTATCCCTTCATTCAGGCAGCATTAAAATAAAGCCGATTCAACGCTGAGATGGTTTTCAAGATCCGGATTTCAGCCATAAAAAAAGCGGGACATCAATGCCCGCTTTTTAATTATTTTTAGAATCAATTAAAAATCAAAGAAAGTTACTTCACCAGTTTCTAATGAATATTCTGCACCTACGACTTTCAGCTGACCTTGCTCAATCAGGTTTTCTAACACTGCTGAACCATGACGTAGCTGATTCACTGAGGCAAACACATTGGAACGAACCGCATGTTTCGACAGCTTGGCCAAATCATTTTTCAGTTCAGTCTGCATCAGCGTTTCTACGGACGGGCGAACACGGTTCACAATTGACATCAGATTGGCAGATGGTGGACAGTCCGGGCACATCAAGGTATCAATGGTGGCCTGAATCGCGCCACAGTGACTATGGCCCAAAACCACAACCACGGCGCAGTCATAACGCTCTGCCGCAAATTCAACACTGCCGACCTGAGATGGCGCAACAATATTCCCTGCCACACGAATCACAAACAGATCGCCGAGTCCCTGATCAAAAACCATTTCTGCAGGTACACGTGAATCAGAACAACCGAGCACAATCGCAAAAGGATTCTGGTCTTCGGCCATCTCTGCACGTTGATGGTGGGTTAGTTGTTTCGGATGATTGGTATTGCCCGAAACAAAACGTTGGTTTCCTTGTTTAAGACGTTCTAAAGCCTCTTGAGCTGTGAGCATTCTTGTTACCACCAGTTTTTGAATTTTCAGCATTTTAATCCTCTGCCGAGGCAAAGTCACTTGCAAAAAAAATAGCTGATCAATTTTTATAAGATAAATTTTTTCAAATTTCCCTAAAGTAATTGCGATTTACATCACACTTCAAAAGCAGCACACCAACCCGGTCAAAAAACAGCTAGGTGACATTTTCTGCAAAGCCCTTACAATAACCAGAAACAGCATTTTCAATTCGACTTAAGGCGAAAATTTACACAATTCAAACAAGCCGAGCCGACGCCTATTTAAAAAATATTCTTGGGGATATCGTCAATGAAGCAGGATTCTTCGCGATTTTTGTCTTGGCCACGACTGGCAGTCCTGGCACTGGCACTGTCTGCGCCTCTGCTCAGCTCTGCCGCCAAACTCTCGCCTGAACAGCAGGTGGTGCAGCATTATTATCAGACTGAACGCCAGGCGGCGGGTCTGGTCTCGAAAAGCTTGAAAATTGGCAATATTACCTGGCGCTATAATGAAGGCGGCGATGTTAATCGGCCAACCATTTTGCTGTTACATGGCTTTGCCGGACACCGCGACAACTGGAACCGGGTGGCCAAATTTCTCACCCCGTCCTATCATGTGATTATCCCCGATTTACCCAATACCGGTGAAACCCAGAGTTCGGGCAATTTTGACCTGTCTGTACCAAGCATGAGCGCACAATTGCGTCAGCTGGTAGAAACCTTGAATATTGCCGACAAGCTGAATATTGCCGGGCACTCATTGGGTGGCTCTGTGGCAACGGTCTATGCAGCCCAATATCCGTTTGATACCCAAAGCCTGTTCCTGCTGAACAGTGCCGGTATTTATAAACACTCCAATACGCCTTATACCAAAGATCCGCTGTTACTGAAAAATCTGGTGGTCACCGTGCCGGGCGATTTAGACCATATTGCGCATCAGCTGATGCAAAACCCGCCGAAAGTACCAGAGCAGTTTAAATCTGCTCAAGAAAAACTGTTAATTTCACGGGCCAGTCAATCCTTAAAATTTATTGATCAGATGGTGACCCTAAACCGGATTTACACCCCGGACAGCTTTGCCCGCCTCACCCGCAATATTGAAGCACCGACCCTGATTCTCTGGGGCAAGCACGATAAAATTATTAATGTTGAAGTCGCCAAAGAATTACAGGGGCTGTTTAAACGCGCGGAAACCCCGGTCATTTTAAATAATGTCGGTCATGTGCCAATGCTGGAAGCTGAACAGCAAGTGGTACAACATTATTTACCCTTCCTGGCCAAAACACAGAACCTAAAAAACCCGCTAGCTGATAAACTGATTCCTTTAAATTAAGTTCCAGAGATTGTATGCAGCAAAACCCGATGCTTGAGCAGTTGATTGAAGCTCATCTTGACTTTTTAGCACATGAGTTTTCTCAGCCTGAAACCGTACAGCAGGAATTTCTGCATTTTTATCACTGGTTCCGCAAGCAGCATCTGAAAGATCTCTGGAGCTGCGAACAGCTGAATGACCTGCTGCAAAAACAGATTCTGGACACACCGGCCAGTGCCTTTCTGATTGAACAGATTGCAGAACACATCCGCTTTGCCCTGGTGCATCCGGTGAATGACAGCGCCAAAATTGCCGATGTCATTCCGGTACTGACCATTGATAAAATTGCCCAGTATGTGGCCAGCAAAAGTGGTCATCGTCAGCGTCTGATTAAAACCGTGGTCAGCAATCCGGCCTTTTCTGCGATGATTAGCCAGTTAATCCAGCACTCGATTCAGGATTATCTGGACAATTCACTGATTGCCAAAAGTGTGCCTGGCGTGTCGCGTTTTATGAAAATGGGCAAATCGGTACTGGAAACAGTGACCGATTCCAGTTTAGACAGTGCAGTCAGCGCCTATTTGCAAAAGAATATCTTAAAGCTTAGCCAGATGAGTGAGTCGGTCCTGAACCAGCATTTTGATGATGACAAGCTCTATCATCTGCAGGCCAATATCTGGCACAAGATTAAAGACCTGCCTTTGTCGGTCCTAAAAAATTATATTGAAGTACAGGACCTGCCACAGACTGTAGCGCTGGGCCATGAAATCTGGGACTTTATGCGCCAGAGCGATTATTTAAAACAGCAGCTACATGATGGGGTACACGCCTGGTATGTACGTAATCAGGAGCGCACTTTTGACCTGTTATTGCGTGATCTGAATATTGATGAAGCCCTGATTCAGCAAGAATTACAGCAGCTGTTAAACCCCGTGATTCAGCAGATGCTGTCGCAGCAGTATTTACGGGAACGTGCGCGGCTCTATCTAGAAAAGTTTTATTATTCCGAGCCGGCACAGAAAATTCTGGACACCCGTACCTAAGCCTCAAAAAAAGCCGCAATTGCGGCTTTTTCTTGCTTGATCATTGAAACGTAGATGTTTAGCAGTTGATGATTAGAACTTGGCCATCAGGTTAATGCCATAACGGCGGCCATCTAGAAGCTGATCACCATCACGGTCTTCAGCTTTTTCATCCAGCAGGTTATACACGCCAAATTTACCACTGATATTTGGGGTAAATTTATAGTTCAGACCCACATCTAAAAACTCATAACCCGGATTTGGCTGGGCAACAGAAGTCCGGCTTAAATAGGCAGATGTTTCTGAACGATAATGCAGGCGTGACCAGATATTCAAGGCATCATTAATTTCATGATCGACCGTAATATTCAGCATATGCTCCGGCATCTGGTTTACAGGCTGGCCTTTGAACTCACCTGTCTTAAATTCGGAATCGGTAAAGGTATAGTTGGCCATGAGCGTGGTGTAATCACTCAGGCTGGCTTCCAGAGTCGCTTCCACACCTTTTAACTCGGCTTCATCGACATTAATCCGTTCACTGATGAAATAAAACGGTGTATCGCCTTCAAAACATTTCCACTCCTGCCAGTTATCCCGGTTGGTCGAGCTGCCATCGGTATCGGTTTCGCAGGCACGCACTTCGGTAATCCGGTCTTTATACTGAGTGACATAAGCGGTTAAGGACGCCTTGACCCTGTCATTTTGCCAGTTCACGCCCAGCTCTGAAGACAGACTCGATTCCGGGTCTAGGTCCGGATTGGCGCGAATAATGCCGCGTCCGGTGGCTAACGGTGAACCACCACCGCCGGTGACACTATAAAAGCCTTCCGTGGCAGCACGAATATCCGGCTGTTTATAACCGGTTGACACCCCACCTTTCACGGTCCATTGGTCATTCAGGCTATACACGCCATATAAGCGCGGCGAAACATGACCACTGTAGTTTTCGTCATGGTCATAGCGCAGCCCGGCGGTTAAATCGAAACGGTCACTCAAATGCCAGGTATCTTCCAGAAAAGCCGCGGCCGACCAGCGGGTTAATTCACTAAACTCCGGCGCATTCGGATTACGGTTGGTGGCCTTATCGGTGAGTTTCTCATCTTTATAATGCGCACCAAAAGACAGTGTATGATTGCCCAGCAACCAGTTCCACTGGTTATTAAAGGTCCAGGTATCCAGTTCAATGCCTTTGGTGCCCAACTGGGTATTACCACGATCGGGGTTTTTAGAATTTTCATACTGCAGATAGGTGGTACTATCAAGCTGATCGCTATAACGGCCATGATGGGTTAAGGCATAAACATGACGATAATTACGTGAACTGGAATCGGCGGCATTGTTGGCCGGTGCAACCGTTTTACCCACCGTGGTTTCCGATTCCTGCTGGACAAAATTGGCTTCCAGTTGCAGATCATGATTGTCATTGAGTATATAACTCAAGCGGCTATTCAGGCTTTCCCGTTCAGTCCCGCGAAAACCGCCAACATAGGCATCTTCTTCACGTTTTTGCTTATTCAGCGACAGCTGTAAACCAAGCTTGTTCTCTAGTAATGGACCCGCCAGATAGACCGAGCCATTTTGAATATCACCGGCATTGCCCTGATCCTGAATGACACTGCCCAGTTCGACACTGCCCGACCAGCGGTCACTGACTTTCTTGGTAATAATATTCACCACCCCGCCCATCGCATCTGTTCCATACAGTGTTGAGGCCGGCCCACGAATAATTTCAATTCGCTCAATCGCGGAGACCGGCGGCAAAATATTTTTCTCAAAACCGGCATCATCGCCATTTGGATTGACATCACGGCCGTATTGACGTTTGCCATCGACCAGAAACAAGGTGTAATTCGAGCTCATACCGCGAATGCTGATGGTTTGTGCCGAGCCAGAACCGGACACCACCACGCCGGGAGTATGTCTAAGTACATCTGTAATATCATTATATTCACGCTTTTCCAGCTCTTCCCGATCAATCACGGTAATGGACGCCGGCGCCTTGGACAGGTCCTGTTCATAGCCGGTAGCGGTTACCACAATGGTATTTAACTGGGTCGCATCTGCAGTGCTATTGTCTGGATTTGCTTGAGCAAGGCTGCTCATCACGGCAAGGACCGCAAAAGATAATGCTGACTGGTTCAGAGTTTTATTCATCAGGTTATCCCAATTTAATTAAGGAGAAATTCTGTGTATTTCGTTGCGCATTGTAACAATCTTTACTGATAATTCAATTAATACCGATAATTATTATCATTAATATATTTATTTAAGACAGTAAAAAGCCTCCACGATGGGAGGCTCATTTGCTGAAGTGAAACTTATTTATTATTTAAAATAAGCACCTTCGGCCTGGCTGTGGTCAGTCTGGTCTACCACACGCATTAATTCAGGCACATGCTGTTTTAATGTGGTTTCTACACCCTGTTTCAGCGTGACATCAATCGCTGAACAGCCCTGACAACCGCCACCGAATTTCAGGATCGCGGTTAAACCGTGTTCCGGATCTTCAACCACTTCCACCAAGGCACAGTTACCGCCGTGACCGGCAAGGCCCGGGTTAATTTCAGACTGTAACACGTAAGTAATACGCTCTTCGATTGAGGCATCCGGACCCACGCGTGGCACTTTCGAGTTAGGCGCACGGAAGGTCAGCTGACCACCAAAACGGTCTTTGTTGTAATCAATAACCGCATCCAGTAAATATGGAATAGACGGGGTGTCGATATAGGCCGGAAAATCCGGATAATCCTGCTTATAATCTGTTGGTACGACTTCTTCTGGCGCACTATAAGCCATACAACACTCAGCACGCGGCGTTCCAGGATTCTCAACAAAAACACGCACACCAATCCCCGGTGTATTTTGCTTTGCCAATAAATCTTTTAAATACTCTTGAGCATTTGGGGTGATCAATAAGTTTGGAATCTCTTCTGCAACTGCAGTGCTGTGGTTCTCAGTCGACATAACAATATTTCCTCATGCTGAAGTTGCCATTTTAACTGAAGATGCGGGGGAATTAAAAAAATTCAACTAAAATTGTCGGAATTATCCTATGAAAGTTCTGTTTCATTTGTTTTTTAATGGCATTATGATCAGGAAACCCGAAAAGAAGAACATCTGTTTATGTTAGATTTACCGTTTAATCATACTGTTACGCTGATTGTGATTACAGCGATTATCTCCTTTATTGCTTTTTCCAAAGAAAAAGTCATGAACCGGCTGATTTTCTGGCCACCGGCGTTGGAACGTGGTCAATATGACCGCTTCATTACCCACGGTTTTGTCCATGCCGATGGTACCCACTTGCTGTTTAACATGATTACCCTGTTTTTCTTCGGCAGTATTATTGAAAGCTTTTACCGTCAGTATCTGTATGATCTGGGCTTTGTACTGTTTTATTTAGGCGGTCTGATTGCCGCAATTTTACCGAGTTATCTGAAACACAAAAATGATCATCGCTGGGCCAGCCTGGGTGCTTCCGGTGCGGTGTCTGCAGTACTGTTTGCCTATATCCTGTTTGAACCATGGAAACTGATTTTCGTGTTCTTTATTCCGGTTCCGGCTATTATTTTTGCGGTGCTGTATGTGGCCTATAGCATCTGGTCGGGTAAACGTGGCAATTCCAATATTAACCACAGCGCGCATTTGTGGGGAGCAGCCTATGGGGTGATTATCACCATCATGATTGAGCCGCGTTTAATTCCACATTTCCTGAATAAACTTAGCCAGCTTCCGTTCTAAATTTGAGCAATCTGAAGCGCCTGCGGTATATTTTGACAACGCATAACTACAAATTAACACAGTATGCCGCAGCGGTTGGCGTCTAAAATTACTCGAATAATAACGAAGATGGAAGATGAGAGATGAAAAAGTTATTTCTGATTGCCGGCTGTTTACTGAGCTTGAGTGCCTGTGCCGTCCATACCCCAGAAGGCCGTTTGGTGATTGATCCTGACTCACGTATTTATGGCCATCCAGGAGATTTCTGCCCACCAGGTCAGGCCAAAAAAGGCCGCTGCTAAGCCCATTTGCCCATTTAGCCTCCAGAACGGAGGCTTTTTACTGCGCCCTCATAAACTGCAATTTCATTGGATAATTCATACAATTTTGGTAGTTAATGCCACCCCATCTCGCAATTTGGCATAGATAATGTATACATCTGTATATTAATTTGCTTTCAAGCTGCGAGTTTTTGCATGTCCACATTAGACGGCCTACAATTTCCACATTTCGAAAACCAGAAACCAAGTACTTCACGCACAGGACGTGCGATTATTGCCGAGGCACTGGCCGGTGTTGCACCGCAACTGTCCCAGCAAACCCTGTCTGAAAAAAACTGGCGCAAACAGTATCCCAAATATTTTAAGGCGCTGGTCGAATACGGCATTCAGACCTGCCAGAACCCGATTCAAATTGCTGAACAGGGCCTGAATAAAGCACATGGCAGTTTCGAGTTTTATCGACATGGTCAAAAACATCTGCTGAAAGATGTGATGAGCCTCGATGCCCAGCCTTTGCACACAGTTAAAATCCAGGGCCAAAGCACGGCGGCGCCGGAATGGTATGTGCCGTATCAGGGACAGAAACTGCAAGGTCAGACACTGCTTGAGCAAATCCAGCGCTGGGAAGATGGCGGGATTATTGAACACAGTCATGCTCAAGCTTTACGTGCAGCAGTCGCTCATCCAGAATGGTTCGATTTATCAGACCGTACCATGGTGCTGTTTGGTGCTGCTTCTGAAGCTGGCCCCCTGACCTGGCTATCGAAATGGAAAGCCAATATTGTCGCGGTCGATTTACCCAATGCCCGGGTCTGGAACAAAATTCTAGAAACCGTGCAACAGGGTAATGCCACCCTGTATGCACCAGCGACTGAAGCGGTAGATGAAAACAGCACGACTGAGCTATTAAAAGAGCAGCTTGGCGCCAATTTACTGACTCAAACTCCTGAAATTGCCCAGTGGCTAACCCAGTTTGAACAGCAGCTGGATTTGGCTGCAATTGCCTATTTAGATGGTGAAAAACACGTGCGTGTGGCCATGGCGATGGATGCAATTATGCAGGCCGTCAGCACGCAAAAAGCCGATACCAGCCTGATGTTTATGTGCACCCCAACCGATGTCTATGCAGTGCCTGCCGATGTGATTCAGGCCTCAAAAGACAAGTATCAGCAGCGCTCGAAAGCCCAGCAACTGCTGACCCGTGGGGTTTCAACGGTCACAGCGCAGCATTTCTTCCAGAAAAACCTGCATGATCTGGTGCATTCAGACAATGGACAGGATTACGGGATTGCCGACTGTCTGGTGGTGGAACAAGGACCGAACTATGCGCTGGCCAAACGTATTCAGCAATGGCGCGCCACCCTCGCCCGTCATCAGGGACAACGCGTCAGCATTAATATTGCACCATCAACCACGACCTATTCGGTGACTAAAAATCCGTTATTAAAAGCGGCATTTAATGGTGCCAGCCTGTTTGATGTAGAAGCTTTTGCGCCAGAAACCACCAATGCGATTATGGCCGCGCTCTGGATTCATGACCTGCGTAATCCACAGTCGGGGGCCAATCCGGAAGTAACCCTGAACCATCCTTTAGAGTTGATGATGGAAGGGGCCAACCATGGCGGTTTATGGCGTGTCGCATATTTGGCTCGTACTGCCCTGCCTTTTGCAGCCTTATATGGTTTTGCTACCGAGAAGCTGCCTAAAGGCTTACTGGCCAAGTTAAAGAAATAAGAGATTTTAATCTCTCTTCGATCGTTCCCTCTCTCTTGTGTAGCGGTGCTACGTATCCAAAACGGAGAGGGAGATTTTTTTAGAGACCTGCTGTCTACCTGAAAGATAAAAGAGTGGATAGGTTCATTAAAGAAAGAGAAGCTTTGATATTGCTTAGGCTATTTCCTTACCCCCAGCCCTCACCCCTTGAGAGAATGCATTGTAGATTTGCTGTCTATCTAAAAAATAAAGGACGTCACGACTTAGCATTTGGATCATCTGTTTCATCTACAGATATAAAAAAACGCTGCCCAGGCAGCGTTTTTTATTGCGGATGAACCGGCTTAGAATACTTTCAGGAATAACCAGAACAGGCCACCCGATAAACAGATGGTTGCAGGCAAGGTGAAAATCCACGCCGACAGAATGGTTTTAACCATCTGGAAATTCAGGCCAGATTTATTCGCCACCATGGTCCCGGCCACCGCACTGTTCAAGACATGCGTGGTCGATACCGGCATACCAAAGCCATCTGCTGCAGCAATGGTCGACATCGCCACCAGCTCGGCTGACATACCCTGACCATAAGTCATGTGCTGTTTACCAATCCGTTCACCCACGGTGACCACAATACGCTTCCAGCCGACCATGGTTCCTAAGCCCAGTGCCAGTGCCACCGCAACTTTAACCCAGGTTGGAATATATTGCAGGAAGGAATCGAGATGGTCACGGTAATCATCGACCACTTTTTCCTGTTCCTTGCTCATGGCAGGTAAAGCTTCCGCTTTATCCAGACGCTTGAATGACGTGGTGCTGAGGTACATATCATTACGCAATGCTGCCACTTCTGCTTCCGGAATATTTTTCAAATCGCCGTATTGACCCACACGCTCACCTAAATGATCAGTCAAACTGGCCAAAGCCGGTACCACTTCTGGGGTGATTTCCTTGGTCTGGATGTACTTGGTGATTACTTCACGGGCCTGCGCATCCGGAATATCGGTATGGTTGGCATAAATTGCAGACGCGGTTTGCGTCGACAATTGCTGGAAAGACTGAATATGCTGGTTGTCCAGTTCCTTATTCAAGGAATAAGCCAATGGCACAATCCCAATCAGGATCAGCATGATTAAGCCCATGCCTTTCTGACCGTCATTAGAACCGTGGGCAAAGCTCACCCCAGTACAGGTAAAGATCAGGATGGCACGGATTAATGGTGGTGGCGGTTTATTGCCTTCAGGCGGCTGGAACAGTTCCAGCTGACGTTTGAAAATCTTTTTCACCAGCAGGAACAGTACGGCAGCAAAGGCAAAACCAATTAATGGCGAGAACAGTAAAGCCTTACCGACTTTCATCACCTGTTCCATATCCACGCCGGATGCACCAGCGCCCGCATTGAGGATGTAGTTCATAATTCCCACACCCAGAATGGAACCAATTAAGGTATGCGAACTTGAAGCCGGAATACCGAGGAACCAGGTGCCTAAATTCCAGAGAATGGCCGCAATCAGCATGGCAAAAACCATGGCAAAACCTGCGCCTGAGCCAACATTCATGATCAGCTCGACCGGTAGCAAGGCAATAATACCGTAGGCCACGGCACCACTGGCGACCATCACCCCAAGGAAGTTACAGAAACCGGCCCACATTACCGCAACCGGTGCAGACAAGGCATTGGTATAAATGACCGTAGCCACCGCGTTGGCGGTGTCATGGAAACCGTTAACAAATTCAAAGCCCAGCGCAATAAATAAAGCGGTGGCCAGCAGAATCACCGAATACAGGCTAAGCGCCGGAACATGCGATAAATCTGCCGATAATTGAAAGCCAATATAAATAAGCGTTGAAATAATAAGCGTTAGAAACACCGGCATAAAGAATTTCGGTGTTGGCACATGAACATTGGTCGACTTTTTCGGAGCCGACTGGTGTGCTGAATCTACGGGAGTTTGATTAGAATTCATGCAAGCAGGAAAAGAGGATACAAAATCCCCTTATTGTTCAGTTAAATTGTGACAATTATATGACAAAAGCAGGTCAAATAAAGTAATTTTTCTACTTTATTTGCCACAATTTCCTGATAATTTTATAGACAAAAAATCAAACTATTTAAAATAAATCAAAATCTTATAAACCACCATCTCATCTTCATCCGGTTTTCTGTCACTGCTGTCATCTTTGATGACCCTGAAATATTACAAGCATAGCAAAACCCGGCCCATTTTTAGACCATCTCATGCTGCCATAGCTATATGACAATTTTATGAATCCTTACAATGATTTATTTATAATGATGTGTATATTTTCAAAATAAACCCATGAAAACGTATACTTTTTCAGCAAAGATGCCACAAAGTTCCGTTCCATCCCATCAATTGCGGAAAAAAGCAGTCGAACTCTGCTAAAATATTGCGCATTTCTGATTCATCAAAACAAGGGTTTTTTATGTCCACACTTGCCACCCTGAAAGAACTTCTTGCCAAAAGAATTTTAATTATCGATGGTGCGATGGGTACCATGATCCAACGCCATAAATTGGAAGAAGCTGATTATCGGGGTGAGCGTTTTGCTGACTGGGCATATGATCTGAAAGGCAATAACGACTTACTTGTGCTGACTCAGCCACAGATTATTCAAGGCATTCACGAAGCATATCTTGAAGCTGGTGCCGATATTATTGAAACCAATACCTTTAACGGTACCCGTGTTTCAATGTCTGATTATCACATGGAAGATCTGGTTCCTGAGATCAACCGTGAAGCAGCACGCCTGGCTAAAGAAGCTTGTGCAAAATACTCAACGCCTGAAAAACCACGTTTTGTGGCAGGTGTAATTGGTCCGACATCACGTACTACGTCGATTTCACCAAATGTAAATGACCCTGCCTTCCGTAATATCACTTTTGACGAATTGAAAGTGAATTACATCGAATCAACCAAGGCCTTGATTGAAGGCGGTGTCGATATCATCCTGATCGAAACCGTATTCGATACTTTAAACGCCAAAGCTGCGATCTTTGCAGTGAAGGAAGTATTTAAAGAACTAGGCACTGAATTGCCAATTATGATTTCTGGTACGATTACCGATGCGTCTGGTCGTACCTTGACTGGTCAAACTGCTGAAGCGTTCTGGAACTCAATGCGTCATGCAGAACCAATTTCGATTGGTTTTAACTGTGCCCTAGGTGCAGATGCCATGCGCCCACACGTAAAAACCGTGTCTGACGTTGCCGACACCTTCGTTTCTGCGCATCCTAACGCAGGCTTACCAAATGCCTTCGGTGGTTATGATGAAACTCCGGAAGAGACCGCAGCATTCATTAAAGAATTTGCGGAAAGTGGTCTGATCAATATTACTGGTGGTTGTTGTGGTACGACACCTGATCATATCCGTGCGATTGCTCAAGCAGTTGAAGGTATTGCGCCGCGTCAGATTCCAGAAATTGAGCCTGCATGTCGTTTAAGTGGTTTAGAACCATTTAACATTACCAAAGATTCATTGTTCGTGAACGTTGGTGAACGTACTAACGTGACCGGTTCAAAAAAATTCCTGCGTCTGATCAAAGAAGAAAACTTTGCAGAAGCTCTCGATGTTGCACGTCAACAGGTTGAAGCCGGTGCACAGATCATCGACATCAACATGGATGAAGGCATGCTCGACTCAGAAGGTGCGATGGTGCACTTCCTGAATCTGGTGACATCTGAACCAGATATTTCACGTGTGCCAATCATGATTGACTCATCTAAATGGGAAATCATTGAAGCTGGTCTGAAATGTGTTCAAGGTAAAGCCGTTGTTAACTCGATTTCCCTGAAAGAAGGTTATGACGAATTTGTAGAACGTGCCCGCCTCTGCCGTCAATACGGTGCAGCCGTGATTGTGATGGCATTTGATGAAAATGGTCAGGCCGATACTGCGGAACGTAAAAAAGAAATCTGTAAACGTTCTTATGACGTATTGGTAAATGAAGTTGGCTTCCCGTCTGAAGACATCATCTTTGACCCGAATGTGTTCGCGGTAGCAACCGGTATCGAAGAACACAACAACTATGCTGTCGATTTCATCGAAGCAACTGGCTGGATTAAACAGAACCTGCCAAATGCGATGATCTCTGGCGGTATCTCGAACGTATCTTTCTCATTCCGTGGTAATGAGCCAGTACGTGAAGCGATCCATGCGGTGTTCCTATACTATGGTATCCAGCAAGGTCTGACTATGGGTATCGTAAATGCCGGTCAGCTGGCGATTTATGATGACATCGACAAAGACCTGAAAGATGCGGTTGAAGATGTGATCCTGAACCGTAATCAGGGTGAAAGCGGTAATGAAGCAACTGAAAAATTGCTGGAAATAGCTGAAAAATACCGTGGTCAAGGTGGTGCACAAAAAGCTGAAGAAAACCTGGAATGGCGTAATGAAAGCGTTGAAAAGCGTCTTGAATATGCGTTGGTTAAAGGTATCACCACTTATATCGATCAAGATACTGAAGAAGCTCGCCTAAAAGCCGTTCGCCCACTCGACGTGATCGAAGGTCCATTGATGGCCGGTATGAATGTGGTCGGTGACCTGTTTGGTGCTGGTAAGATGTTCCTGCCACAGGTGGTGAAATCTGCACGTGTGATGAAGCAAGCTGTGGCCTGGTTAAACCCGTTTATTGAGGCGGAAAAAACCCAAGGCGAAGCCAAAGGTAAAATCTTGCTTGCAACAGTAAAAGGCGATGTCCATGACATCGGTAAAAACATCGTGGGTGTGGTACTTGGCTGTAACGGTTATGACATTGTTGACCTTGGCGTAATGGTGCCATGTGAGAAGATTTTACAAACAGCGATTGACGAGAAAGTCGACATCATCGGTCTATCTGGTTTGATCACACCTAGCTTAGATGAAATGGTCTTTGTTGCCAAAGAAATGCAACGTAAAGGCTTTAACATTCCACTGATGATTGGTGGTGCGACCACATCGAAAGCACATACTGCGGTGAAGATTGCTCCGCAATATCAAAATGATGGTGTGTTCTATACTGCCGATGCATCTCGTGCTGTAGGTGTGACCACACAATTACTTTCTGTTGAAATGAAACCACAATTGATGGCGGACTATGCAGCAGATTATGAAAAAATCCGTACCCGTCTTGCCAACAAGCAGCCAAAAGCAGCAAAACTGTCTTATGCTGAATCAGTTGAAAATGGTTTCAAAATCGACTTCGACAAGAATGCACCAGTAAAACCAAACTTCATTGGTTCTAAAACATTCACTAACTATCCTTTAGAAACCTTGGTGGAATACTTTGACTGGACACCGTTCTTTATTTCATGGAGCCTAGCGGGTAAATTCCCGAGAATCCTGGAAGATGAAGTGGTGGGTGAAGCCGCGCGTGACTTGTATGAACAAGCACAAGCAATGCTCAAAGATATTATTGAGAATAAACGTTTCGATGCTCGTGCGACGTTTAGCATTTATCCTGCAAACCGTGTCGCAGCGGATACCGTTGCGGTGACTGATGAAAATGGCAATGTAACACACAGCTTCGAGCACCTTCGTCAGCAGTCTGACAAAGTAACCGGTAAAGCGAACTACTCTTTGGCTGACTTTATTGCACCAAAAGATGTGGCTCAGGATTACTTGGGTGGCTTTACGGTTTCAATCTTTGGTGCGGAAGAACTTTCGCAAGAATACAAAGCCAAAGGCGATGACTATAACGCAATTATGGTTCAAGCCTTGGGTGACCGTTTTGCTGAAGCTTTTGCCGAGCATTTACATGAACGTATCCGTAAAGAGTTCTGGGGCTATCAGGCCAATGAACAACTGTCGAATGAAGAGCTGATTAAAGAGAAATATGTCGGGATTCGTCCGGCGCCGGGCTACCCTGCTTGTCCTGAACATTCTGAAAAAGCACCACTATTTGACTGGTTAGGTTCAACTGACAAGATTGGTACGCAACTGACCAGCAGTTTTGCGATGTGGCCGCCATCATCAGTCAGTGGTTTTTACTACGCCAACCCTGAAACTGAATACTTTAACGTGGGTAAAATCTCTGGCGATCAGCTTGAAGATTATGCGAAGCGTAAAGGTTGGACCTTGGATGAGGCGAAACGTTGGTTAGCGCCGAATTTGGATGATTCGATTTCTTAAGAATCTCTCTAGTCCTCTTTATTAAAGGGGGAACTAAAAATCCCCCTAAATCCCCCTTTTTCAAAGGGGGACTTTGTCATGTGATTAAATGAATTACGAATCCAAAACCACCATCAAATTCGCGTAAAGTTCCCCCTCTGCCTCTCAGGAGAGGGTCAGGGAGAGGTATTTAAAACAAAGCGCCAGAAAAGTTGAAGGAGAGGCCCTTTCCTCATTCATACTGTTGCAAATAACGCTCTAGCTCTTCCTGAACCAGCACCGCTGCATGCTTCTGAATTTGCATTTGACTTAACAGTCCTTCCGAATCAACCACCACCACACGATGTCCATCTTGCTGCAAACGCTCTACTCCTTCAAACAGCATCCGTGCACCCACATCATGAATTAAGGTGAGGTTGGTCAGATCGAGTACAATCGTCGTATCACCCGGTGGCTCTTCCTGTAAATTGCGCAGCAACATTTCTGACTCGGTAAACTGCAACACTCCGCGCAGTTCATAGACGCGAACATCATCATTTTTGCCAGCCCAATAACAGCTTTGAATAATGGTTTGTGCGGAAGGCGTCCCTTCCATCAGATGCAGGCCCATATCGGCAGATAAGCGCTCGAAAATATCAATCCCGCGGACACTGTTGCCATGTTCATCTACACGCGGTGAAAATACCGCAATACCGACCTGCCCCGGCAGTACGCCAATAATCCCGCCAGACACGCCACTTTTGGCCGGAATCCCCACCGTGGTGAGCCAGTCTCCGGCAGCATCATACATACCACAACTGAGCATCACGCTTAACACCTGCCGCACCACTGCCCGATCCAGCAAACACTCACCCGTTTTCGGATGCAGGCCACCATTGGCCAAGACACGGGCGATGTGCGCCAAATCCTTAACCGTGACCTTAATTGCGCACTGCTGGATATATCCATTTACAATTTCGACCGGGTCAGTGTCCAGTGCACCGACAGTACGCAGCATATAGCCAATCGACAGATTCCGGAATGCAGTCTTCATTTCGGAGGTATAGACCTGCTCATCAAAACTTAATTCCCGTCCGGCCAGTTCACTTAAAAAACGGCGCAGCTGCTCGGCCCGTGAAATGCCAGCCGTAGTTTGAATTAATGAATGGGTGGTAATCGCCCCCGAGTTGATCATCGGGTTTTTCGGAATATTCAGTTCTTTATCTAGGGAAATCTGGTTAAAGGCTTCTCCGGAGGGTTCAACGCCTACTTTTTGCAAAACTTCTTCAATGCCCAACTGCTCCAGCACCAGTGCATAGGCAAAGGGTTTGGACATGGACTGGATGGTAAATTCATGACCATCATCACCGCTGGAATAGATCATGCCATCTGCGGTGGACAGGGCCAGCGCCAGCTTGTTAGGATCAGCCTGTGCCAGTTCCGGAATATAATCGGCCAGCTGCCCGCCCACATTGCGCTGACATTGTGACAAAACATGCTTTAAATAATCTGGAACAGGCGTTTGCATAGGGTGGGTCCTTCTTTGGGCATTATCATTGTTGTAGATGGCAACTTTATTTTATACCGCAAGCCGGCACGTTTTGGCCCGGCAGTTACAGCATCGCTACACGCATCGCTTTTCTAAATCTTCTTGATTCAATTATGCGTTCAAGATTGTGCACTTTTTTAGATCACTGTCTGGGAGAAGCTGCTATGATGGCGCGATTTTTTGACTTACCTGCAATTTGTTCATGTTAGCCGAAAATTTCTCCCTCTACAGTGCGCTAATCCCGCTGTTTATGATGGCCTTTGGCAGCGTCATTCTGCTGCTGCGGCTGTTCCAACCGATTCCCACCTATTTTCTGTGGTATGCCGCATCGACCTTGTGTACGGGTCTGGCCGTACTGATCATTACCGTGGTCTCCGCCCAAATGTTGCCGACCTTTAGCTTTATTCCGTCCACGCTGCTGTTTATCAGCTGTGCGATGTTCACCCATGCCATTCATTTACGGCTGAATGTCACCACGCGCTGGGCATTTCTGCTGGTGCTAATTGCCATTGCCGAGTCAATTTATGTGTATTTTTCGGTGTTTGATGAGCAATATGCACAGCGGATGCTGGTGCTGACCATCACCATTACCCTGATTTTTTCGCATAATTTAAAGGCTTTATATCAGGTCAAGCTCAAGCAGAAACTGGATCGCCTGTTACGCCTGTCACTGTTGCTGTTAAGTGCGGTGATTGCGCTGCGCACCCTGTATCTGTTTGTGGTATTACAGCCGACCAACCAGATTTTAAGTAACAACTTGGTCGCTGCCGGCACCCAGCTGATTATTCTCTGCCTGAGCCTGCTGATGGCCGGGCTGCTGTTTCATAGTGCCTATCAGGATATTTTCCAGCAGCTGCAAAAAGAACGGAATCTTGATCCATTAACCGGCTTGCTGAATCGCCGGGCGCTGGAGGAACGCCTGAAACGCTTAAAACAGCACAGCCGTTCCAAGCAGAATGCGATTATTCTGTGTGATCTGGACTTTTTTAAGCAGATTAATGATCAATATGGCCATAAGGTTGGCGATGTCGCGCTACAGCATGTCACCGAAATTATCAGCAAAGCGGTACGCAAATACGATGAAATCTGCCGGATGGGCGGTGAAGAATTTCTGATTTTACTGCAAGATGCCCCGCCGGATATCGCAATTCAGGTGGCAGAACAGATTCGCAGCAGCATTGAAACCACGCCACTGATTCAGAGTGGTCAGGTCATTTCAATGACCGGCAGTTTCGGCATCAACTTTTTCCAGCACTTTGATGAGTTTTCTCAGGCTGCGCAGCAGGCCGATTTACTGCTGTATCAGGCCAAAAATCTGGGCCGCAACCAGCTGTACTGGCAACAATAATAATCATCGAAACACGCAGACTTTTATAACTATTAGTTTATTTTTCCCAAATAAAGTTTGATTATTCATAGCTATAGCTCTTCTTTAAAATTACGGTTCCTGTTTTTAGTCCAGTCAGAAGATACGCATGGATGCTACTCCCCGTTTAAGCCGCGAAGACAAACGCACACTTGGCCTGTCCTCACTCGGCGGGGCACTCGAATTTTATGACTTTGTCATTTATGTCTTTTACGCCAAAATTATTTCCGATCTGTTTTTTCCAAGCACCCTCAGTCCATTTTGGGCTATGCTGAATACCTACGGGATTTTTGCAGCCGGTTATTTCTTCCGTCCACTCGGCGGTGTAGTGATGGCGCATTTTGGCGATTTAATTGGCCGTAAACGCCTGTTTAGCCTGTCGATTTTATTGATGGCTCTACCCACGCTATTTATTGGCATCATGCCGACCTTTGAAAGCATTGGTTATGCCGCGCCATTATTGTTACTGCTAATGCGCGTGGTACAAGGTATTGCCATTGGTGGTGAAATTCCTGCGGCCTGGACCTTTGTTTCCGAGCATGTGCCAGAAAAAAGAATTGGTTTTGCCAATGGTCTGCTGACCGCCGGCTTATCCTTGGGGATTTTACTCGGTGCGTTAATGTCGCTGTTTATTTCACTGCAATTTACTGCAGCCGAAATTCAGGACTGGGCATGGCGTATTCCGTTTATTGTTGGTGGGATTTTTGGTCTGGTAGCGCTGTATTTACGCAGTTATTTACATGAAACCCCGGTATTTAAAGCCATGCAGGCACGCAAGGAACTGGCCAAGGAATTACCGGTGAAACAGGTGCTGGCGCAGCATCGTAGCGGTGTGGTGATGGGCATGTTCTTTACCTGGTTCCTGACCGCCTGTGTGGTGGTGCTAATTTTGGCCATGCCAAACCTGCTGGTCGGTGCATTTGGTTTTGACCGCGCCGATGCCTTTAAAATGCAAAGTGCCGCCATTGTCATGCAGATGATTGGCTGTATTGTGGCCGGGCTACTGGCCGACCGTTTTGGTGCTGGTCGCGTTATTTTATTTGGTTCCCTGCTGGTCGCTGCAATTGCCTCGCTGTTCTATAACAGCCTGGGTCATGTTGAAGCATCAACAATCTTTATGCTGTATATGCTCTTGGGTCTGGCATCAGGGACAGTTGGCATGGTGTCATATAGCATGGTGAAAATGTTCCCGGCACAAATCCGTTTTTCCGGTATTTCATTTTCTTATAACGTGGCCTATGCCATTGCCGGTGGCATTACCTTACCGCTGGTGCAGTGGCTAAGCCTGTATAGCAATATTGGCGCGCTATATTATATCTGGGTGGTCTGTCTGGTGGCGTTTATGACCGCCTGGTTTTATCAGCAACGCTTTGAGCGTGCCCGCCCTTCGGTTTAATCCACCTCAAAACAAAAAAGCCCGGCTTCATCCGGGCTTTTATCCAAAGATGTTCAGATTTTAGCTTTTTAAATTCTTCTTGAGTTCATCTTCAACAATATTAATCTCTACTTCGCTAAAGCGGCGAATTTCACCTTCTGCATGTTTTTCCAGCATCCCGCCAATTAATGGCACTTTCACTTTTACTGTCCAGTTCAGCTGGATCTGAACCTGCTGATCATTGCCCGTCACCGAACGTGCGCAGCGGGCCTCTAAGGGTAAGTTCGCACCTAAATCAATGGTCGAGGTCAATGCACTCAGATTGGTGACATCGGTGCGCTTTAAACGAAAAGCATCTTTTAGCAGTTTTTTGGCGATGTCTGGAATATTCACATCTAGGTTATAGGCACGGCGCAAGGTGTAAATATCACCTTGGATCTGTGATTCCAGAATCTCCAGATTTTCTCCCGGAATACGTTTGCACACATTTTCATGTAATGCAGTATTTGCAGCCAGCTGTTTGAATTCGCTCAATGAAACACCCTGAATGGTGGCATTGACAGTAAATTGATGCGCCATAGTTGATCCCTGATTTTGTCTTTTTCTTCGGTCTTGTTCTTGGTGGGGAACCTGCTGTTGCAGCCGGTTCATCGCCTGTTTATTTAAAAGAATTCTACACGCGCTGTCATTGGCTGAATGTGGTCGGATTGTTCTGGTGTCGGCCATATTCAATCCGCAGCATCTCACCGGCATCAATCCGGACAAAACAGTCCAGATAATCAATCCAGGCATAAAACTGTTCAGCGCCATCATCCAGTCCGGTCACCGACCAGCGAATGCCGGCCGGAAACTGCTCAAGCCAGCCCGACTGATAAAAATCAGCAACTGAATCAAAATGCAGGCCCTCGGCAGCGGCCTGTTGCAGACGCTGTGCCACCTGTTCAAACCTGGCCTGTTGCTGCTGGCGAAAATCAATCAGCATGGCTTATCTCATCCTGCTTTTATTGCTGTTTATTTCTATCGCTGTTTATTTTAAACCTTCTGGCCGATGAACGCGCCAGTTTTGACACTGCCCCTCCGCAACATTCAAACTAGAGCCAGTCTAAAAATATACGAGTTCAGGATGAACACCACCACCTCTGCTATCCACACATCGCCGCCTGAGATCCGCAGCGTTACTTTCCCGGCCAGCGATGGTTATCTGCTGACCGGCACCTGTTATACCCCGCCGCAGGTTAAGGCGCAGCTGCTGGTGGCCTGTGCAACCGGTGTGCCGCAAGCCTTTTATCGCCGCTTTGCCGAGTACATGAGCCAATATCAGTATCAGGTACTGTGTTTTGATTATCGGGGTGTGACCAAATCGGCACCGAAACGGCTGAAAGGCTTTCAGATGTCTTATCTGGATTGGGGCAAACTGGATCTGGCCGGTGCGATTGCCTATTTTAAACGTGAGCAGATGCCGCTATTTATGGTCGGTCATTCCTATGGCGGACAAGCGCTCGGATTGGCACCGAATCATGCGCAGGTCACGGCACTGTACTGTTTTGGTACCGGCGCCGGCTGGCATGGCTATATGCCACTGAAAGAAAAAATTAAAGTGCAATTTGTCTGGAACCTGATTTTCCCGCCAATGGTGGCCCTGGCCGGTTATTTGCCATGGAGCAAGCTGAATATGGGCGCGGACCTGCCGCTGGGCGTGTATCAGGAATGGCGTAAATGGTGTAAAAATCCGACCTACTTTTTTGGTGATCCGGCACAACAGGCGCTGTTTGAATGTTATGCACAGGTCAAAACCCCAATTTATGCCGCTTCTTCACTGGATGATGACTGGGCCTTACCCAATTCCCGGTATGCCTTTATGCAGCATTATTGCAATGCCTCAGTGAAAATGATCAACCTGAGTCCGCAGCAGTTTGGCTTAAGCCAGATTGGACATATGGGCTATTTCCGCCAAGGCGCAGAACAAATCTGGGATCAGGTGGCGGCCACGTTTGACCTATATCTGCCATCCGATGCAAACACCGAAGCGAGCATTTCACCGTAATCAGGACGGTAAAGACAGGCGCTGCTGGGTTTCACGGCCCTCCCGATCCACATGGGTGATAAAAATACCGTACTGGCTCACGTAGTATTCCAGCGACTGCTCATAGAAGGTCCAGTAAATGGTCCATTCGCCCAGATCGGTATCTGCAATCCGGGTCTGGGTTTTGGCCGGCATTTTACGCAACACCTGTTCCTGCAGCATTGGGCCATCATCTTTATGCTGTACAGCTGGTGCGTCCTGCATAAAGATGCCCGCTACATCATCAAACAGCTGCTGTTCATAGGCAGCGACTTCCTCAATCACCTCTTCGACCGGTCGCGGGCATTTCTGGCTAATCGGGCCTTGTACCATATTGCAATAGGCGGCCTGATGTTTCTGAAAGGTACGATTAATTCTGATTTTGATCATGACTTTCCACAGCGCATAAAAGGCCAGAAAAATCAGGAGGATTGCCAGTATTTTTGCCATAAGCCCGCTTACCTCAATGGTTCGGTTCTCATTTCCCAGCGTTTGGTCTCGTTTCTCTTATCTCAGCGCTGGATCATGCATGAAAATAAGGGTGACTCCATGTGCTCATCAAGATGACCCAATCGCATCTGCGCTGCCAAACTGCTGTCTTTTTATTCATTTTGACACAAAACAGTATCAATCCCCCAATAAAAAATTCTCACAACACCTAAAAAACTGCGTAAATCACAACAAGATTGTCATTTTGTTGAGGGTTTATTTACATTCAAATAGGTGCTTGTTTATGCCTTTACCAACACAATGATTAGATCCGCTCGAATTCAAGATGTCCCGAGCCTTATTCGCGTTTTGCACGACAGTATCCGATCCTGTAGCCTCGATCATCAACATCGTGAAATCAAGATTCAACGCCTGCTCGAAAATAAAAATCAGGAAAATCTGCTGTTACTGATGCACTATAACAACTGCTGGGTGTATGAGCTGCAGCATCAGGTGGTCGGTTTTATTCTGGCCAGCGATCAGGGTGAAGTTTTAATGAATTATGTCGCGCCCGATGTCCAGCAGCGTGGCATTGGCAAACTGCTGCTCAATGAAGTGCTGCATTATTATCAGCAACGCCAAATGAAACGGATTGTGCTGGCCAGTACCCGTACTGCGCTACCCTTTTATCAAAAATATGGCTTTCAGATTCAGCCGCAGGCAATTGAGCCTGTTTTACATATTCCTTTGGTCAAATATCTGGACTAAAGATTTTTCACTGGCTTAATGCCCGGCAATCCTGTACTGATCCCGGCCGGCTTCTTTGGCCAGATACAGCTGCTGATCGGCCGCTTTCATAAATTCCAGTACACTGGCATAGGGCTGCTTGCCAGTCATCCAGGCCACGCCCATACTGACCGTGACATAGTTTTTCGCATCCTGACGGGCAATGTGCTGTATCTGCTCGGCACGAACCGCCTGTAATACCTGCACCATCATCGGCTCTAATAAGGCAATCGGGACATTATGCAGTATCAAGGCAAATTCTTCACCACCATAACGCGCTACATAGGCATTTTTAGGCAAGGCACGATTCAAGATCAGCACCAGCTGCTGCAAAACCAGATCTCCTTTCAGGTGGCCATAATGGTCGTTATATTTTTTAAAATAATCGACATCCAGCATCACAAACGCCAGGGTATGTTCAGGCTGCTGACAGGTCTGCTCAAAACGTAGCAGGATTTCATCATTCAAGGCACGGCGGTTATAGGCGCCAGTCAGCGCATCAATTTTTACCTGCAACTCCAGCTTGGCATTTAACTGGCTTAACTGGGCGGTACGCTCCTTGACTTTAACATCCAGCGAATTATTCAGGCTCAGCAAACGGTTATTCAGTTTTTCAATATAGGCCGTATCACGCGCATAGTTACGTGCCTGCTGCAGCATAATCAGCAAGGCATACAGACTGGTAGAAATAAACGATAAAGGAATTGATTCAATCAGGTTTAAGGCCAGCAGCAGATCATGAATAAAGCTGCCAAACAGCAGCACTACCGCACATACGGTTAATTTGGAATAGCTCAGTTTCTGCCGCAAAGTTTCGGCAAAACCGTAGATAAAATTGATCAGCACCAGCAGGCTGAATAAAGAACTCCATAACGCCAGCTGTTCCAGCACCATCGGCGGTGCCCACAATGCAGCGACCAGATTAATGGCAATAAGCAGCAGCGCAGCACAATATACCCACCGATGCAAATAACGCTGGTTAAACAGGAACATATAGCTCAAGAAAAATAAAATGGCCAGAAAACTGAACAGATATTGCAGCCGCAGTCCCCAGATCCAGTTAATGTCGGTAAAGGCGGTATAGGCATACGGGGCTGCGAACAGGTTGTGCAGCGCCAAAAACACAATAAAAATGCCAAATACAAACATACTTTGTGCATTCGGCGACATCACCCCACGGAAAAAGGAAAAGACCAGGGTAAACAGCCCAATCCCGAGCACCCCGCCGCTGATCATGGCCACACTCATCATCAGGCGCTGGTATTGATAGTTTATGGTGCGGCTGAGTCCGATTTTTATTGAATGTTCCAGCCCGCCCCTGGAGTTCTGGAAACTGGAGGCCTGAATCGCCAGGGTAAAAGATTCACTGTCAGCAATAAAATGAGCAAGACGATGACCATTGCCGTTTTCATGGCGGGCAGCATCAGGACCGGCTTCCCCCACACGTGCCAGCGGCTCACCATTTAAATACACCCGGTAGGCACCTTGCTGGCTGGGCATCCAGATCGCAATGCGGCGACCGACAAATTCTTTTGGCAGCTGAAAATGCCCAATAAATGTGCCATAGCCTTCCATTTGGCCGGTCAGTTGCTGAAAAGAAGCCGGTAGATGTACCCGTTCTGCAGTCAGTACTGCACTGGGCTGTTGAATAAACTGCTGATTGTAAAACAGCCATGAGCCATCCAAATTGGTACTGGAACGTTCACTAAACTGCAGGGTCGTAATCAGCTGCTGCTGATAATAGGAGTCTGGTGAGGAATCATAATGTGCTCGTGCCGAAGCAAGACTGAGTGCACACAGACACAGCCAGGCCATCAACAGGAAAGAAATCCGAAAGTACGCGCGCTGTTCCAATAAAATGATAATCCCTGCAGACATTGGAAAGGAATGATTTTAATGTACTGTGTATTGAAGGGCTTTCAAGTTACTTTTTGCACTATTTTTGCACAAGCCGACCAGAGACATCCTGTTCTCTGGTCAGGGAATGTGGAAGGCTTATTCGTCGCGGGTTTTCACGTCAAATAATTCAATTTCAAAAATCAGGTTGGAATTGGCCGGAATAATATTGCCAATTTTACGCTCGCCATATGCCAGATGAGATGGCACGATCAGCTTGCGCTTACCACCAACTTTCATCCCGAGAATGCCCTGATCCCAACCTTTAATCACACGGCCGGTACCAATCACGGTTTCAAAATAGTTACCGCGGTCAATGGAAGAGTCGAACTTGGTACCATCTTCCAGCCAGCCGGTATAGTGAGTGGTAATTAAAGCGCCTTTGACCGCTTCTTTGCCCTCACCCACTTTTAAATCAATAATTTCTAATTCTTTTGACATGCGCCTGCTCTCTTCAACCAAATCAATTGTGCATGAGTATAAAAGGAATTGATGACAGCTGCATAATTTAGGCCGCTAAATTGCAGCCGTTTATTGACCTGACACCACAGCAGCAACCGGATGGGTTACTGCAACTGTTCCCATTCAATCACAGCCTGGGCCTGATCGCCAATTAAGGTCCATTCGCCATCCATCACATTTAACTGTAGCTGCATGGTACGTTCACACAGTTTCTGAATTGCTTCGGTGGTGGCGGTAGACAGTTTCCAGACCTGAACATTTTTCAGGGTTTTCAGCTTGCTGGAGCGTTTATACCAGTCATCGACATTGCTGCCATAGGCCACCACCGCCACCTGTTGGCAACGGGCGCTGGCTTTTTTGACCTTGTCTTCATCCGGGCAGCCGACTTCAATCCAGTTTATTAGCTGACCTGTGAGATCTTTTTGCCACAGCGCCGGCTCATCGGTTTCAAACAGGTCTTTGGTGAATTCCAGTGCCTCATCGGCATAGCGGGCAAATGCCAGAATACGCACCATCAGGCGCTCGATGGTTTCAGACGGATGCAAGGCCATGGTGAGCTGATAGTCACCATATTGATGCACATCCATATTGGCAATATTTAAATCTGCTTTATAAATTGTTGCTTTAAGCGCCATACACGTGATCCTCAAATTTGGCGCCTAGCATATCGGATTTTGCTGCCCCGTGCTGAACAGATTCTAGGCAGTATTGTCAATGCGACAGGCCAGCAGCTGTTCCTCAAACGCGCTCCAGTCCCGGGCATGACGATAAATCAGCTCGATCCGGTTATCGGTATTTTCGGACGATGACTGATAGTTAAATTGCTGCGGATTGAAATTAAAGGTTTTCCAGCCCTGATTGGTGTGAAAAATTGCTTTAATCCGTAACCAGTCCTGCTGTTCACAGAGCAGATCCAGCAATGCATAAAAGTCAAATTGCCAGCGCCGGGAAAATTTCCAGCCGGCCACCGAATACCCCTGCGCCGTTTCCACATAATGATAGGGCAACTGTTTAATTTCCGGCAGCTCTGCCTGTGCCGGCAGTGTGCGTTGCAGCTGCAATAAAGGCTGGATTTTACGCTGGATGCCGACATGGGCCAGATCAATTTCAGCCAATGGCAGCTGACCGTTTTCAGCAGCTAGCCAGCGCGGTGCATAGGCCTGATATTCCTGTTTTAATTTTTCCAGGCCCTGTTCATCTGCCGGCTGCATCTGATCCGGATGTGAAATCACAATAATCTGGGCGGCTTTTAACTGGTCGGTATACAGGTTTTGCTGGGTCCAGTCGGCATCGTGCAAACGTGAACCATCCACCACCGTGACCAAGGCGCGCATGTCCAGATGGCTGTGCCAGTGCGGTTCGGTCAGCTGTTCCAGCAATTGCAGCGGATGGCCCAATCCGGTGGGTTCAATAAACAGCCGGTCGGGCTTGGCTTCATCCAGTAAGCGTGACAAGGCAATCTGCATTGATAACTGGCTGCTGCAACATAAACAGCCACCGAGCAGTTCCTTAATTTCAAAACCGTCACTTTGCGGCAAAATCTGCTGGTCGATGCCGATCTGGCCAAATTCGTTCATCAACACCGCCCAGACTTCCTGCTCCGGCTTTTGACGCAGCAATTGCTGTAACAGCGTGGTTTTCCCGGCTCCCAGAAAACCGGAAATAATATGGGTTGGAACGGCGCGTGTCGGTGCAATCAGTTTCACAGGTCTACTCTTTGGCTGGGCAACGTTTGCATGCTATGCAAGATTGCCATGTGGTTCAAGCCAGCACTGCAGCTTTCTGGCTGAGATTTTTTCAGCTTGAGCCAGAAAATGCACCTACCTTTGCTATCTTTTAGAAAAATTTAATTACATTTATCTGCCTGCAGTTTTTCTCCGTAACGCTGCAATATCGGCGGCAATGTAATTTTATTTATCCCGGCATGGGGATAACTCTGGCCATCTCCTCTGCAAGTTCGCCAATTTTAGATGCAAAAAACGGTAAATTCTTACCCAATTGCTACATTTTCTTCATTCATGTAGAGCCAATGTTAAGCAGATTTTTTGCTTTGTTGCTTCGATTGCTCAATCTCCCACTGCGGCATAGCATGAAGCCTGTCCTCGATGCAGGTGATGTGCATACGAGGTCAACTCTAAAATGAATATTGAAGGATGCCCAAAATGAAATTAACTCAAATTTTACTTGCGACCACGTTTGCGGCTGCTACCGCAACCACTTTTGCTGCACCGGCAGCACCAGCGAATACCCAAACTGAAGACAAAGTGATTGTCAGCACCCAGGAGCAGCCAGCAGCAGCGGCCAATGCCGGGGCAGCAGATCAGCCTGCGTCTGAAGCCGTATCAAGCGATGAAAAAGAGAAAACTGCACGTTAAGAGTTGCCATACTGTGCGTTGCTATCTTTGATGGCAGCACCGTATTAAATACCATTGTGTGAAGGTGGAACCGCTTTGATGCGGTTTCACTTTTTTATGGAAATGGTCTTTTTACTATAGAAATAAATGATCGTAACATCATCCTGAATGATCGTATTTTTATTATAAATATTCATCTAATCAACAAATTATAAAAATCATCTTATTTACTATCCTCTACAGTCGACCTCTGTTTCCACTATGGCATAACTTGTTGAATCCCAGCCTTTCACCGTTAATGGACGTTAATCTGACGTGATGGATGGACCTCGCGATGAACACAACAAACTATACAACTGAAGTGGCAATTTTGGGTGCCGGTCCGGTCGGCTTAACCATCGCCAATTATTTAAGCAAACAAGGTATTCAGGTGATGGTAGTGGAACAGCTGGATCGCCCGATTGATTACCCACGCGCCATCGGGATTGATGATGAATCGTTGCGGACCATTCAATCTTTAGGTCTGGTCGATCAGGTCTTGCCGCATACCACGCCCAATCATGCCATGCGCTTTCTTACCCCAAAAGGCCGCTGCTTTGCCGATATTCAACCGCTGACCCGCGAATTTGGTTTCTCGCGCCGCAATGCCTTTATCCAGCCGCAGGTCGATCAGGTGCTGTTAAACGGCTTGACCCAATATGAACAGACCCAAGTGCTTTTTTCCCGGGAACTGACCGAGTTTCGTCAAGATGCAAGTGGCGTGACGCTCAAACTGCATACCCGTGAGGGTCAGCAGGAATTGATTCAGGCACAATATCTGATTGCCTGCGATGGCGGCAATTCTCTGGTACGCCGTCGTCTGAATATTGCCTTTGATGGTAAAACAGCTCCGAACCAGTGGATTGTGATTGATATTGATAATGACCCACTGGCCACGCCGCATATTTATCTGTGCTGTGACCCGGTGCGTCCTTATGTGTCCGCCGCCCTGCCGCATGGCATCCGCCGTTTCGAATTTATGGTGATGCCGGGCGAAACCCAAGAAGAACTAAGCAAACCGGAAAATATCGCCAAGTTACTGTCTAAAGTCTTGCCAATCACCGATGGTATCGAGGTCATTCGCCAGCGCGTCTATACCCACAATGCGCGTATTGCCGAAAAATTCCGTGTTGACCGGATTTTACTGGCCGGCGATGCAGCACATATTATGCCGGTGTGGCAGGGTCAGGGCTATAACAGCGGCATGCGTGATGCCTTTAACCTGGCCTGGAAAATGGCGCTGGTGATTCAGGGCAAAGCCGCTGCCGAGCTGCTCGATTCATACCAGATTGAACGTAAAGACCATGCCAAAGCCATGATTGATTTATCGGTGATGGCCGGGCATGTGCTGGCGCCGCCAAAACAATGGCACGGTATTGTCCGTGATGGTATTTCTTATGTGCTGAATTACATCAAGCCAATCAAACAGTATTTGCTGGAAATGCGCTTTAAGCCGATGCCGAAATATCAGGATGGCGCCCTGTTGCCACAAACCGATAAATACTCGCCGGTCGGTAAAATGTTTATTCAGCCGCAGGTACAACTGGCCTCAGGTGAAACGGTGCTGCTGGATGACGTACTGGGCAATGATTTTGCGATTATCGCCTGGGGGGTTGATCCAAAATGGGGACTGTCTGACAGCAGCATGCAGCAATGGCAGAAACTGGGGGTGAAATTTATTCAGGTAATTCCTGCGGTGCAGCTCAAACATCCACAGCCGAAACACTCTGCAGATGTGATTACCATTGGTGATCTGGGCACAGAAATTCGCAGCTGGTTTGGCAAAACCACAGGCTCGGTGGTAATTTTACGCCCTGACCGTTTCGTTGCGGCGCTGGCAATTCCGCAAACCCTGGAAAGTACCAGTCAGCAACTGTTCCAGAAACTGCATGCCTAATAAGATGAACCCTTCAAAAAACCACGCTCAGGCGTGGTTTTTTGCTATTCGCGCTCATGTTCATGCCGCTGTTTCAATGCTGATCTAGCTGCTGAAACCAGATCACCTGACTTAAGGATGGCCGCTGCGCCATCCATTGCAGATACGGCCGGAATTCTTCCAAATAAGGAATGGCCTTCAGAGCAATGGCATAGGCCAGCCAGTACGCCAGATACAAATCTGCGGCACTCATACGCTCACCGAGCAAATAGGGGTTGGCCTGCTGCAGTCCCTGTTTTAAAAACGCCATCAGATCTTCCGGCAATCCCATCCCTAAACCGCGTTTATGCTGTTCGAGCTGGGCCTGACTGATCTGGAAATTGCTCAAGTCAATCCATTCGGTTAATGGGCCATGACAGAAAAATAGCCATTTGAAATAGGCGCCGCGCTGCGGATCATCCAGGGCCGGGGCCAAACCTTGTTCAAAGAAATGATCAGCCAGATAGGCAAAAATTGCCGGGGTTTCACTAATAAAAACCGGGCCATCGACCAGTAGCGGCACTTTGCCCAAAGGATTTATGGCCCGATACTCTGGCTGTTGCAGATCTTCCCAACTGACCTGAATAATCTCGATCTGATCCTGAATCTGCAGCTCCTGTAATAGCGGCATTAGGGTCTGACCACGTGATTGAGGATGCGTATACAGTTGCATGTGGAGTTCCTCGACAGTGCATCAATGCTTATATTTTAATCCTGCTGTCCGGCGAGAAACGCTGTTGATTTGTGTCCATCTTTAACGGCTTCACCAATTTTAAAAAACCGGCTGCGCCGATATGCAGTTAGGCGTAACACACGCTTTAGCCAAAATCCATATAAAACTGCGCTTTTAACACTTTTAAAATCAGCTCAATCGCTTCGCTGCGATGTTGTTTGCGATAGCTGGCATAGAGGCCAATCATCGGCAGTGGTTCCAATGTGTTTTTCACCACAATTTTATCGCCAAGTAGCGGAATCACATAAGCGGGCACCAGACTCCAGCCGACGCCCATCCCGACCAGATTAACGTTCATCAGAATATTGGTGGAATGCTGCACCACATGAATCTCCAGCCTAGACTGCTTTAAAAAGTCCTGAATAATTTTGTACAGCTGCGGTGAGGCGTGCTCATCACTAATCACAAAATCCTGCTGCTGAAAACTTTTGATGCTGATATGTTTTAAGCTGGCCGCCGGAGAATCTTTCGGCACAATCAGGGTCAGTGGTTCATCAAAAATCTGGATTGACTCAAACGCTCCCGATTCATCTGGATAGCGGGTAAAAGCAATATCAATTTCCGCCCGACTTAAGGCCTTAAACTGCTCGGCATCCGGCAGGCTATGAAAATGGATTTTTAAATTGGGAAACTGGGCACGAATATTCGGCATGATATAAGGAAACACTTTCATTTCGGCCACCGGCACAAAGCCGATATTCAACTGTGGTTTTTGCGCCTGTGCCACTTGCCGCGCTTCCTGAATAGCTTTGTCGGCATAGTCCAGACACAAACGCGCCTGCTTTAAAAAGGCCTCGCCTTCTGGAGTCAGTTCTACTTTACGGTTGGAACGCAGCAATAACTGCACCCCGACCTCCTGTTCCAGATCTTTAATTTGCTGGCTTAAAGATGGCTGCACGGTATACATTCTGGCTGCGGCCCGGGTAAAGTTCAGCTCTTCTGCCACCGCAACAAAATAACGTAAATGTCTTAATTCCATGTTGAAGCCTCTTAGGGAGCCTGACGCAAGGTTGGTGTGACCATGGCTTTGTAAAGCAGCAAGGTCAACAGCACCAGCACGGCGCAGAGTAAATAGGTCAGCTGGAAGCCCATCCAGGCAATCAGGATGCCCATCAGCACGGAACCGAGTGCCAGCCCCAGATCAAACAGGGTAAAGAACGTTGAAATCGCATGACCCATGCGCTGTTTATTGACCGTTTGAATGGCCACGGTTTGCAGACACGGAAACAAGGTGCCGTAGCCAATACCAATAAACACCGCCGACAGCCATAAAATCCACGGATTAGATAAAAAGCTGACAATCACCAGTCCCATGGCAAAACACACAAAGGACGGATACATCACCGCACTTGGACCTTTACGATCATAACGCTTGCCGACCCACGGCCGCACCACAATCATGGACACAGCAAAGACCACAAAGAACAGACTGGTATAGGCCAATAACTGCTTGGCTTCACTATAGGCGGTAATAAAACTGATCACACTGGAATAGGCCAAGGCAGTCAGCATCGCCACCAGCCCTACCGGAATGACCCGGGTTTCGACAATATCATGCAGGCTCAGCCGGGGTTTCATGGCAGATGGATCGGGCGGATTGGCCGGTTTGACCCGATCATCCTGTAATTTCAGGCTAAGGCAGAACAGAAAACCCATCGCCATAATCACCGCCAGCACGGCAAACAGCACCCGAAAACTGGTGAACTGGATGGTGGTTAAGGCAATTAAAGGCCCAAAGACTACGCCCAAATTGGTCGACATCACAAAATAGCCAATACCCTCGCCTTTACGCGCTTCTGGAATAAAGTCGTTGGCCACCGGTACCGCCACCGTGGTTAAAATACTGAACCAGATGCCATGTAAAAAACGCACCAGCAGCAGGCTCCACATGCTGTCAATCCAGATATAGCAAAAGGCAAACAGCACAAAGCACAGCTCAGAACCACGAAAAGACAGTTTCTTGCCCAGCTTTTCCACGATTAAACCGGAAAACGGCCGGATGGCAATCGAGGACACCAGAAACAGGGTCAGAGCCAAACCGGCTTCTTTGACCGTGCCGCCCAGATCATTCATGATATAAATTGGTAATACGGCCAGCAGAGCAAAATAATAAACAAACAGAAACAGGTTATTGAAAAGACACAGAATAAATGCACGATTCCATAATGCAGCAGAACTTTGAGCAGACATAGGCTTAGCGCTCCTGCGCATCAATAAGCGGCTGAACCCGGACTGGTGCCAGCACCATCTCAATCAGCTGCTGAATATAGTCGGCATCGGGCATCCGGTTAAAGAAAATAATTTGGTAATGAATCGGTGCATATAGCGTGTCGAGCATCAGTTCAAACGGATACTGCGCCACAATTTCGCCACGCTGAATCGCCAGCTGAATCAGCTTGCGCATCTGTTCACGCCGTGGCAGCAAATATTCACGAAAAAATGCTGCGGCAGTTTCACGCTGCTCGGCCATCACCACCAGTACCGCCCGCCCAACCTGATGGTTCAGCGCCTGACTCAGCTTAAACAATTGCTGGGTCAGGTTAAACTGCAAAGACTGGCTAAAGTCGAGTTCAAAAATCGAGGCGGTTTGCAGCTTAAAGGCATCGAACACCAGTTCGGATTTATGTTTCCACCAGCGGTAGATGGTCGATTTCCCCACACCGGCCCGCGTGGCAATATCCTCAATGGTCAGATGGCTATAGTCATACTCTGCCAGTGCCTCGACCACAGCATTTAAAATACATTGCTGCCGCCGTGATGATTTTTCAATTTCCATACCTAGCCCAAAACGAAACGATACGTATCGTTTTATAATAAGCCAGTTGGTGCCGGCTGGCGAGTGATTCTTTTGTCGTCTGGTATGAAAAAATTTGGCAATAAAAAAAGACCTGAAATTTCAGGTCTTTCTTCAACACAGTGAAAGTCAGACTTAAATCGACTTCTTGTAAATACTGCAAGATGGATGAGTACCTTCCTGTAAACGCGCCACTTTACGCTGTTCTGCCGCTTCAAAACGGCAGCGTTTCCAGTCATTGTCCAGATTTAAGGCCGGCACCTGTTTGGGTTTGCCCTGCTCATCAACTGCGACCATGGTAAAATAGCAACTGTTGGTATGACGCACGGTGCGTTTTTGAATGTTCTGCGCTTCGACGCGAATGCCAATTTCCATGGAAGTACGGCCTACATGGTTCACACTGGCCAGGAAAGTCACCAACTCGCCGACATGAATTGGTTCCTTAAAGTTCACTTTATCTACCGAAAGTGTCACCACATAGCTGCCTGAATAACGGCTGGCACAGGCATAAGCCACCTGATCCAGTAATTTTAGAATTGTTCCCCCATGAACATTACCGGAAAAGTTTGCCATATCTGGCGTCATTAACACCGACATGGTTAATTCAGATTGATCTTCTAAGATGGGTTTAAGCTGATCTAATGGGGACATCTTGTTTTCGGCTCTTATAAAAGACAGGATATGTGAATATTATTATATCGTTTTTAACACAAATTAAATGTTCAATTCGGCAATAAAGTCATCATTATTATTTATGGTGATTGGGGTATTATTTAGAAAAATATATAGTGTTTTGCGCTATTACTTGAATTTTCAATTATTTATCCACATCCCGACACCACTTGAACAGGATTTCAGCAGGCGCGTCAGGAGGTGGATTTTTTCCATTCGGGCCGATGAGCTCAGCCCAAAATTGGACTTTTACTGCCTGAGTTTTTAAGCCGGGTTGATATGACGCAACATTTCCGGCGACACATGACCATAATTTAAAACATTTTGTGCATCGAGCTGGGCTTCAATTTCATAGGAACCATCGGCATTAATTTTTTTAATGGTAAAAATAATTTGTTCCATGCTGGCCAGTTGTACAGATTGTCCAATGTGTAATTGCTTCATGCTCATGCCCTGCTCAGTTTTAGCTTCTAAGATAAATCATTATATTCTAATGCGGCCAGTATAAGAGCTTTATTAACAATAGGTAAACTTAAATAGCTGAATTAAAATACACTTATATATAAACTTTAAATATTAATCGCAACCTTTTGAGCATGAATCGAAATACCTTTATTGAATAACATCAGGCAATTAACACCAAAAGCAAATTGCAATATGAGCATTCTTGCCATTTTTATTCGACTTAAGTTATAGAAAAAAACCGGCAGCATTCTAGCGCCCCGAATGTGTATCAACAGTATTTTGTTGCAGGTTATAGGTTTGAATCCGGTGACCATCGGCATAGCCTTTATGCTGATAGACCTGCGAAATCTGCCCCAGCTTGCCATAGGCGGCGACCACACCGGCCTGCATGGTGGCTTCGCGGCCCTGCACATCAAAAATATGTGCTTTTTCGCGTAAATCTGGCTGAATTACAATATCGGCATGTTTCAGCTCTTCCTGGGCCAGATGCTTCTGCATGATATTAATATTCTGGTTAAATAGTCCCCAGACATGGCTGGTTTCGGTATACATCGGCTGGGCCAGAATATCGACTGCAATCACAATGTCCGCACCCAGTTCGCGGGCGACATTTACCGGTACCGGACTGACCAATCCACCATCGACATATTCGGCATCGGCAATTCGGGTTGGAATAAACATGCTTGGAATTGACACCGACGCCCGTACCGCCTGTCCGGTATTGCCGGCATTAAACACCACTTTCTTGCCCTGTTTTAATTCGGTGGCCACCACATACATCGGAATTGGCAGCTGCTCTAACGGCAACTGGTTGACCTGCGTATTGACATAGTTCTCGACTTTTTTGCCATCGAAGAAGCCTTTCATATCCAGTTTGATGTCACGGACATCATTGGCCTCCATGTTCAGGGCAATCTGACGCAGCTCATGCGCGCTTTTGCCGCTGGCATAAATCGACCCGACTATACTTCCGGCACTGGTCCCGACAATAAAATCTGGGCGGATGCCGTTTTGTTCCAGCACTTCAATTACGCCAATATGGGCATAACCGCGCGCGCCGCCGCTGCCCAGCACCAAAGCAATGACCGGGTCCTGTCCGGTATATTGCGGCAACGTTTTAAAGTTCATGCGTGCGTTCTGCTGGCTGGCCTCTGCCATTGCCGGGGTCGCCAGTAATTGGGAGGACACCCGCTGATGCTGTTCTGGCAGATGCTGACAGGCGCCTAAGGTCAGCATGACTGCCCCCATCATACTGATAAAGCCAAGATTTTTATTCAACATGGATTCCTCGATCTGAACTCGACAGACCTGCTGTAGTCTAAGGAGATTTTCTGCAGTGCATTGTTTAAATTCGTTAAACTGTCATCTGCTCAGTTTAAACTTAAGTCGGGTTTTTTAAAATTCTAGCCAATGTCTTCTTTATCTTATTCACAGATTTTTCTGATTTTCTTTAAGCTGGGATGCTTATCTTTCGGGGGCCCAGCCGCGCATCTGGTGTTTTTTCACCAGACTTTTGTACAGCGTTTGCACTGGCTCAAAGATGAAGACTATGCCCAGGTCGTCGCTTTAGCGCAACTGTTACCCGGCCCGACCAGCAGTCAGGTCGGACTGGCCATTGGCTATTTAAAACGTGGCTATTTAGGCTCGGTGGTGGCCTGGCTGGGCTTTACCTTGCCCTCGGCCTTACTGATGACGCTACTGGCCTTTATCGGTCAGCAGTTATTTCCATGGATCAGTTCGGCTTATTTTCATGCTATTCAACTGATTGTACTGGCGGTGGTGTTCTGGGCCTTCTGGCAAATGCTGCAAAACTTTTGCAAAAGCTGGTGGCAATACCTACTGATGCTCGTGTCCGCACTCATGATCTGGTTCCTGCCACTGTCATATAACCAAATTCTAGTGATTGTGCTGGCTGGTCTGGCCGGCATGTGGATTGCCAAAACACAACCTCAAACTGGTAGTAATACCACGCCGAGTTTTCAGCTGGAACAGCGCAGTTTCGGCTCGACTACACTCTGGCTAATCTTATTTATCTGTCCATTTCTGCTGCTCGGTGCGCTGAACTGGATCAATCCGCATCTGCTGGCTGAAGGCTTTTTAGGCTTTTTAGGCTTTTATCAGTCTGCTGCACTGGTCTTTGGTGGTGGGCATATTATTTTACCGCTGCTGCATCAGGACTTTGTCAGTACCGGCATGATCTCAGCCCAGCAGTTTGATTTAGGCTATGCCTTTGCCCAGCTCATGCCGGGTCCTTTATTCAGCTTTGCCAGCTATGTCGGCTATTTTCTGGATTTAACTGCCTATCCTGTGCTGAACGCGATCATTGCCACCATCGCCATTTTCCTGCCCTCGTTCTTTCTGATTTTTGCTACCCTGCCGCATTGGTCCTGGCTGATGCATCAGGACAAAATCAAACATGCGGTGATTGGTATTAATGCCGCGGTGGTGGGTTTATTGCTCGCGCTCATTGTTGATATGGGACAGGATTATTTAACATCAGTGCTGGATCTGGCCTTTGTCATGTTTGTGCTTGTTTTACTGAAAAGCAAACTGCCAGTGTGGGTCAGCCTGATAGGCAGCTTTGGCGTGTATATGGGTTTGCTGTCTTTGCTGAGCTAACGCATCTAAAAGAATATTCTCTTGATAAAACAACAGCCTCATGATGAGGCTGTTGTTTTTTGCATTACCAGATATCGGAATTAACCCGGTCTTTAAATTTAGGATGATTGTCCAGTTTAAATTCCGGCTCTTTCACGCCACGCTTCAGCTGTGCTTTGAAGTCTTTTAGCAACATCAGCACAAATGGCGTCAGCAGTAAAATGGCAAACAGGTTGATGGTGGCCATCACGCCCATAAACAGATCGGCCATCGACCAGATCAGTGGTACGGTGGCAATCGCGCCGAAATACACCATAAACAGCACCAGCAAACGGAAAATCAGCATGATCTTGCGGTTATTGTTAATAAACTGCACGTTACCTTCGGCATAGGCGTAGTTCCCAATAATCGACGAATAAGCAAACATAAACAGGATAATGGCCAGGAAGTCATCGCCCCAATGGCCAATCTGGCTTTCCAGCGCCATCTGGGTCAGGGTCACCCCTTCAAAACCGGCATTCTGATATAAACCGGAAGACAAAATGATGATTGCGGTACATGAACAGACAATAAAGGTGTCCACGAATACGCCCAGCATCTGTACCAGTCCCTGATTGACCGGATGTTTTACATCCGACACAGCAGCCGCGTTTGGTACAGAACCCATCCCCGCTTCATTGGAGAACAGACCACGCTTGATGCCCATCATCATCGCCATCGACACCATCGCCCCAAAGAAACCACCGGCAGCGGCATCAAACTCAAAGGCCTTGCTGAAAATCAAGCGGAAAATATCCGGAATAATCGGTATATTAATCACTGCGATATATAGCGCCACCACGAGATATAACAGCGCCATAATCGGGACAAATTTCTCTGCCACTTTGGCAATACGTTTAATCCCGCCAAAAATAATCATGGCGGTCATGACGACCAGAACCAGACCCAACCAGGACAGTTCAAAACTGAATGCACCCATTGGAACAGTCAGATTGGCCTGATTCCAGCCCCAGGCATGTGATGTTGCACTGATAATCGAGTTGGCCTGCACCGCGTTAAACACGAAACCGTAAGTTAAAATCAGGGCAACCGCAAATACTACACCCAGCCATTTCTGTTTCAGGCCTTGGGTAATGTAATAGGCCGGACCACCACGGAACTGATGGTTGCTGGTATCACGCACCTTAAATAGCTGCGCCAGTGAAGATTCGACAAAGGCCGAACTCATGCCTAAAAATGCGGTAAACCACATCCAGAACACCGCACCCGGACCACCAATCGCAATCGCAATCGCAACACCGGCAACGTTACCGACCCCGACCCGACTGGCCAAACCGGTCACAAGGGCCTGAAATGGGGTAATCCCATAACTGTCTTCGCCTTTTTTACGGCTCGACTTCATGGCTTTAATACTGTGCCAGAACAGACGAATTTGTACAGCGCCGGTGATCAGGGTATAAAATACCCCGACAAAGACCAGAAAGATCACCAGAAAATCCCACAGCGGGGTATTTAGAAGCGTCACCCAGGACATTAGGGTTTCATTTAATTGTTCATTCATTTTTTCGCACCCTTTGCTGATTGAGTCATCCTAAAAAGAAAAGCCTTTTAACAAGGCTTTTCCACTCAAATTACTTAAACAAAAAACTTAAGAATGACTTGAATGACAGTCGCATTAATCAAGTCGACAAAGAAAGCACCACACAGCGGTACAATCAGGAAGGCTTTATGAGAAGCACCGTACATATTGGTAATGGCCTGCATGTTGGCAACCGCAGTAGGTGTTGCACCCATACCAAAACCACAGTGACCCGCAGCCAGTACAGCAGCATCATAGTTTTTACCCATAACACGGAAGGTAATGAAGGCCGCATACAAGGCCATGGTGATGGTTTGCGCGCCTAGAATGACCATTAGCGGGCCCGCCAGATCTGCCAGTTGCCATAATTTCAATGACAGCAATGCCATCGCCAAATATAAAGACAATGAAGCGTTACCAAATACGTCAATCGCACGGTCAAAAATAGTGACTTTGAAAATACCTTCTAATACGTTACGCAGAATTACCCCACCAGCCAAAGCCCAGACGAAAGTTGGCAACTCAAACAGCGTGCCTTTGGCATAACCGGTCATAAACTCGGCAAAGGCCAGACAGGCTGCAAATAAACCTAAAGTGGTAATGGCATTGTCTGCGGTAATTAAACGCACCTGATGCGGATATTCAAATGGCACAAACTCACCCGGTACCGGTTCAACTGGCGTATTGTCACGCTGTTCAATTTGCGCATCGGTACTTGGTGTAGCCAACTGATAACGGTTGATCAGCAGTTTGGCCAATGGCCCACCAATAATACCACCAATAATCAGACCGAAGGTCGCACTGGCCATCCCCAGGGCCAAAGCCCCCTGAATACCATGTTCAACCTCAAGGATTTCACCCCATGCACCCGCAGTCCCGTGACCACCGGTTAAGGTAATGGAACCGGCAATCATACCAATTAGCGGATCAATGCCCAATACTGTCGCCAGACTAATCCCGACAAAGTTTTGTACAATGATGAATAGTGAAATTGCGATCAGAAAGATCACCAGACCAATACCGCCTTCACGCAGTTTGGCAAAGTTGGCACTTAAACCGATGGAGGCAAAGAAAATCAGCATAAAACTGGTTTGTAGCGCACTACTGGTGGTAATGCTGTAGCCCCAGAAATTGTGCACGATTAAAGACACTACCGCAGCGACCAAACCGCCCGCAACAGGTTCCGGGATGTTGTAACGTCTTAGAAAATCAATATTGTTAACTAAAAAACGTCCTAAAAGGAGAACGATTACAGCCGCAATTAAGGTGTAAAACGCATTAAAAGTAAATTCCATGGCAATATCCATTTAATATGGTCAATGCTTATTGTTTTCCGGTTCTGATTATTTAAACCTGATGATATAAGCACCTTTTATGATAAGGCTGCTCTGTTTAATTTAAATAAACGGGAAAACTCTGCAATATGAATAATGTAAATCAGAAAAAGTTCTGAGTTGGCGAAGAAGCATCTGAGCTGGAGCGCAAGACTCAGCTTCGCTCCTCAAATTCATATTAACCGGCACTGCCTGAAAAAGAGGGAGTGAAAAATAAAATACAGACACTTCAGTGGCAGGGTAATGTCAGGCTGAAATCTCTGAATAGGCTTACTATAGAAAGATAATCTCATATAGGCTCCTAAACATAGAAAATGCATTGCTTCATGTAGCCAACAAATACATCTTAATTCATAGAAAAAGCTGAACAATACAGCTTAAAAAATCGCACATTATGCATCTTTTTCTCTAAAAATCTTTATTTTTTTAACGCTATTCGCTATTAGTCTAACTTATTGCTTTTAACTATAAATTTAAGCAACTGAATTTAAAATTGTTTTTTTAAAAATTGGTAAATAAAAAAAAGAGGTGGCAAGCCACCTCTTTTTTGGTTCAGCACTTAGAAGTTATAACGTGCCATTACACCAATACGATTATCTTTACCTGTTTGGCCATCAGCTGTTTCACGTTCACCGTAAACATATTCAGCACCCAAGGTAATTGGTTGTACCGGGTTATACATGACATTTAACCAGCCTTGCTGTAATTCGTCATTTTCTTTACCTACAGCATCATCAAAGAAGACTGCACCATAACCTAATGTACTACGAAGTTTTGGTGTAATTTTCAAAGTAGCGCCTAAAGTAAATGCATCAAATTCTTTTAAATCGATGTCATTACCATCTACTAAATAACGCTTATTCCCATTGGTGTATAGAATAAACTTGTCATCACCCGTTACATGAGAGTAGTCGGCATTTAAAGTTAAGGTTTCAGTTGGTTTAAAGTTTACACCCGCAGCCAAGCCCCAGCCAAAATCTGTTTCGTCAGCTACATCACGCGCACGAACTTCCTGAACCAGCGCTCGACCTGTCAGCGTACCTGCACCTTCAGCAAATTTATGTGCAACTTTTGCGGTTGCTGCCGGCAGTCTGTTATCGTCATGTCCTTTTTCTAAACCAACAAAATAAGTCGTGTCTGCATTAATTTTGTCGCTATAACGTACTTGTGGTGTACGGTAAGTACCAATACCGAGTGGTGAGTTAAAGTCCAGCATTTCAGGTGTAGTTTCACCGGAAAGGAAGGATGAAGTGGTTTGACCCAATAACCAGTTGTCCATGGTTAAGTAAGCGTGGCGAATACGTACGGTATCATTTTTATCACCGCCACGAAAATCAATCTCAATTTTACCGCCGACATCTTTCCCTGCGACTGGACCTTTAAAGTCTAAACCAAGGCGTGTAGTGGTTGCGGTTGAATCAAAACGGTCTTCAGTTGCTTTATTGTCATCGCCCAAGCTAACGGCGTGGATACGGTTAAACATTCCATTACCACCTTCAATTTGATAGGCAGCATCACCACGCACAAAACCGTACAGATTGACTTCAGCACCGCCCTTCGACTTTAAGGAAAATGGTGAAGCCGATTTTGCTGCAGGTGCCGGTTGCGCCTGAACTTGCTGGATCTGGACTTGTTGCTGTTGCTGAACCTGTTGCTGCTGTTGAATTAAAGCTTTGAGTGCTTGTACTTCCTGGCGTAATTCTTGAATTTGTTGTTGTTCAGTGCTTGCCGCCTGTACCGTAGACGCCATTGCTGCTGTAATTGCGACCGCTAATGTTTTTGTGATAAATGAAGTTTGGATTTTACGATCCATGGGTATCTCCAGAGTAAAAAATAATGCGCATCCGTGCTCTTTTAAGACATTTTAAATACTGACTCAGATGGCAAGCATCCCTGATTTAAATGTCATTTAATCATCACACTTTTGCTATTTATCAAATAATTAAAAGTCTTATCAATAAAGAATTACACAAAACTGTAATCGTTTTATGCTTTCAATCTAACAATTAATTTATTTTATTAAAATCACTTTTAACGTATAAGGATAAAGGACTGATCAATTTTTCTAATTCTCGTTTGTAAAAATATCGAATTATCATAGTTTTATCGAAAAGCAAAAGTTACCCACCCGGTTAAATATTAGACTATTGTATATAGCGACAGTTGATTAGAACATAAACATTTTAAGGGATTTTTCATGGATAAAGGACTAGTACAACTAGTCGATCAGGCCATTAGCTCGCGTCATTCGGTGCGTGCCTTTTTAGATCGGCCGGTCGATCCGCAAATGATTAAAGATATTCTAAGCGTGGCCAGCCGCGCACCTTCTGGCACCAATATTCAGCCGTGGAAGGTGTATGTGGTGACCGGTCAAAAGCGTCAGGAACTCATTGATCGGGTCTGTCAGGCACAAACTGAACTGTATTTGCATCCTGAACGTGCGGCCGATTATCAGGCCACCTTTTCCTATTATCCGGAACAATGGTTCTCGCCTTTTATTGAGCGGCGCCGTGAAAATGGCTGGGGGCTGTATGGCCTGCTCAATATTGAAAAAGGCGAAAAACAGAAGATGGCTGCACAGCATCTACGTAATTTTCAGCTGTTTGATGCACCGGTAGGCCTGTTTTTTACCCTGCACCGCGACCTGGAAATTGGTTCAAAAATGGATCTTTCCATGATGATGCAAAACGTGATGATTGCCGCCAAGGCACGCGGACTGGACACCTGCCCACAAGCCGCCTGGAATAGTTTTCATCGTATTGTGTTAGAGGTCTTAAATGCCCCGGCCGATGAAGAACTGGTCTGTGGTATGGCCTTGGGTTATGCCGATCCAGAGCATATTGTGAATAGCTTTATTACTCCACGGGTACCGGTCGAAGAATTTGCCGTGTTTGTAGAGTAAATTTTAGCTCTGGCCCTCACGCTGCAACAGCTTAAAGAGCGAAGAAGAAACCACCCGGGTTTCTTCTTTTTATTTGTAAAGATGAATCGGGTTTAGGCGGTTTTTAATTTCCGCTCCCGATGCATAATGTACATCGCACTCACCCCAATCAGAATAAACAGCAGCATCACACTGCCCATATTTAATAAAGCATCCCAGATCAGTACATTCAGCATTAAGCCGCCAATTAAACCGCAGCTAAATTGCATACTGCCCATAATCGCGCTGGCTGTACCAGCGCGTGCGCCCTGCTCAGACATCGCCAACGCCATGGCATTGGGGCCAGTAAAACCAATTCCGGCCACAGCTAAAAACAGCCCGGCAAAAACCACAACAATCGGCGCATGGCTCATCAGCCCGGCGATGACCAGAATTAGCGCGCCAGTGCCCTGCACCGTACCGCCTATTTTTAAACGGGTCATTAAAGAGCTGCGGGTTGCCAAATGCTTGTTTAAGGTCGAGGCCAGCATAATACCGACCGCATTGGCACCAAAAGCAATCGAAAACTGCTGCTGGTTCAAGCCATAACCATCCATCAGAACGGCGGCAGAACTGCTGATATAACAGAACATCGCCCCGCCGGTAAAACAGCCAGCGATCATCGGTAAATAAAAACTGCGGTCCTTTAAAATGGCCAGATAGAGGGTCAGTACCTGATAGAAATTCAATTTCAGACGGCGCTCTGGCGGCAGGGTTTCCTGAAAGAAAAAATGAACACACAGCCAGCAGACCAAACTCATCATGGCCAGACAGACAAAAATCGCCTGCCAGTCAAAAAAGCTCAGCACAATCGCACCCAGACCCGGCGCAATAATGGGCGCAATTGCGGTCACAATCATCATGCTGGAAAAAGCCTGCGCGGAGGCCTGCATATCCAGCCGGTCACGAATTGCCGCACGGGCAATTACCACCCCAACACAGCCCCCTAAGGCCTGCAATACCCGCGCCGCAATCAGGCTCCATTCATCCTGGGCATAAATACAGAGCAGACTGGCCAAAAAATACAGTCCCAAACCAAAATATAGTGGGGTTTTACGGCCAATCCGGTCACTCAAAGGGCCATAAATTAACTGTCCAATCGCCAGCCCCAGAAAATAAGCCGGCAGACTGTTGGCCACCATTTGCGTGCTGACGCCAAAATCATCTGCCATTTGAGGCAAGGCCGGCAGATACATATCAATTGATAGCGGACCAAGCGAGGTCAGCAAAGCCAGCAGTAAAATCCAGGAAGATGGATACTGCTGCTGCGGGCTTGCACTGACATGGGAATCGGACATATTCATATTTCTTTTTTAAATGACTGATTTAAAGACAAGGTACACAGTCCATAGTATTATTTCAGGGTACTGAAAGTGAAGTTTCACATAATTGCTGCCCGCTGCATAGCATCTGGCTTCGTTTAAGGAACAGTCTTGAAATCCTGGCTCACACGTCTCAAACACTTTGCCTACAACACGGCCTTTATCTATAACATCCGGATGATGATCGCCTTTGCCGGCACCGCCTTTGTTCCTTATCTGCTCGGCTATCAGCTGGCCACCATTCCGCTAACCTTGGGCGTGGTCGCAGCCGGTTTAAGCGATATTGATGACCGCTTCTCTTTAAGAATCCTGAACCAGACTTATACCTATATCGGCTTTTTTATTACCGCCGCCTCCATTCAGCTGCTGTTTCCACATCCGGTGCTGTTTGCCATTGGCCTGATTATCTCCTGTATTGGCCTGATTCTGCTCGGTTCTCTGGGCCGGCGTTATGCCACCATTGCCTATGGCTGTCTGGTGATTTCGGTTTATGCCATGCTCGGCGTGGACCTGTTTGAAGACTGGTACACCCAGCCAGCCTTGCTGGTGGCCGGTGCAGTCTGGTACGGGCTGATTTCCACCATCAGTTTTTTACTGTTCCCGGTACGGCAGCTACAAGACAAACTTTCGCAAAGCTATGCCTCGTTAGGCGATTTCCTGTTTGCCAAATCCAACCTGTTTGATGTCGATATGACCCCCGGCAGTTATCAGCAAAGCCTGATTGACCTATCGATGGAAAACGGCAAGCTGATTGGCCTGTTTAATGAACTGAAAACCGCGCTACTGACCCGCTTAAAAGGTGACCGCGGCCAGAAAGACACTCGCCGCAGCCTGCAATATTATTTTATTGCCCAGGATATTCATGAACGTGCCGACTCTGCGCATATTGACTATCAGAAACTGGCCAAAATTTTTGAGCACAGCGACATCCTGTTCCGTTTCCAGCGCATTCTGGCGATTCAGGGCAAGGCCTGTAAAGATTTAAGCGAAAGTATCCTGAAGCGTGAACCCTATATTCACAGCAAACGTTTTAAACATGCCTTTGAAAACCTGAAACACTCGCTGCAAAAGCTGCGTAGCGAACAGCAGTATGATCAGGTCTGGGTCAATGCCCTGTTTGCCCTGTATCAGAACCTTAAATCTATTGATGCGCAGTTACGCAACCTGGAAACCGAGCGTTATATCAAGCTGGATAAAACCAAACATATTGAAAACCAGCTTAAAGATGATGACCTGAAAGGCTGGGATGATATGGTCATCCGCATCAAGCAGCATCTAACCCCAGAATCGGTGCTGTTCCGGCATGCCATTCGATTATCGGCGGTGCTGCTGATTGGCTATATTTTTGTCCAGGTCACCAATATTGAATACGGCTACTGGATTTTACTGACCGCGCTGTTTGTGACCCAACCCAACTTTAACGCCACCAAACGCCGCTTACGCCTGCGGATTGTCGGCACCCTGGTCGGGATTCTGGTCGGTTATAGCATCTTATATTTTATTCCATCGGTCGAAGGTCAGCTGTTGCTGCTGGTGGTGAGCGGAATTCTGTTCTTTGAATTACGCAGTAAGCAGTATGCACAAGCCACCGCCTTTATTACCATTCTGGCGCTGATTAACTTTAACCTCGATGGTATGGGTTTTGCCGCCGCCCTGCCGCGTATGATTGATACTTTAATTGGCTGTGCACTGGCCTGGTTTGGCGTCAGCTTTATTTTCCCGGACTGGAGATTCCGCCGCTTGCCGCGCACCATTCGCCGTGCCTTAAATGCGCAGTGTGATTATCTGACTGAAGTGGTCGAGCAATACAAAACTGGGCGCAATAACGGCCTGACCTATCGCGTGGTACGCCGTGCAGCGCATAATACCGATGCCGAACTGGCCTCGCTTATTTCTACCCTGGCCACTGAACCGGATTTTGATGCCTCGCAAAAAGCCCAGGCTTTTGAATTGCTGTGCCTGAATCATACCTTTATCAGCTATATTGCCGCGCTGGGGGCACACCGGGAAAAAATTGAAGATCCGGAGATTTTAACCCTGCTGGATAAAGCGCTGGAAGATATTCGCGGTGCCTTGCTGAACGATGAAGTACCGGATCTGTCTTCGCAAAATATGCTGCATACCATCCGGCAGCGTTTAAGTCAAAATCATCAGGAAGATCAACAGGGATTGATTATTTTGCAGCAGTTATCGCTGATGCTGACCATCCTGCATCAACTGAGTCAGCTAAAGCAGAGTTTAAGCCATGACCGTGATCAGGATGCCACCGAACTGGCCTCGTTATAATTCGGATGATTTTGCAACAATAGACTCCTGAAATGCTGTAATTAATGCTAAACTTTTCTGAGTTTGAAATTTGTTAGTTCCACTATGACCGCGAAAAATTTATACGCTTATACTTTACAGCCTGTGAACTACGACATTAGCGAAGCCGAGCAGCGTCATGCCCAGCTTTTAATTTGGCGTAGCACCAACAAAATTGGCACCAAAGCCTGGGCGATCATGGGCATTATTACGGCCCTGTCTATTCTGGGGATTATCCTGATCAAGAACTATTCCACCATTTTCTGCTGGGTAGCTCTGGTCTGTGTGGTGCTGTACTTCCTGATCCGTAAATTCGGTCTGGAATGGTATGCCAAACACAAAATGAATGAATTTCCGGTACAGGAAATTAAAGGCATCCGTCTAGGCGTACAACCGCACGGCATCATCATGCGTCAGCAAATGGGCCTGCAAGAAGGCATGGGCGCGATTAGCTGGAAAGATATTTATGAATGGTATTCTACCCCGGATTTCATTCTGGTGAACTTTACCGTCAAAGGTCAGCAAGGCGCTTATATCTTGCCAAAACGTCTGGATTCTAAAAACTTTTCTTTTAAAACCATTCGTAAGCACCTGCTTGAATCTGTAGGTGAACCAAAACAGCTTTAAGCCTGTAAGCTCAAAAAAACCTCCACCCTGCTGGAGGTTTTTTTATCCGGTTTGCACCAATCTAAATGATAATGAGAATAAATATTATATTCAAACTCTATTCCATCTCGCTATTCTTCAGTTATAATTTCGCCCATTGTTCTCTTCACACTGCTGCTGTATTGCTATGCTTAAAAAAATATTTTTCCAGCTGCACTGGTTCCTTGGAATTAGTGCGGGCCTGATTCTCGCACTGATGGGTGTTACCGGTGCGATTTATTCCTATGAACAACAAATTCTAAAATGGATGAATCCGGACAGTTATACCGTGCAGGTCGAAAACCGGGCCAAGCTCACCCCGGCGGATATCTATCAGCATTTTCAGCTGACTCAACCTGAAACCAAAATTAATAGCATTACTATCGCCTCCGATCCGGCAGCATCTTCGAGTGTCAATATTGCCAAAGAAGGCGCACGTCGCGGCCAGAATGTGCTGATTAACCCCTACAGCGCAGAAGTGTTACCCGAGATTAAAGGCCGTGAATTTTTCCAGTTTATCCAGCAGTTACACCGTAACCTGACCGTTGGCCCGGTCGGCAAGCAGATTACCGGCGCCTGTGCCTTGATGCTGATTTTCTTTGTCTTGAGTGGTCTGTATCTACGCTGGCCGAAAAAGCATTCGGTAAAACAGTGGTTCTTTGTGAAGCCGAAACTTAAAGGCCGGAACTTCATCTGGGATTTACACGCCGTTGTCGGCACCTGGGTGGTGATTTTCTACCTGATTCTGGCCTGTACCGGTTTGTACTGGTCCTATGACTGGTGGCGTAATGGCATGTTCAAGGTGCTGGGCGTAGAACGTCCACAACCACAAATGCAGGCCAATGCCGCGCCGCAAGGTCAGCGTGGTGCGCCGCAAGGCCGTGAACGTGGCGAAGGTGCTGCGCGTGAAGGTCGTGGTGAGCGTGCGGAAGGACTGGATTCGCTGCAAATGCAGGCTGTATTAAACCAGACCTGGACTGGCGTACAGGCACAACTGGGACGCGACTACTCAACCATGACCCTGAATCTGCCCAAACAGGCCAATGGTGAAGTCAGCCTGAACTTTGTCGATGCAGTACCGCAGCATGAACGTGCCCGCAATAGTGCAACCTATAACTATCAGACGGCCAGCCTCACCGACATCAGCCTGTATGAAGATAAAAAACTCAATGAAAAAATCATGAGCAGCATGTTACCGGTTCACCGTGGCAGCTTCTTTGGTCCGGTGTACCAGTTCTTTGCCATGGTCGCTTCCCTGCTGATGCCGCTGTTCTTTGTGACCGGCTGGATGCTGTATCTGAAACGTCGCAAGCAGAAGAAACTGACCCAGGCAGCACGGAATAGCGCAAGCGCCGTCACGGTTGATCCAAATGCCAAACCGTGGCTGATTGCCTACGCCACCCAAACCGGCGTGGCTGAACAGCTGGCCTGGCGTACTGCGACCAGTTTGCAGGAAGCGCATCAGCCGGTGACCGTGAAACCGGTACAGCAATTGAGTCTGGAAGATCTGCAATCGGTAGAACAGGTGCTGTTTATAGCCAGTACCTATGGTACCGGTGAAGCACCTGATTTAGCCTCCAGCTTTGACAAGAAAATCCTGAGCAGCTCGGCCAATTTACAGCATCTTCGTTATGCGGTACTGGCGCTGGGCTCCAGGGAATATCTGGACAGCTACTGCAGCTTTGGTCATAAAATTGATCAGTGGTTACAACGCAATCAGGCACAGCCTCTGTTTGCCACCATTGAAGTGGACAATGCCAGCAATGAAGATATCCAGCGCTGGAACGCGGCACTGGCTCAAGCCACCCAGCTTGAATTGCAAGGTATGGACATTCACAAGACCTTTGACAGCTGGATTCTGAAACAGCGTGATCTGCTCAATCCGGACAGTCTGGGTGCACCAGCCTATAATATCGAGCTGGCACCGCAACACGAAGCACACTGGGAAGCCGGTGATATTGCCGAAATCCAGCCAGGGAACAGTCCTGAGCGTCTGGCAGCCTTTATGCAACAGCATCAGATTCAGCCGGGTACCCTGCTAGATTCGACCGGTGAACCGATTGAACAGGCGCTCTGGGACAAAGACCTGACCATTGAAATCGAGCCGTTTGCCAATCTGGAGCATTTACTGGAACAGTTACCAACCCTGCCGGCACGTGAATACTCGATTGCCAGCATTCCATCGCAGCAGATTTTGCGTCTGGTGGTCCGTCAGCAATCCGATGCCCAAGGTCAACTGGGCCTTGGTTCAGGCTGGCTCACCCAGCATGCGCCGCTACAGAGCAGTATTGCCCTGCGTATTCGCACCAATGAATCGTTCCACCTGATTGATGACAACCGTCCAATCATCTGTATTGGTAACGGGACTGGTATTGCCGGGCTAATGAGTCTATTACAGGCGCGCATCCGTCATGACTACACCCAGAACTGGCTGATTTTCGGTGAACGTCAGCGCGCACATGACTTTTTCTATGAAAATATTGTGTCTGCATGGCAAAGCACCGGCATGTTGCAGCGTCTGGATGTGGCCTTCTCGCGTGATCAGGAACAGAAAGTCTATGTACACCATAAATTGCGTGAACAGGCCAAAGAACTGCAACGCTGGATTGAGCAAGGTGCCGTGATTTATGTCTGCGGCAGTATTGATGGCATGGCCAGCGATGTTGACCAGACCCTGATTGAACTGCTTGGTGAAGCTACGGTGGATCAGTTACGCAGCGAAGGCCGTTACCGCCGTGATGTCTACTAAGTTTCGCTAACTTGCTGAAAACTAAAATTGAAAAAACCGGACTTGATGTCCGGTTTTTTCATCTTGATCTTTTATAATCTGCAGATACATCACGCTATTTATGATCATTCCGCCATACAGAGTCACAGCCACGCCCCACTGAAACGTCTTCTGAGCCTGATGGCTGCAATTCTACTACTGGCCAATGGTCTGTGGTTGCTCAGTCTGAACAGCTTTCATTTTGGTACCCTGCTGCCGATGCTGTTCGGTGCAGCACTGTTCATTTATGCCTTGGCTTATGTTCTGCTACAGCGCTGGATTCGACAGCGCCCGATCTATCAACAAGGCTGGCGTTTAGTATGGGGTGCTTTCTGGGTCTGGCTACTCAGTGTAGCGCTGTTCTTTGGCTACTTACACTGGCAAAGCCTGCATAGCCAACCCAATCCGAATACGCAGGCGATTCTGATTTTAGGCGGGGGAATCCAGCACAACCAGCCGACGCCGACCTTGGCCAAACGCCTGGATGCCGGGGCCACGTTGGCCAAGCAGCTGCCACAAATTCCCATTATCGTCAGTGGTGGCGCCGCTTTTGGGAATCAGTGGACCGAAGCCAAAGTGATGGCGCACTATTTAACAGAGCAGCATCATCTTCCGAAAACACGGATTCTATTGGAAGCACGCAGCACCAGTACCGCTCTGAATTTCCAAAACTCCAAGGCCTTACTGGCACAACACGATATTCAGCTCAGTGATCCGATTGCCGTGGTGACCAGTGATTTTCATTTACCGCGTGCGCTGGCGATTGCCCGCAAACAGGGCTATCAGCAGCCCTTGCCCTATAGCGCTCCTACACCACTCTATATTCGCTATAACTCCTGGTTACGCGAATATTTTGCTTATGTAAGTGGTTGGCTACTCAATGAATATTAATACCCAATAAAGATTAATTAAGGCGAATGGAACGTGGCGAAGGCAGTTGCAGGTTTTTATAGACTTCAGGTTTTTGCAGATAAATCTGGTAAAGATAGTTTTTAATATCCAGCAGCAGCTTTTCCGGTGCCACCAGTACATTCTGCCCTTCGGGACTAAGATTCATTGACACCAGTGTGCTTTCCTGTCTTAAAAATGGCAGGACTTTTTCAATAAAATCTTTAAAGCTGACTTCCTGAATATCGTAATTTTCCCAGTTGTCTTTGACCAGCAATTTGGCCAGACTTTTATTTTGCCAGACCGCAAAAGCGCGCTGTCCGGTGGGTGTGGCACATAAGGCCCAGCCGTCATGATACAGCGCAAACACTTGTCCCTGGCTGACCATGATTTCAATAAACTGTTTGTAAATATCTTGAACATTATAGCTTGAAGTTTGAGATTTAGACGCGGCCTTGCGTTGATATGGATTGCGCATAGATCATCCAGTCCATTTTATTGTTTTATAATGCTGGGATTCTATGGAATATTTAAGATTTAGGCAAGAAAGATATGGTGGGCGCTGACGGGATCGAACCGCCGACATTCTGCTTGTAAGGCAGACGCTCTACCAACTGAGCTAAGCGCCCTGAAGAGTAAAAAATAATATATTATTTTTTACGACGCAAGACCAACGAAGTGTGTAGTCTTGGTAATTGATCACATTTTTCACATCAGGGCATGAAAAATGGCGCAGCGGACGGGGCTCGAACCCGCGACCCCCGGCGTGACAGGCCGGTATTCTAACCAACTGAACTACCGCTGCAACGGTAATTGCGTAAGCAATTAAGGTCTTTTAAGCTTTACAGCTTGAATATGGTGGGCGCTGACGGGATCGAACCGCCGACATTCTGCTTGTAAGGCAGACGCTCTACCAACTGAGCTAAGCGCCCTGATTAAGATTGTCAATCTTGAGTCCACTATAAGCTCAGGAAACTTATAAGGCTATTCTTTGAGATGGCGCAGCGGACGGGGCTCGAACCCGCGACCCCCGGCGTGACAGGCCGGTATTCTAACCAACTGAACTACCGCTGCATCGCAAAAGAATCATGGTGGGCGCTGACGGGATCGAACCGCCGACATTCTGCTTGTAAGGCAGACGCTCTACCAACTGAGCTAAGCGCCCTCAAAAGCATTTTATGTAAATGGCGCAGCGGACGGGGCTCGAACCCGCGACCCCCGGCGTGACAGGCCGGTATTCTAACCAACTGAACTACCGCTGCACTTACACAAAGTCACTATTGTGGTTCAAACGAATATTAAAGAAGCTTAAGTGGCGCAGCGGACGGGGCTCGAACCCGCGACCCCCGGCGTGACAGGCCGGTATTCTAACCAACTGAACTACCGCTGCACGTAAGAATCTTTAACGTAAAGGCTTGGTGGGCGCTGACGGGATCGAACCGCCGACATTCTGCTTGTAAGGCAGACGCTCTACCAACTGAGCTAAGCGCCCTTAACGTCTTCATCGTTTGTGAGGTGCATTATAGAGAATCTTTACCGCCTGTCAAACGCTTTTCTGCCAGTTTTCACTTTTTTATGACTGAGTGATTAAAAAATAAGTGATTCGCTAGAAAAACAAACAAATTCTGTATGTTATTTGACTTTATTCAAAAAATTTTATTTTTAGCCCACTTGAGAATAGAAGAAATTTCTTGCAATTACCCCCCTGCTCGCCTGCACATTTTTATTTTTTATCTGTAAAAAATGCCAGCAAAATTCAGGCTTAAGTCTTATGGCTGTGGTTCAATGGCCAAGGGGCTAAAATCCAGCCGCTTTTCAGACAAATACACCAATGCCTGTTCTGGAATCAGCTCGAACAGCTCGATAATGTCGCGATTGCGCATCCGGATACAGCCATGTGACTTGGGAATGCCCATCGGTTCGGTATCTGGCGTGCCATGCAAATAAATATAACGTTTAAAGGTGTCACAGCCAGCGCCCTGGTTAAAACCATCCTCCAGCCCTGATAGCCATAAAATACGGGACAAAATCCAGTCACGTTCAGGAAACTGTTCGGCCAGCTCATCATCATAAATTTCACCCGTTGGCTGACGGGCAATAAACACGGTATTTTCCGGCGCATCTGCACCAAACTTGAGGGCCACCTGATGCCAGCCACGTGGGGTTTTGCCACTATTTTCTGCTTCACCAATGCCCTTTTCACCGGTAGACACCACATACAGTTTATTGTGTTTTGGTAGATATAAGGTCTGCTCAGATAAATCAACCAGAATATCCGCAGCATGTAGAGGGTAGATCATTCTTGCTTTACCTTTGGTGGAGTGACAACAACAGGTTCAGGACGTAGCCATAACCAGATTGCCACCACAAACATGGTCAGGTTGGTAAAAATTTTGACGGCCAGCGGAGCCGTGGTAAATAACATGATGCAGGCACTGATCAGCATCATGATGGTGGCAAACCATTTGGCTTTACGCGGTACGGTGCCATTGGCACGCCAGTCTCTTAAGGTCTGGCCATATTTGGGATGGTTCAGCAACCAGGCATCCATTTGCGGCCAGCCTTTGGACGCGGCCCAGGCCGCTAAAATCAGAAAGACTGTTGTTGGCATACCGGGCAACACTGCACCAATGAAGCCGAGGATGACAAAAATCACCACCAAACTTCGCCAAAACAATACTCTCATACCGCAACCCTACCCGTCGAATTGCGCTAGTATAAAGCGTTTTTAAACTTTTCTTCGTTGTAATTCTGCTGTTTAACCATGGATTTACTGATGTCGCCTAACACCTTTACTGATATTTCTGCTGAACCCTGGTTAAATTTCCGCAATCCGTTGGTGCGGCAACTGGCCTTTAGCGTGGCCAGTCCCAACATTTTACAGCAGCTGCCACCAGCACTGGAGCAGCGTTATGGCTTTGATTTTCATCCTACAGATTGCTGGTTGCAGCACTTTGATTATTATCAAAGCCGGCTGAAGCATTTAGACCAGCATCCGGCTGCACTGGAAGATTTTTTAAGCCAGCTCAAAAGTACCCGGCTAGGGCTGCGGTTTGAAATGCTGCTCTGGTTCTGGCTGACCGAGCGTGACTATCATCCTTATGAATTGCTTGGACATAGCATTCAGATAATTGATGGACCACGCACCACGGGCGAACTCGATTTTCTGCTGCTAAACCATGACCACCAGCAAGTTGAACATTGGGAAGTGGCGCTCAAATATTATCTGGCTGAACGTGATTTGAGTCTGCCCTACTGGTATGGGCTGAACCGCAGCGACACCTTATTACGCAAGTTAACCCACTTTACCCAAAAGCAGTTTCAGTTTCAGCAGGCCCAAGGTCATACCATTCAACAGCGCTTTGCCGTGTTAAAAGGCCAGCTGTATCTGCCTGAACATACCACTGCACAGGCTCTTCCCGACTGGGTCAATCCCGAGCGCAGAATTGGCACCTGGAGCCAGCATTTGCCGCACAATCATCAGGATTTTTACCGGCTGCAACGGCACGAATGGATTTGTCCGCATGCCCGCCCAAGCAGTTCAGCCAACACATTCTGGAGCAATGGCTTATATCTGAATCAGGAGCAGTCAGCATTTTATATGTATCGTAACCCGGTGCTGATGGATGCGTGTTATCAGCACTATTGGACTAAAAGCCTATCTTTGAACAACATTTAATTACTCAACCACAATCAAAGCACTATATTTTTTTGGCTGTATATTTCTTACTCTAATTTTCACATCAGAATAATTTATGCTTAATGATACGGAGATGATGATGAAAAAAATTCTAGCGACTTCATTACTAATGATGTTTGTTCTGACTGGTTGTAATACAGTAAAAGGTCTAGGTGAAGATGTCTCTTCAGCAGGTAATGCGGTAAGTAATACGGCTGAAAAAACTCAGGATGAAATCCGTCAATAATCAAATTTCAATGCAAATTCCCGGCAAAAACCTTATCTCCTGATAAGGTTTTTTATATTAAAAACTCCCCTTCTCGGCATGATTCCCCTATTATAGGGGCAAATTTTTTGCATGATTCCAAAGCCATGAACCACTCAGATACGCTCGAGCTCAGCTTACAGTTATTACGTCAACCTTCCGTAACACCTGTTGATCATAACTGCCAAGACATCATGGCGGAACGCTTAAAAAAGATTGGCTTTAATATTGAATCAATGCGTTTTGAAGATGTCGATAATCTTTGGGCGCGTAAAGGCACAGAAGGCCCGGTGTTCTGTTTTGCCGGTCATACCGATGTGGTCCCTACTGGTAGTTTAGATGCCTGGCATTCTGACCCGTTTGCTCCAGAAATTCGTGATGGCAAGCTCTATGGCCGCGGTAGTGCCGATATGAAAACGGCATTGGCAGCCATGGTGGTGGCTTCAGAACGCTTTGTGGCCAAACATCCAGATCATAAAGGCTCAATTGCGTTCTTAATTACCTCAGATGAAGAAGGTCCATCCATTAACGGTACCGTAAAGGTGGTTGAAACCCTGGAAGCACGTAATGAAAAAATGGACTGGTGTCTGGTCGGTGAACCATCAAGCACCCATCGTCTGGGTGATATTGTCAAAAATGGCCGTCGCGGTTCATTAAATGCGGTATTAACCGTGAAAGGCAAACAGGGCCATGTGGCTTATCCACATCTGGCAATTAACCCGATTCATACTGCCTCTAAAGCGCTGGCTGAACTGTGCGAAACTGTTTGGGACAATGGCAACGAATACTTCCCGGCCACCTCTTTCCAGGTGTCGAATATTCAGGCCGGTACCGGTGCAACCAACATGGTACCGGGCACCATGACCGTGACCTTTAACTTCCGTTACTCGACTGAAGTGACTGCTGAGCAGCTCAAAGCCCGGGTACTGGAAATTCTGGACCTTCATCAACTGAACTATGACATTCAATGGACACTGTCCGGTTTACCATTCCTGACCCCAGTCGGTGAACTGGTCAATGCCGCCAAAAATGCGATTCGCAATGTGACTGGTGTTGAGACTGAACTGTCTACTTCGGGGGGTACCTCAGATGGCCGCTTTATCGCGCCAACCGGTGCACAAGTGCTGGAACTCGGTGTGCTGAACGCGACCATTCACCAGATCAATGAACACGTGAATATTGATGATTTAGAGCCACTGGCTGAAATTTATGAGCAGATTCTTGAAGGTTTACTGACTTAATTTCTTGCTGTTGTATAAAAAAGGAACTCCGCGGAGTTCCTTTTTTTGTAGCTGTTGCTGACTGTTAAATTAGCTATTCAAACCCAGACTGGCCTGAATATACACCAGATTCGGGACATGGAATACCCGCTCACCCATACGCACATACTGGAATACCGCCGGATGCTGGCCTTCACGCTCATCATCAACCACTTCCGAAATACGCAGACGGATGGTTTTTGGCATGGCATTGCACATCAGGGCAAAGCGCTGGTCAATTTCATCGCCTTCAATCACCAAGGCAACGCCCTGATTTTGCTCTGGATGGGTAACACGATATACCGGCAGTTTTAGATCATGCCACTCGACATGATCGACTGCGGTAGAACTGTCCAGCGCTGACAGGACAATATTCTGCGGAATCAGCATATCTTCCTGATCATGACATTCCACAATATAGGCATCAATAAAACCGGTCGAAACGGTAATCAGATGTTGCAGTTCCTGCTGGCTAATCTGGTCGATTTTGCTGGTGCTGTTGCTTTGACTCATGCTTTAGCCTCACTGCTATGCAAAATGTTTTCAATATTGGCAAGCAATTCTGCTTCCTGGAACGGTTTACCCATATAGTGCGTTACCCCCAAGCTAAAGGCACGTTCGCGGTGTTTTTCACCGGTACGCGAGGTAATCATGATAATTGGCAAGTCACGATGGATGTCATGGTGGCGTACCAGGTTGGTCACCTCAAAGCCATCCATACGCGGCATTTCAATATCCAGCAGCATCAGATCCGGTTTAACATTTTCCAGCTGCTCAATCGCATCGACACCGTCTTTGGCCGTGACCACATCAAAGCCCTGACGTTCGAGCAGACGTGACGTGACCTTACGTACGGTAACCGAGTCATCCACAATCATCACCAGACGACGGGTATCACGACGCTGTACTTCACGCGGTTCCATCACATGCTTGATGCGCTGGGTTGCCTGAATCTGACGGGCAATATTCTGACCATCCAGAATCAGACAGACCTGACCATCACCGAGAATGGTCGCGCCGGCAATCGAGCCCACGCTGGAGAACTGCTGCCCAATCGGTTTCATCACAATCTGGCCACGCGAACCAATCAGCTGATCGACCAGTAAGGCAATGGTCTGACCAGTATTGCCTTTAATCAGCAGCACCGGCAATGAATGCGCGATATTGCTTAAACGCGGCAATGGCTGATTGGCAACAAACTCGGACAGATAGCGCAACTTATAGTTTTGCTGATCAATCTTGAAGTAGTCATCTTTGCTGCTGAAGTAACTTTCCAGCGCAGAAGGTGAAATTCGTACAATACGGTCAATTTGCGCCAATGGAATTGCGAACTGCTGATCGCCAACTTTTACCATCAAGGCATCGGATACCGCCACTGTGGTCGGTACGCGAATACTGAAAGTAGTGCCCTTACCGAGTTCAGAATCGACCTCGACATGGCCGCCCAGCGCTTTAATTTCGCTTTGCACCACGTCCAGACCGACGCCACGACCCGAAATTTGGGTCACGGCTTGTGCGGTACTAAAGCCCGGATGGAAAATCAGCTGCAGGATTTCTTTCTTGTCCAGCTGCTGCTCTGGCTGAATCAGGCCAAGGCCCAGGGCTTTGGCGTGAATTTTGGTTTCATCAATCCCCTTACCATCATCGGTAAAGCTAATCAGTACATCAGTGCCCTGACGGCCAATGTTCAGCTCAATCTGGCCCACTTCCGGCTTCGCTGCCTGTTTACGTACAGCGGCATCTTCCAGACCATGGTCCACCGCATTACGCAGCATGTGTTCAAATGGTGAAATCAGGCGTTCCAGAATAGTCCGGTCCAGCTCGCCTTCGGTATTGTTTACCACCAGCTCGGCAGGACGGTTTAAGGTCGATGAAGTCTGACGCACAATCCGCTGTAAACGTGGCAACATGCGCGAGAACGGTACCAGACGGGTGCGCATCAGGCTTTCCTGAATTTCTGCCTGAATCCGCGACTGTTGCAGTAACAGACCTTCGGCATCACGAATCTTGTCCGCCAGCGTGGTCTTAAAGTCCACCAAGTCCGACGCCGATTCCGCCAACGATTTCGACAGCTGGTTCAAGGATGAATACTGGTCCATCTCCAGCGGGTCGAAGTCGGTATAGCGTGAATGTTCATCACCATGTTTGGCAATAATCTGGCTTTCCAGCTCGCCTTCCATTCGGCGTAACTGATCGGCCAGACGTTTAATCGCCAGTTCCATTTCATTCAGGGTACCGCCCAGCTGACCCAGCTCCATCTCGATTCGCGAGCGGTTAATCGCGTTTTCACCCGACAGGTCAATCATCTTCTCAACCAGATCAGCCGAAATACGGATCATCTCATTGCTGTTATCCAGCTGTGCGGTTTCGCTCCATTCGCCCTGCATGGATGGCGGCTCGGCACCATCACCCTGCACAAATTCGAAGGTTTTGCTTGGTGCCAGCAGATCGGCGGTATTGAAGCGTTCTGGCAGCTGCGCCGTCGCATTGACGTATTCAATCGACTCCAGGCTGGCTTTCAGGCTATCAAAATTGCTGTAATCGCGCTGGAAGATGGCTTCTTTTAACCAGACCACAGTGGTGTTGAGCAAGGCATCATAAGCATTGGAATTAAACTGATGCACCGCAAACTGTTCAAAGGTATTTTCCAGCTGATAAGCAATCACGGCCACCGGCTCGATTTCAGCCATACGCGCGCCGCCTTTTAGACTGTGCGCAGCACGTTGTAACTGCAGCAAAATACTTCGGTCACTACGATGGTCAAACCACTGCTTTAACAGGCTTTCTGTGGTGTCGAGCAGTTCCTCGGCTTCTTCCAGGAAGGTTTCTTCCACAATCGAATGCAGATTGTCTTCACCGTCATTTTCAGTAGTAGATACCGCATCTGTAGGGATGGTTTGCTCAGCCAGGGTCGGTGCATCTTCCAGTACCGGTTCGCTGCTGGTGTCTGGCTGCTCATCTTCAGGCGCAGTATAGGCTGTTTCTGCAGGTGCTGGCTGTTCCAGTTCAAACTCAAGTGCAGCTGCCCCAAACTGTTGTGCATCTGCGCTAGAGGTTGCTTCAGCCGCCACTGCCAGCGATTCAGCTTCAACCAGTTGACCTTGGGCCAGTTCGCTAATATTTTCCAGAATCGCCAGTGATTCTTGCGCCGGATAATCGACCTGCTGTTCACGGATGGTCTGGATACGGTCCGCAATATTGTCCTGAACCAGACGGATAATCTGAATCAATGCGGTCGATGCGCTCATCTGACGGTTAATGATGCGCTCATAAATGGTTTCTAAATGGTGCGCAATCAGACCGATATGGCTGGCTGCAATCATGTTGGCACCACCTTTTAAGGTGTGCAAATGGCGCATCAGATTGTTCAGCGCAGCAGTATTGCTCGGGTCTTGGCTCCAGCTGTTAACATCCTGGTCAATACCCGTAAGTAACTCTTCGGCCTCTTCCAGGAAAATGTCCAGCAGGTCTGGATCAAAGTCCTTGTTGGCTTCAGCGCTGTCCATGTATTGACGGTCAGCTTCCAGACGCTGTGACAATACGGCCAGATTCAGCCCGGCACCGGCTTCAACCGTTTCGGTTACAGCTTCTGTGGTATCAGTTTCTGAGCTTAGCGCTTCAATATCCTGCTGTACAAAGGCACTCAGGTTATTGATGATCTGCTGGGCATCTTCGCTTAAGCTGACGCGTTGTCCGGCAGCCAGGGTATCAAACAGATGGATAAATTCCTGATGCGCCTGTCCAAATAATTCAAAGGCATAATCGCTATGCAGCAGGCTTGGCTTGTCCAGCAAGGCCGCATAGGCCAGTTGTAATTCCTGGGTAAAATCATGAATACCCTGAGAGGCGCGGTTATCGGTACGCTCTACCAGCAGCTTCGCCTGATGGCTCAGGGTCTGGATATATTCCGGATATTCAGCCTGCGCACGCTGGTCAAATTCGAACTCAGCATCGAGCAACTGATCAATATTCAGTTCAATCAGCTTGGATACCAAACCTTGCGGATTCACTGACTCATCGACATCTTCCAGGCTAAAGCCGTAGTTCTGCCATGCAGTATTGAAGGTCTGATAAATCCGGTCCATGCCGGTACTGTCATTCTGTGGCAACAGATGCAGATAATCCCGCACAAATTCAGCATATTGCAATAACAGTGCGGTTTCTTTGGAGGTCGATTCAATTTCATCCTGCAACAGGGTCTTGAACAGGTTTTCGACCTTGGAGCTGGCATCAAAAATCTGCTCGATGTGTGCCATGGATGAACTGCCGCGCAAGGTATGCAGGGCACGAATCAGGCCATTGTAATCCTGGGTTTTCAGCTCATCGTGTGCCAGGAAGCGGTCCACTGTTAACAGGTGTTCTTCCGCTTCTTCAATAAAGATGGCCAGTGTTTCAGCTGCTAGCGGATCTTCTTCAACACTATCAGCCACAGCTAGCTCGGTGTCTGCAGCACCCTGCTCATCAGTGCTTGCTGTATCAAACTCTAGACCGGTAATACTGTCGCTGGATGTTAAGCTGCTCGCCAGTTGTAACAGCTCTTCTAAAGCCGGTTCAGGACTTAAATTTTGTTGTAATTGTTGTCCTAACAGCACCAATGGACGCAGGTCCAGTGCCATCGGCTGAGCATGTTTAAAGCTTGGATAAAGTTTGTATTCAAAGACGTTCGCCACCGCGGTTGCAAACTGCTGCACCTGCGCTGACAGGGTCAGACTACCGGAAATGACCCGGTTTAAGGTATCTTCAACCGTCCAGGCCAGCTCCCCTGCCGACTTGGCACCAACCATGCGTCCCGAACCTTTTAAAGTATGAAAATGACGGCGAATGGTGGTTAGCGTTTCCTGATCGTTAGGCTGCTTGACCCATTGAGCCAACAGGTCTTTTAGCTCAACGAAGATTTCTTCAATTTCTTCAACAAAAATTTCTAGAATTTCTGCATCTTGATCAAGATAACTATCTTCAGGAAGCGCAGTCGTTTCAACTAAATTTTTTAATATTTCTTTCATAGCTAAGGCTTCTTATGTTTTCAGCGCCCAGCGGCACTCAAACTTAATTGTAACCATCACGTGTAACCTAACCCTGAAGTTAAGCTGATCTTGTCGATGCTTGGCTTGATCTGTTTAAAACAGAGAGCTTCCCGAAAGAAGCTCTCTGTGGCTTCCTTAGTCCGGAAGTTTAAAGTCGGTTACAGATTCACGTAATGATTCTGCCATGCTGGCCAGTTCAGAAACCGAACGTGCCGTATCGAAGGTGGCCGTCGTGGTTTGTGACGTAATTTCCTGTACAACGTTCATCGTGGTCGCAATATGACCCGCCGAAGCCGACTGCAGTTTCGCAGCATCAGAAATGTTGGCAATCAGTTTCGCCAGGTTATTCGATACCGTCTGAATTTCATCCAGTGCCACACCGGCATCTTTGGTCAAGTTCGCACCACGAACAACCTCGGAGGTGGTTTGTTCCATCGAAATTACCGCTTCGTTGGTATCGGTCTGAATGGTTTTAACCAGGGTTTCAATCTGCTTGGTTGCAGATGCTGAACGTTCCGCAAGACGTTGTACTTCGTCGGCTACGACCGCGAAACCACGACCTGCTTCACCAGCCATCGACGCCTGAATTGCTGCGTTTAAGGCCAGAATGTTGGTCTGGTCGGCAATATCGTTAATCAGGGCAACGATGTTACCAATTTCCTGCGAAGATTCACCCAGACGTTTAATACGTTTCGAGGTTTCCTGAATTTGCTCACGAATGATATCCATACCCTGAATTGAACGGTTTACGACTTCCGCACCATTCGATGCAATTTGTACTGAACGTTCCGCAACCGCTGCAGACTCTTCAGCGTTGGCAGATACCTGGTCAATCGACATCGCCATTTCGTTAATCGCGGCAGATGCACCGGCAATTTCCTGTGCCTGGTGTTCAGATGCTTCGGCCAGCTGGTTGGTAATTTCCTGAGTATTGGCGGTATAACGCGCTACTTCGTGAGAAGTTTCATGAATACGCGATACCAGGTCACGTAACTGGTCAATTGCGAAGTTAATCGAGTCGGCAATCGCACCGGTAAAGTCTTCCGATACGGTCGCGTATGAACGTAAGTCACCATCCGCCAGGTCGGCAATTTCATCCAGTAAACGTAAAATCGCGTTCTGGTTACGGTCATATTCGTCTTGCAGACGGGTTACACGTTGTTTATCGGATTGACTACGTAAAGTCAGTAATTTGAATACCAGTACCAGGAAGACCAATAAGCTGGCAATTAACAGTACGGCCGGAATAATGACTGCCGGGCCTGCACCGCTGGATAATTTGTTTAACTGGTTTAACAGCTCATCTGACTGACTGAAAATGTCCGATGCAGCCTGACGTACACGTACAATCTGCGCCGAGTTATTTAATACCGTTGCCGATGCAGATTTTAAAACGTCATCATATTCAAACTGGATGCCTTCTAAAGCTTCACGTAGGCCTGGGTCCGCAATACGCTGTACACCGAGCTCTGCACTACCGTTCAGCTGGGCATTTAAGTAAGCACCGAATGTCTCGGTATCGGCACTGAAGTCATCGGCAGATTCACGCGAGTTTTCTGAACCGGTTAATACCGAGCTGATTGAACGCAGGATACGTTCTGCAATGAACACCTGGTTCTTGGCAATAACCACCTGGCTACTTGGCATGTCCTGACGTGCCATCTGGTCAACCATCAGGTTATATTCAGCCTGAATCCCCGGAATGGTTTCACTGATCGCGATGTTGGTGTCATACAGTTTGCTAATAATGGCCTGTTGCGAGCTGATCGTATCAATATTCTGAGAAACTTTGGCCCAGTCGGCTTCGACTTTTTCCAGCTCGGCCGAGTTACTGCTAATATCTTTTACCGTTTCCAGGTTATCTTTAAAGCTTTGTTGTGACTGGGTCAGCTTCTGGATCGATTCTTTGGTGCCTGAAGCAGTGGCTTCAGTGGCCTGACGTGAAATGGTCTGCGATAACAAACGCAATTCACCCAGACTCTGGGTTAACTGGTTAGTACGCGGTACGCTATAGAATAAAGACAAAAGACTGATAATCGAGACCAACAGCGCAACTGCGGCAATGAAAATAAGTGGCTTTGATTTATTGGTATCACCGAATACACCCGCAAACTGGTCAATTTGCGTCTGTAATTTTGCGACTGATGCCGAACCGCTTTTGCGGTTGGTTCCATCGCCTGAGTTTTTCTTTTTAAGTTTAAAGCCCATGCAGCTTCTCCCCGATTTTCGCCTTTATATATGCGTACGCGATAGTTAATTTATAAATTTTATAGATGCGTTCATAAATTTTGGGTTTTGCAATAAACGACTAAATAAGAAAATATGCCATTGCTGGTTATGCTGGTGGAAATATCCCTGACAATATTCTTGTAAATTACTATCTAAATCATTGTGTTTAGAAAAGAAACTTTTCTTATTAAAGTGTTGGATCCCCAAAACTTGATCTACAACCAAACCGACATAATGGTCTTGATGACTAATACACATTACTTTTTGAGTCGGTGAATAAGCACTGCTATGTCCAGAAACATAATGTGCCAAGTCTGAAACTGAGAGTAATCGGCCCCGGATATTGGCCAGTCCCATGACCCAGTTCTGGGTGTTAGGTACCGGCGTATATTTTGGCGGATAGATAACTTCAGTGACTTCCCCCAACGGGGCAACGAAATATTGCCCCATCATCTCAAACGCAATGCCAGACCATCGGTTTACTTCATTTTCAGTTGTAACGTAGTTTTTATTTCCCCGTTTAGACAACCGAAGTAATTCGATAAATCCATTTGCGGCCATAAGTTATCCTGCATTCAGGTGTTGATTAATAACGTCTATTAATTGTTGTTCATCTACAGGTTTGGTCAGATAATCGCTGGCACCCTGACGTTTCCCCCAAACGCGGTCAGTGGCTTGGTCTTTGGTACTCACGATCACAATTGGAATATGCTTGGTGGTATCCCCGCGGGCAATTTGACGGGTCGCCTGGAAACCGTTTACACCCGGCATCACCACATCCATCAGCACCAAGTCAGGAACCTCGGCCTGCGCCATGGTCACCCCGTCTGCACCATTGGCTGCTTCAAGCACTTCAAAACCATGCTTGGTCAGAATTTCTTTGAAGCGGAATGTTTCTGTTGGAGAATCATCTACAATTAAAATACGTGCCATCTTTATATTCCCCGAGTTATGCGCTTACGTGATTACGAATCGCGTTTAAAAGCTCATCTTTACTAAAAGGTTTGGTTAAATATTCATCTGAACCCACCACGCGGCCTTTGGCCTGATCGAACAGACCATCTTTACTGGACAGCATGATGACTGGAATATTCTGGTAGTTTTGCGAGTTTTTAATTAATGCGCAGGTTTGATAGCCATCTAGACGTGGCATCATGATGTCAACAAAAACGATATCCGGATTTGCATCGGCAATTTTAGACAATGCTTCAAAACCGTCGACGGCAGTGACCACTTCATACCCTTCACGCTGTAATAAAGTTTCAGCTGTACGACGAATGGTTTTTGAATCATCAATCACCATGACTTTTAGATTTTGGAGTTTATCGTCCATTTAATGACCCTTCCCATTTTGTTTGTACAAGCAATTCGGTGTAGTAGAATTTTATTTACATAATTATGGTTATTTTTAACATATCTTTACTTTAGGTTTCAATGAACAGTTTTTGCCCAAACCTACACTTTATAGAAACTTTGTATAACTGCTTCACACTTTTCCATGACCATTGATTTTTTTTTGTCTATTGTATTTTTTAAATTTCTGATTCTGGTCTAATATAACAGTTTAAAGACTTAAAAATAAGTAAATTAGTCAACTTTATCTCGGGGAAGCTTGTGCGTACTTTTTTTCAAAAAGCTCTCACAAAAAGGGCGCATACATCATTGTTCAGTCAATCGTTGCTGGGCTTGCTGCTGGCTTTACAGATAGGACAGCTGTCTGCCAATACCGATAACAAGCCGGCCTGGTATCGCTACTACGATAAAAACGGCGTGGCCAATATCAGCAGCAATGTTACGCCAAACCATATCCGCTATGGCTATGAGGCACTGGACCGCAACATGCAGGTGATTCAGCGTGCGCGTCCCTATAATAGCGAAACCGATGCCCGTCAGGCGCCACAACGTGCCGCGCAGGCCCGTCAGCGCGAGCAGGATTTAAAACTAAAACAGGCCTATACCAACAGTCATATTGCTACCCAGCAACGTGACAATGCGCTGGCACATATTAAAAAGCAGATTGCCTTTCAGCAGGAACAGTTAAAACAATTACAGAATGACCGGATTGTGTTTAAACGTCAGGAAATGGAATATCTGCGCAAAGTCAAACCGGTCCCGGAACAGCTGAAAAATAATTTAAACAACAACCTGACTAACTTAAATCAGAAAAGACAGCAGATTCAATCGTTACAAACGAGCTATCGAAAAACACAGGCAGAATACGACAGAATTATTACTCGCTTAAAAGCACTTGAATAAAGTGAAGTTTTTAATTGAATTGTCATGTGACAAGAAAAATAAGGATAAATATGCATGCGACCAGCACCGCGTATATCACATACTTCTACCCGTTTTCGCACGCCCCTGCTGAGCCTCAGTACACTTTGCCTGTGTCTGCTGCTGACCGCCTGCCAGAACTCAGAACCGGAACAGGCCCGTAGCGAACCAGAAACCATTGAACTGATTCAGGATGATGTGGTGGCCGTGCAAACCGGCGACTCGGTGTCCAAAACTGCCTTTACCGGCACCATTCGCGCCGTACAACACAGCAGCATTCAGGCACAGGTCACTGCCACCGCCAGTGCAGTCAATGCGCAAGTCGGTCAGCGGGTTAGCAAAGGTCAGGTGCTGGTCCGTTTAAACAATCAGGATAATGCCGCACGTCTGGCGCAAGCACGCGCCAACCTTGCCTCCACGCAGGCACAAGCCAATCAGGCCCGGGTGATGATGGAGCGTAAACGTCGCCTGCTGAATCAGGGCTTTATTTCCAAAGTTGAATATGAACAAAGTCAGGTCGATTATCGTGCCCAGCTGGAAAATGTCCGTGCCCAGCAGGCCAACGTCGATATTGCAGAAAAAGCCGACCGTGATGGCACTATTCTCAGCCCGATTAACGGCGTGATTACCCAGCGTCAGGTTGAACCTGGCCAGACGGTTTCTGCCGGCCAGACCCTGTTTGAAATAGTCAATCCGGACCGGCTGGAAATTCAGGCCAAACTGCCAAGTGACCAGCAGTCTGCACTCAAGGTCGGCCAAAAGATTGAATATAAAATTCAGGGCAATCCGGCCCAGCTGACCGCCACCTTAAGCCGGATATCTCCAATTGCCGATCTGGCCAGCCGTCAGATCGAGTTTTTTGCCACACCCAATGAATCCATCAACTCGCTCAGCATCGGTGCCTTTGTTGAAGGCAATATTGTTTCATCCAACTCGATTTCTGGTCAGCTGATTCCTTTAGACACCATTCAGGATATACAAAACAAACCTTATGTCTGGGCCATTCGCCAGAACAAGATTGTCCGGGTTGATATTCACGTGCTCGAGCAGCGCTATAGTGACAATACCGCCATTGTAAGCGGATTGCAGGCCGGCGATTTAGTGAGTCGGGTCAAGTTTAGTCCGCAGAATGAACAGCAACCGGTCAGCATCAGCCAGACCGCCGAAAACGCCTCAGGATAGAAAACTATGTGGTTTACCCGAATTAGTGTCAAATATCCCGTTTTTACGGTCATGATGATGCTGTGTCTGATGGTGCTGGGTCTGGCTTCCTGGCAGCGTATGGGCGTTGAAGAATTTCCGGATGTCGATTTTCCGTTTGTGGTGGTCTATACCAACTATCCGGGCGCCTCGCCGGAAACGGTTGAATCTGAAATTACCAAGAAAATGGAAGATCAGATCAATACCATTTCCGGTCTCAAACAGGTAATTTCCCAGTCCAGTGAGGGCCTTTCCACCATTATTGCCGAGTTCAATCTGGATGTATCTTCTGCCGTAGCAGCGCAGGATGTACGCGATAAAATTGCCAGCGTCACCGCCGAATTCCGCGATGAAATCCAGGACCCGGTGGTGGAGCGGTACGACCCGACGGCCAACGCGATTATGTCGATTGTGTTTGAATCCGAGCAGATGTCGCTGCGTGATTTAAGTGCTTATCTGGACCAGCGTATTGTGCCGCAACTGCGCACCGTACCGGGGGTGGGAACGGTCAATTTACTCGGTGATGCGCAGCGCCAGATCCGGATTGAAGTACAGCCGGAAAAACTGCAAAGTTTCGGGATTGGTGTAGATCAGGTCATCAACACCTTAAAAGCAGAAAATATTGAAGTGCCGGGTGGCACCCTGAAACAGGCCAACAGCGAGCTGGTGGTTGAAATTAACTCCAAGGTTATCCATCCGCTGGCCTTTGGGGACCTGATTATTGCCAATAAAAATGGTGCACCGATTTATCTGAAACAGGTCGCTGACATTCAGGATAGCCAGGCCGAGCTAGAGTCCAGTGCCTTTTTAGATGGCAAAACTGCGGTTGCGGTGGATATTCTGCGCAGTTCAGATTCTAATGTCATTGAGGTGGTCGATAACACCTATAAAGTGCTGGATGACCTTCAGCAACAATTGCCTGAGGGCACCACAGCCAAAGTGGTGGTCGACAGTTCCAAAGGCATTCGCGGCAGTATCCGTGATGTGGCCCGCACCATTATTGAAGGTGCAGCACTGGCAGTACTGATCGTCCTGCTGTTTTTAGGCTCGTTCCGCTCCACCGCCATTACCGGCCTGACCCTGCCAATTGCCCTGCTCGGCACATTGACCTTTATCTGGGCCTTTGGTTTTACCATCAACATGATGACCTTGCTGGCCCTGTCTTTAAGTATTGGTCTGCTAATTGATGACGCGATTGTGGTGCGGGAAAATATTGTCCGTCATGCCGACATGGGCAAAGACCACGTTACCGCAGCACTGGATGGCACCAAAGAAATTGGGCTGGCGGTTCTGGCCACCACCCTGACCATTGTCGCAGTATTCCTGCCGGTGGCCTTTATGGGCGGGATTATTGGCCGTTTCTTCTATCAGTTTGGGGTCACGGTCAGTACCGCAGTTCTGATTTCCATGTTTGTTAGCTTTACCCTGGACCCGATGCTGTCGGCACACTGGGCCGAGCGTAAGAACCCCAACAAACAGCCAGGCCGGGTGAAACGTTTTCTGAACTGGATTTCCACCAAACTGGACAATCTTAGTCATATCTATGAAAAGCTGCTGAAACTGGCTTTACGGTTCCGTCTGATTACCCTGCTGATTGCGGTGGCCTCGTTATTTGGCGCACTCGGTTTATCCAAACTGATTGGTACCGAATTTGTACCGGTACCGGACAAAGGTGAAATCCGGATTAAATTTGAAACTCCGGTGGATGCCTCGCTGGAATATTCACAAGCCAAACTGAAACAGGTCGATCAGATTATTCGCCAGCATCCACAGGTTATTTCTACCTATGGTTCGGTTAACAGTCTGACTGACCGCGGTAAAAACCATGTCAATTTACGCGTACGTGTTACGCCGCGCAATGAGCGTGAACAAACCCTGACTGACCTGAATAATGAATTCCGTGAACGCCTGCAAACCGTGGCTGGCATTCGTGTCACCTCGGTGGCCTCGGCAGATGAAACCGTATCGGGCGGGCAAAAACCGGTGATGATTTCGATTAAAGGGCCGGATTTAAACCAGCTACAACAGATTTCCGACCGCTTTATGCTGGAAATTGCCAAAGTAGACGGTATTGTCGACCTGGAAAGCTCCCTGAAAGAACCGAAACCAACACTGGAAGTGCAGATCAACCGGGTACTGGCCAGTGATTTAGGCCTGTCTGTGAACCAGATTGCCAACGTAATTCGTCCGCTAATTGCCGGCGATGACGTCACCACCTGGCAAGATGAAAACGGCGAAACCTATGATGTAAATGTCCGTCTGACTGAAGACCGCCGCAGCCTGCCGAGTGATGTCCAGCAAATGTCGCTGACCTCACAAAAAACCGATGCCAATGGTCAAGCCATTCTGGTGCCGTTGGCCAGTGTGGCCAGCTTTGAAGAAAATCTTGGTGCCTCACAAATTAACCGTCGTGATCTGGCTCGTGAGGTTCTGGTTGAAGCCAATACCGCAGGTCGCCCAGCTGGTGATATTGGCCGGGACATTGAAGCCATTCAAAATAACTTTGAATTGCCGCCGGGTTACAGCTTCGATACCCAAGGTTCCAATGCCGATATGGCTGAATCTGCGGGTTATGCACTGACCGCCATCACCCTGTCGATTGTGTTTATTTACATTGTGCTGGGCTCGCAATTTAACAGCTTTATTCACCCAGCTGCGATTATGGCCTCGTTGCCACTGTCGCTGATTGGGGTGTTTTTGGCGCTGTTCCTGCTGAACTCCACCATGAACCTGTTCTCGATTATCGGGATTATCATGCTGATGGGACTGGTCACCAAGAATGCCATCTTGCTGATCGACTTTATTAAAAAGGCCATGGACAGAGGTGAGCCGCGTTATGAGGCGATTATTCAGGCCGGTAAAACCCGTTTACGCCCGATTCTAATGACCACGTCTGCCATGGTAATGGGCATGGTCCCGCTGGCACTCGGTCTGGGTGAAGGCGGCGAACAGAGTGCCCCCATGGCCCATGCGGTAATTGGCGGGGTGATTACCTCGACCCTGCTCACGCTGGTGGTGGTGCCCGTCATCTTCACCTATCTGGATGATTTCAAGAATTTCATGCTGCGCCAAAGCCGCAAACTGATGTCTTGAGCCAGAAGAAAACACAATGAGGTGACATTCCGAATGTTCACCTCATTTTTTTATCGTATAATCTCTGCTTTCACGATTAATTATCAGGACAGTTTCCATGCGCGCGAGTCGCTTTTTGTTTGCTACGTTAAGAGAAACCCCAAATGATGCTGAAGTGATTTCACATCAGCTCATGTTACGTGCGGGGATGATCCGTAAATTGGCTTCAGGTCTGTATACCTGGTTGCCGATGGGGGTACGCGTATTAAATAAAGTCGAAGCGATTGTCCGTGAAGAAATGAACCGCGCCGGCGCTTTAGAAACCTTTATGCCAGTGACCCAGCCTGCATCGTTATGGGAAGAATCAGGCCGTTATGTGCAATATGGTCCGGAATTACTGCGTTTTACCGACCGTCACAACAACCCGTTTGTGCTGGGCCCAACCCATGAAGAAGTGATTACCGATCTGGCACGCACTGAGCTGAAAAGTTACAAACAGCTGCCAATGAACTTCTATCAGATTCAGACCAAATTCCGTGACGAAATCCGTCCACGTTTCGGGGTGATGCGTTCACGTGAATTCATCATGAAAGATGCCTATTCTTTCCACGTTGATCAGGCTTCTTTGCAAGAAACGTATGATGTCATGTATGACACCTACTGCCGGATCTTTAGCCGTCTTGGTCTGGATTTCCGTCCGGTACAGGCCGATACCGGCTCAATTGGTGGTTCAGGTTCCCATGAATTCCACGTTCTGGCAGACAGCGGTGAAGATGATATCGCCTTCTCGACTGAATCAGATTACGCAGCCAATATTGAAATGGCGGAAGCGATTCTGGTCGGTGAGCGTGCAGCGCCAAGCCAAGCCTTAACTGTTGTAGATACTCCAAATCAAAAGACCATCGCGGATGTATCAAGCTTCCTCGGTACTGATCCTGCGCATTCTGTTAAAGCTTTACTGGTACAAGGCATTGCCGATGAAAATGGCACTGTTCCGGTGATTGCCCTGTTCCTGCGCGGTGACCATGAACTGAATGAAATTAAAGCTGAAAAACATCCTTTAATTGCAGCGCCATTAACCTTCGCCACTGAAGAGCAAATTGCTGCGCTTGGTCTGACCGCTGGTTTTGTAGGTCCACAAGGCTTGGTTGAAAAAGGCATGACCGTGATTGTCGATCGTGCTGCTTCTGTCTTGTCTGATTTTGTTGCAGGTGCCAACGCCGCAGATCAACACGCAACAGGTGTGAACTGGGAACGTGATGCACAGTTTACTGAAGTCTATGACCTACGTAATGTGGTGGAAGGCGATCCATCTCCAGATGGTAAAGGTGTACTTCAAATTAAACGCGGAATTGAAGTGGGCCATATTTTCCAGCTGGGTCAAAAATATTCTGAAGCACTGAACTGTAAAGTGTTAGGCGAAGATGGCAAACCATTTGTAGTAACCATGGGCTGTTATGGTATTGGTGTGACCCGTGTCGTGGCTTCTGCAATTGAACAGAATTATGATGAGAAAGGGATTATCTGGCCAGCTGCCATTGCTCCGTTTGAAGTCACAATTGTACCAATGAATGCACATAAGTCACCGCGTACATTAGAAGCTGCGGAAGCCTTATATGCAGAATTAAGTGCTGCCGGTTATGATGTACTACTGGATGACCGTAATGAACGCCCAGGAGTGAAATTCTCTGATCTGGAGTTAACCGGTATTCCACACCGTATTGTGATTGGTGAAAAAGGCTTAGATGCGGGTACTTTTGAATATAAAGGTCGCCGTGATGCTGAATCAACCAACTTAAGCAAAGATGAGTTATTGGCGAAGCTCGCAAAATAATAAGTCTTTGTATATAAAAAATCCCGCTTCAGCGGGATTTTTTAGTTTTAAGGCTTAGCAGAATTTCATACTGCCATAGCAATTACGGTATGGTTGCTCAAGCATTGTAATATTCCCTTGAGCAGCCAAACCGGTTTGTACAATATTGGACATTAAGGTAGTTAAAGGCTGATTAATATTAATCGTAAAAGCATCTTCTAAATACATTGACCATCCCTTGGTTGCTTTTGCATCCTCAGCAAAACCAGGGAAACGAATACCATTCCCTAAAGAAGTTAAGGCAATACCAAACAAGTTAGAGTCAACATCAATTTGATGTACATTGCCTAAATTATAAGGCAAGACATAGGCATTTAATAAATTAGTGAGTTTAGTACTATAAGCACCATCCAGCTCCAAAGTACCTTGCTCAGGAACAGGAAGATTTAAACCTTTTAATGTTTCCTGTTTCATATAAATTTGAATTCCTGTACGTAATAAAGGCAATAACGTATTTCCAATCGTTTCTGTACCAATAGCACTACACTTGCCAGGATCATGACCGGTACACATTTGGTTAATTGTCAGATTTTGTACAACTTCATCGACCAAGCTTCCTAATTGCAAACCATGGATTTGTACTTGGGTCATACGATTTCCGTTTGCGACAATACCTAAGTTTTCCCGTTGAGCTGCTGCTGTATTAATCGTCTGGTCACGATATTCCACAGTTACAGCACCAAAAATATTAAGGATTTCAGCATTTTTAACCCCTAAATATGCACTTGCTTCATATTGTTGCTTTTTCCCACCAGCAAGAAGACCATAATCACCAACGAAATCTTGAGAATACTTTGAAGCATCTGCATCGGAACAGTTTGCTGTTCCCTGCTTACAGGTAACCGCCACATTGGTTTGTGCCTGAATATATAAATTATTGATTCCAGTTAAATAACCACTAAAATTATTCATAGCACCAATGCTCATCGGGCCTTGGGCTTTATCCGCACCCACTCTTACCCCGACCACTTCACGAGTTGCAGCTTGGTCGCCTCCTTTGATCGCAAATTGGAAAAAGGGATTCGTTAAGACAAAATCTCTTAACTCTTTTTGATTACTTAAACTGTTATCAAAATCTTGACCTTTGGGCTGTCCTGCAATATTGGTAGGTAAGGTAATACAATTTCCACTCGCACCCACCACACAGCCCAATGACAGTGCAGAGATATCAATATCACAAGCACCCGCACCATTTTCACCGCCACAGCCAAGTTGCAAGGATTTAATATTGGCATTTAGTGATAACTCAGCATCAATTCCCAGTTTAAAAAAATCTAAACCTTGACTAGCATCTGTCTCTTTCACGACAGAAAATAGAGCCTGTCCTGTCACATCCGATAATTCAGCATCTTCAAGCACAGATAAGGCATGACTTGTGTTCGTCATGGATAAAGCTGAACCTATAAGAGCCCACATTATTGTTTTTTTCATACTCAAATCCTTAAGCTAATTTCATCTACTTAGCGTGGTGTGATCCCTAAAGTGCTACGCATATTGCCACCAGGAATGGCAAAATCAGCAATTTTTTGCATCGTTCCAGATGGAGACATCGCCATTTCTGCTTTAAAAGCTTGTCCCAATCCAGGCTGCATTGTCGCTTTATAATTAAAGTTCACCTGATTATCTAAGACCACCGTATCTTGTTTCACTAGAACACGGGCATCTAAACCGACATGACCTTGCATTTTGTTTAAATTTACACTAGAGGTTTTAGTCCCGACGCCATTCCAGTCTTCATTAATCAGGCTGATATAACTGCCCAAAACACTTGGATCATCTTTATCTGTCTCTGCAATCGGATTAAATTCAAAATTTGCTTTTAAAGATAAAAAATTAGTATCGGGTGTGGCATTCGTGGACTCAAGACCAGGAATAATCATAAGTTCACCTTTACCATCAAGCTTGAAGGCTAAAGAAGCCAAGATGTCATCTTTTCTGACAAAGTTATCGATAGGAACTACCCGGTTCTGGCACTCCACTTCAGCACAGTTATATAAAGAGCCAGGCAACTGACCAATTGCAATTTCAGCTTTTGCAGCCAGCAGCAAGTTATCTGCCTTGACATAAATGCCATCTTCTTCAAAACCAATCACCCCATCCGATTTCAGGTACGCATCTATATTTCTTAGGCCCGCATAATAGTTGACTTCTTCACCACTGTATTTACCGGTCGCACCATCAATAATCAGAATAGAGGTTGTACTTGGTGCGCCTGTTTTCTGGTCAATACCATAGCCTTCCGTCGAAAGTGCCAGGTTATAGCCTAAACCAGAACGGTCAATGCCATTACGACTATAATTTTTTGCATACAAAGCCAGGTTGGTATTTAAGTTAAAGATTGGAATACCAATCCCCCACTCGCCAGAAGTTGCGGTAATGGCATTAATCGAGTTATCTGAAATGAATCTGGCCTTACGCGCGATGGCCTGAAAGTCCATGCCTCGCACCGCAATAAGCGCTAAATTCTGTGCATTCTGATCAGGGCTAATGTTATAAATCAATTCTAGAGTATTACTGCCCAGCACCTTTTGCATATTCTCATTGATAATAAAGTTTAAAGATTTGGCCTGAACGGTATTAATAAAAATATCACCAAAATCAATATAGGCGTTGCGTTTAGTCAAGTCATCAACATTATTACTATCACGTACTGCAAGTGGCGATAAGTTAGAAAATTCAATTGCATAGCTGCCTGTACCTGTATGCCCAATCTCGAGTGTAGTCGGAGCCCTGCCATTGAGTAGCGGGTTGCCTTCTCGGGTAAATTCGGCAGACATACCCAGATGTAAACCACCCGGACCTGCTATATCATAACCACCGGCTTGCCGTGTTGTTTCAGTCAAATCGCCTGAATTACGACTAACCGTATTAAACTTCCCAATTCCAGCCTGGTTGGCATTAATAAAGAGCTTACCATTGGTCACTGCTCCAGAAGCTCCCATACGAATCAGGTTATTCTGGCTTCCCTCTGGACCATAACGTAAATCGATATTCACCCCTGGATTGGTTGCTCCTGACCGGTTATCGGATACATTGGTCAGATCTTCTACCCGTCCTAAATTTACAATATGGTCTTGGCCAGTAGGACTGTTTTTAGTTGCCAGCACAATCCCTTCATCCTGATCCAAATACATATACCCATCTGCAGACAGGTTAAAGTTAAAATCTTTTAAGGTCAGGTTCTGGCCATTTAGACCATAAGAAATACTGGCATTTTTAAGCTCAAAATCTAAATGAGCCAGATCATTTCGGTTAAATAATCCATTACTGGTAATTAAGTTAAAACGTAGTGGTGAAATAGTATGAAAGCTTAAAGACCCCAGGTTCTGATCCGTTTGGTTATCACCACAGTTCGGCTCACAAATGAGCATGATGTTCTGAACCGTAGATTTAAATGGTGAAATACTCGCCTGGATATGCATACCGACACCATTTGCTGTGGTACCAACGTCAACATCAAGGGTACTTTTAATATTCTGCCCCCCCGAGCTGAGCACTTCAATATCATGCATCCCCAGTTTCATACTTCCGGTATTGTGATAGTCCACCCAGTTCAATTGATCAATTGTCACCTTCGAAACTTCATGGGTAATAGAAATACCATCCTGCCCTGTCACCTGACTGAGACTACGATCAGAAATAGGCTGTAGTGCGTATGCCTGCTGAGCTAAACAGATAGATAAGGCAAGTACATTTAATTTTATTGTTTTATTCATTTCAATGTCCTTTTGAAATCCCAACGCTTAACAGCGGCTGGTTGCAGCTCCTGAGCAGTTATAACTGAAAATTTTGATATCTCCTGACAGATGCAAGTTGCCATGAACATTCAGTCCCATAAATCCCTGTTCCTGTCCCTGATCAAATGAAGGAACCTGAGAACCATTGTTATAGGTGGTATATCGGGTATTGTTTAAATAACCTTCATTACCTGACTCAACCGCCAGACTCGCAAAACCTAGATTCCTGATTTTCAGAGGATGCTGATCATAAAATTTAAGCAGCATCGCTGTTTGTGGATTTTTATCCTTATTAATAATGGTGGTGCCTTCCAAGGAGAATTTATCAATCTGAATCGTGCCTTGAATCTGTTTAAACACCAGCCACTTCTGACCATTTTCATCACGATGATTATTGGGAGAAAAAGCAAAACGGCATAACACATCATTGCTACATTCATACTGATAATTTGCCGTAGTGACCTCACCATTACTGAGTTCGGAAATATTCTTGAGACTCATGTCATTGGCATATTTATGGTTTAAAGAAAGCGTCCAGCTTAAATCGGCACCGCCCTGCCCGACCGTATTTAACAGTTCATCTTGATTTAAACTGACCAGTTGAGCAGAACTGAATGTACTGACACAAAGGGTCAGTGGAAAACAGATTTTTTTCAGCATCTCAAGTTCCCTCTTATAGTCCCGTGGTCTTAAACTTCAAGTGCTGGATCAGCACACCATCAATTGCCACCGAGCCCAAGTTTACAGGTGCTGTAGTTGCATGCGGACTTCTAAATACCACACCGGTAGAATTACTCGCAGTGTTGGCTTTTAACAGATTCGTGGTCGGATCACGTGTCACACTACCAATTGAAATACTGCTATGTGTTGCATTGGTTCCCTGATAGTTGGTGGTTCCTGCCCCTGAAAGTACTTGGGAAATATTAGAGCCACAATAAGCAACATTACAGGTTGAGCCTTTATAGTCAGCAGGGTTGATCTCGGTGTTATCACCATCAATATCGGCATAATAGGTATAAATCTGTTTATAAATTTCAGGGACATTCGGAATGCGGGTCACTTCTAAAATAATATTCTGACCTTCCGAGCCCAAAATAAACGGTTGGTGCATATTGCCGAGCACTAAATTGATGTTAGGGCTATACAAATACAAACCCTCTTCAGCATGGAAAATTGGGGCTAAAGAACGGTCGAGTGCAGGCGTAACCGCGGTACCATCATTGAGGGTTGCTGTACTTATACGCAAACCTCTGGCATTGAGCAGTTCTTTATTAGCCTGGGTATTTTCATAAATTAGAGCTTCAGGATTATCATTGGTATTCAGACGGATAAGACTGGCCATACCTAAAGTCTGACTTTCTACCGCATTGGTAGAAGGCATGGTTTGAAACAGTCGAACCTGTGAACCACTTAGGCTTAGACCATTGGCCACCAATTGCAAACGAATTCGCTGATTTTTTAATAAGTCAGGATCATTGACCGCATCGGTCGTGACAGGTGCCCCCGTAATTGGGTCCACCTTGTTACTTGAGTTCCAGCTGCGTGAAAAAGCATCTAACCAAAGCCCAAGTTTAATATTATTGTCCTGATCATCAGCATCCACTTTGGCCAAAGGAGCTTCTAAAGAAATATAACTGATATCGGCCGCTGCATTCGTACTGTCAAATTGACGGATATTTTCGGCTGTACCAGCGCGAAATAACCAGGGATTCGCAGCACTGCCCCAATCAAACCCCTGATTACTATAGCGCTGGTTCATATTGTTATTGGTTTCAGAGAGCGCCAGACCATAAATAAAAATATCCGCTTTGGTTCTCTGATTGGCAGCATCAGTCTGACTGAGGGTTAAATTATCGTAATTTTCACCTACCGGAATGATGCGAATAAAACCGGTGTCATATTGTTCCGGATTATCGAGATTACGGGTATAACTTGATGCCGCAGACACATCATTCGGGCGCTGAAATACCATTTTGAAATTTTCAGGAAGCAAGGCAATCCCTTCACCTGTGGTATTTGCCAGATGTTCATCGGATAGATTCTGTAAAGCATATGCAGGAGAACTTAGCAACATCCCGACCAAGGCAGCTAAGCAACTTTTTCTAAAATTTAGGCCAATTCCATATTCAGTCATCTCGACCATCCTATTCCCAGATGCTCCGCATCATTCTTTTATTTATCCAGAACTTGGCTATTTATTTATGTGTTTTTATCCTTAAAAACATGCGATTACCAAGTCATAATTGTTGTTCATTATGCGTAATAATTTATCAATTGCAAAAAAATACAGGCCAAAAAGCCCGTATTTCCGATGAATGAATTGGAGAAAAAATAAGCGAGCACAACGGCTCGCTTGTTTTTATTTTAAGTTTCCACTATCAGGCTTTCGGTAAGGTCACCCCAGTTTGGCCCTGATATTTACCGCCACGATCTTTATAGGAGGTTTCACACACTTCGTCTGATTCAAAGAACAGCATCTGTGCAACGCCTTCACCTGCGTAAATACGTGCAGGCAAGTTGGTGGTATTAGAGAATTCCAAGGTCACATGCCCTTCCCACTCTGGTTCGAGCGGCGTGACATTGACAATAATACCGCAGCGCGCATAGGTCGATTTGCCCAGACATACGGTTAAAACATTACGTGGGATACGAAAATATTCAACTGTACGCGCCAAGGCAAACGAGTTTGGTGGAATAATGCAGACATCCGATTCAATATCAATAAAGCTTTTTTCATCAAAGTTTTTTGGATCAACAATGGCAGAATGAACATTGGTGAATACTTTAAATTCACGTGCACAACGGACGTCATAACCATAACTTGAAACGCCATAGGAAATCAGTTTGTTGCCATTTTCATCAAATCGAACCTGATTATGTGCATACGGTTCAATCATGCCGTGTTTTTCGCTCATTTCGCGAATCCAACGATCAGACTTAATTGCCATTTATTTCTATCCAAAAGCGAATGTTTTACTGCGCTGTACTTTAACTGAAATCGGCACCAATGGAAATAAGCAGGCATGACGTCGACTTTTCTGCCTGCTGTAGATGGGTCATTTAAAGCCTTAAAAGCGCCGAATAACTTAACGGAATTGAAAAGCTGAACAGCAGCAAGGATGCTGTTTTTTGCAGATTGGCCGGATTAAGCCAGCGGATTTTATTGCTGGCCAAAAAGGAACCAATCAGGGTCCAGAAAAATGCAATGGGAATAATCAGGATCAGAAACATCAGAATATGTGCCACATAATGTGCGGCGCTGGTCCGGGCGATGGCCGGAAAAATTGCAGAAGCAAACAGCAAGGCCTTCGGATTTAGTAAAGTGGCCACAAACAGTTCACGTGCACGAATGGTCGGCTGCTGAAACTGCTGTTCGACATTGGCAGTACGCCACAACTTGATGGCCAGATAAATGATATAAACCGCACTAAACAGTTTTAGTACAGTAGGCAATAACGGTAACTGGCTCGACACCTGCCCGATTAGTATGCCCCACAGGGTAATGGAAATCAGATAACCAAAGGCTTCAGCGGGAATTAAATGAAAAGATTTACGGATGCCGACCTGAATTCCGGAAGAGGCCAGCAAGGTGTTGGTTGGACCAGGTGTCAACAAGATGGTGATCACCAAACCAATAAAAAACCATGAAATCATAGCCAGCCTCATGCGCGAATGCTGCAAATGTAATGGAGTTGCAAGGCATAGACAAAAAATAAATTGTAACTGGCCTCATTGTGCAGCAAAACAGATAAATTCCTCAACTAAAAACACAGTCAATTACAATATATTTATCATTAATTATCATAAGCTTAAAAACATATTAAAGAATATATAACAGTCATCAAAACTGGGCCGTTCATCTCTAATGTATCAAGGGTTTTTAGTCCATTTTTACTCTCCCCCAATTGTATAAATGCGTAAAAAAACTGTTCAAGTTCAAATTATTCAGTTAATTTTTAACTCAACAAGCTGCCTTAACCAGAATAACCAGAATCAGCTTTAAGTTTGAAATCTTTCAATATTTCAACAATGGATGACGATAATAATCACAGGAGAAGTCAATGAAAAAATGGACGCAACTGACCTTACTGACGCTGGCCTTAGCTAGTGTAAGTGCTTGTTCCAATGATCCGGGCCAGAATAACACCCAGGCCGATCCACAAAGCAGTACCGCTGCTGCCGACAAACTGCAAACCCGTTTTGTCAGTATTGCCACGGGTGGTGCCTCCGGTCCCTATAACGTGATCGGGACCAGTCTGGCCGAACTGTATAACAAAACCTACGGCGTTAATTCCAAAACCCAGACCACCGGCGCTTCGGTTGAAAACCTGAATCTGCTAAAACAGAATAAAGTCGAAATGGCTTTTGTGATGAGTGACAGTCTGACCGAAGCCATTCAGGGCACAGGCAGCTTTAAAGATAAAATTGGCAATGTGCAGCAAATTGCGGCTTTATATCCTAACTACGTGCAGATTGTGGCTTCAAAAAAATCCGGGATTCGCTCTATTGAAGATTTAAAAGGCAAACGTATTGCCGTGGGCGCACAAAACTCCGGGGTGGAAGTTAATGCGCGTACCCTGCTGAATGGTTTTGGGATTAGCTATGACGATGTCAAAGTCGATTACTTGGGCTATGCCGAAGCCGCCGATGCCTTAAAAGGTGGCAAACTGGATGCGGCCTTCCTGACCAGTGGTATTCCAAATTCATCATTGATGGAACTACAGCAGAGTTTTGATCTGCAACTGGTGAGTATTAATGCAGACAAAGTCAAACAGATTGCCCAGAACCAGTCTTACTTCCTGCCAATGGCAATTCCAAAAGGCACGTATGGCAATGCAGAAGATGTGCAGACCGCGGCCATTATGAATGCCTTGGTGGTACGTTCCGACCTGTCTGAAGATGATGTGTATAAGCTGACCAAAACCTTCTTTGACAATTTAGGCAATTTGGCCAATGCCCATCAGGCCGCTACCGATATTACTCTGGAAAAAGCCCAGCAAGGTCTGGTTGCACCGCTGCACCCAGGGGCGAAACGTTATTATGATGAGGTGGCAGCACCTTAATGTTCAGCTATAAAAGTGCAGTTTGGGCTGCACTTTTTCTGTTGATGCTGATCATCCTGCTCGGCTTGTGGTTTCCGCAAAGTTATACCCTGGTCAAGATTGAAGAGAGTCACAAAGGTCCTAACACCAGCTGTGTGATTCGCCCGCAACAGTTTCAGTTGCAGTGGCAACATTCGGTAGAAAAAACCCGCTGGCAGGAACATTATCAGCGTGAAGATCAGCATTTTATTTTAACGCATACCGACCTGGTGTCCTTTGGTGCCGGTACACCGGATCATTATCCTGTGCTGCGCCAAGCCAATGGCCAGGTACGTATGCAGGTCAATCATCATTTAAAAGAATTACATTGGACCATTTCACGCCGTATGCAAGGACAGCTCCAGATCAATCAGAAACGCTGGCCCATAGCCGAAGATTTTCCTGATTACACGGTGGTGCATTTTTCGGTACAGCAACGACCGTTCTGGAAATGGTGGGGTCAAGGAGACTGCGTATGACACAACAAGAAAAAGTAACCATTGAACAGCTGGATGAAAAAGAACAGCAGGCCCTGCTGGAAAAATTTGACCGGGAATCGGTCACGCGTCAGCCTCGCAGCAAATCGGTCAGCTGGTTTATTGCCGCGATTGCCATCAGCTATTCGCTGTTTCATCTGTTTATTACCTTTAACCCGCTTCCAGAACTGCTACAACGCTCGGCGCACGTGGCCATTGGTCTGGTACTGGTGTTTTTACTTTATCCGGCACGACAGTCCAGTTCCCGCCAGCATGTGGTCTGGTTCGACTGGATTCTGGCCCTCGCCTCTCTCGCTTCATTTTTATATTTATGGAAAGAATATCAGGCCATTATGACCACCCGCGGCGGGATTCCCAATGTACTGGATATTGTGTTTTCAATTATGACCGTGGTGCTGGTAGTGGAAGCAGCACGACGGGTCATGGGCTGGATGTTGCCCATTCTCGGGCTGATTTTCCTAGCTTATCCTTTTATCAGTCATTTTAACTGGATGCCAGAACGGTTGCTGACCCGGCCTTATACCGTGAGTGATATTTTCGGGCAGATGTATCTGAAAACCGAAGGCCTGTATTCATCGGCGATTGGCGCATCGGTGACTTTCATTTTCCTGTTTATTTTATTTGGCGCCTTTCTGGCTAAATCGGGGATGGGCAAATTATTTAATGATCTGGCCATGGCCCTGGCCGGGCATAAACAGGGTGGCCCGGCCAAGGTGGCGGTTATTTCCAGTGGCTTTATGGGCAGTATTAATGGTACAGCAGTGGCCAATGTGGTCGGTACCGGTTCCTTTACCATCCCGCTAATGAAAAAGATTGGTTATCACAAAAATTTTGCCGGCGCGGTGGAAGCCAGTGCTTCGGTCGGCGGACAGATTTTACCGCCAGTGATGGGCGCCAGTGCCTTTATTATGGCGGAAACTACCGGCGTCAGTTATGGCACCATCGCCCTAGCCGCGACCCTGCCGGCGCTGTTGTATTATTTAGGCGTGATGGCCCAAGTCCATTTTCGTGCCGGGAAAGACAACCTAAAAGGGGTACCCAAAGCAGATTTGCCCCGGGTTAAAGAAGTGCTAAAAGAGCGCGGACATTTGCTGATTCCGATTGTGGCGCTGGTGTTTTTCCTGTTCCAGTCAATTCCGGTCAGTTATGCCGCGGTATATACCATTGTACTTACGGTTATTGTGGCAGCCTTTAGAAAATCCACCCGCATGGGAATTCGGGAAATTCTGGATGCCCTGGCCGATGGTGCCCGGCAGTCCTTATCGGTGATGGCAGCCTGTGCGGTGGTCGGAATTATTATTGGGGTGGTCAGCCTGACCAGTTTTGGTACTGTCATGACCTCATCCATTATGAGTATTGGTGCGGGCAGCCTGTTCCTGACCCTGTTCTTTACCATGCTGGCCTCCATGATTCTGGGCATGGGCCTGCCTTCAATTCCGGCCTATATCATTACCGCGACTATGGCTGCGCCGGCTTTGGCCCATTTTGATATTCCGACCCTGGTGGCGCACATGTTTGTGTTCTATTTTGGTCTGTTTGCCAATATCACCCCGCCGGTGGCGCTAGCCGCCTTTGCCGGTGCCGGGATTGCTGGCGGTGACCCGATGCGGACCGGTTTTCAGGCACTGAAACTGTCACTGGCCGGTTTTATTGTGCCGTTCCTGTTTGTATATAACCCGGCCATGCTGATGATTGATACCACCAATGTGGCCGTTAATGCGCGTGAATTTGCCTTCCCGGCCTGGACCACCATTGTCAGCATTACCGTGACTTCGGTTATTGGGATTCTAGCCTTGGGCGCGGCGGTCGAGGGCTATTTCAAAACCGGTTTAAACTGGTTCTGGCGAATTTTCATGGGGGTGGGTGCCTTAATGATGATTATTCCGGAAACCTATACCGATATTGCCGGTACCATCATGGTGGTGATTGCAGTGGCTGTTAATGTGCTGCAAGCCAGAAAGCAAAAATCGACGCCATCCGGTTTATCATCTGCCTAAAATAAAAGCCCAATCTGAAGATTGGGCTTTTTTCTATTCACTACATTACAGAATTAAAAAATCCGGTTCTGGTCTTTGTCTGCTTTTGGCAGTTTATCCATGATTTTCTGGGCAATTTCCCGATAGCTGTCGGCTGCATCATCTTCGGCAATCACAGACGGTTTACCGGCATCGGCATTTTCACGAATCTGTACATTCAGCGGCAAACGGCCCAGTAATGGAATATCGTATTGCTCGGCCAGTTGATCGCCACCACCGGTCCCAAAAATTTGCTCTTCAAAACCACAGTTAGAACAGATGTGCGTCGACATATTTTCAATCACACCTATCACCGGAATCTGTACACGGTTAAACAGCTCAATGCCTTTGGTCGCATCCATTAAGGCTACGTTTTGCGGTGTAGTGACAATTACGGCACCCGTGACCGGAATACGCTGCGCCAGGGTTAACTGGATATCACCGGTTCCCGGCGGCATATCAATCACCAGTACATCTAAATCTGGCCACAAGGTCTGATTGAATAACTGCATCAGGGCACCCGTAGCTTTTGGTCCACGCCAAGCCACCGGGGTATTATGATCACCAGTTAAATGACCAATCGACAGCACCGCCATCCCATAGGCATCTAGCGGCACAAAATGCTCGGCTTCAATCATCGGGGTTTGGCCGGCATTGCCGAGCATGGTTGGAATACTCGGGCCATAAATATCGGCATCCAATACACCCACTTTCAGACCCAGCTGTTGCATCGCCAAGGCCAGATTAACGGTAGTGGTTGATTTTCCAACCCCGCCTTTACCGGACGACACCAGAATTACGTTTTGAATACGTGGATGTTTTGGCACATCACGCTGCTGCGGTGCAGCTTTTTGAATTGGCGCTTCTTCTTGCTGGGGTTGATAGTTGGCATTGGCTTGCTTGAGCGCATCTGAACTTGCCGAAGCATCGACCACAGGTGGCAGACTGGATTTTGCTGCAGCTTGTGGTTTGCTGGAACAGCTTTCCCCTTCGGCATGGTGATGACCACAGCCACCCTCTTTTTTCGCTCCGGTTTTTTGCTGCACCACATGCAGATTCAGTTCCTTGATGCCGCATTGCTCGAGTGCATCGGCCAGATCATCATGAATCTGCTGCAAATACTGTTTTTCTTCCGGATAGGTATTGATGGTTAATTGCAGGATGCGTCCCTGTACATTGACCTGAGAAATACGCTCTTTGAGTGCGTTTTGGGAAGCAGGAAGTACATAGTTTTGCAGTACCTTCTGGATTTCTTCCTCTTTCACCTCCTGTGCAGGAGCAAAGACCGATTTTAGTGAAGAAAGCCACGACATAAAGTTACTCCAAATCTGGATATACAACCGAATGCCCTAGTTTAACGGGTATTTAAACGAAGGTTAAGCCAGTGCAGCCACAGGAATTATAAATCTTAGTCAAAGACTTGGTTTTTTCTGTTTTTTCGGCACAGAAATGCAGATTTTATCCGGTCCTGAAAAGAATTAACCGATTCCCTTGTGCAAGCCTGCATCATCTAAGGTAAAATCGCGGACATTGCATAATGAATACGAATGAGAGAGTTAATCCGTGCGTAAAATTTTAGTCACCAACGCCCTTCCATACGCCAATGGTCCAATCCATATGGGCCACTTACTCGGTTATATCCAGGCAGATATCTGGGTTCGTGCCATGCGTGCAATGGGCCATGAAGTGACTTATGTCTGTGCGGATGATGCTCACGGTACCGCCATCATGCTACGTGCTGAAGCCAACGGTATTTCACCAGAACAGCAGATTGCCAATGTTCAGGCCGAACATATGCGTGACTTTGCCGGCTTTAAGGTCGATTTTGATCATTATGATTCCACCCATAGCGACACCAACAAGGCACGCGCGCAAGAAATTTATATCAAGAACCGTGATGCCGGCAATATTGCCGTACGTCCTGTGACACAACTGTTCGACCCGGAAAAAGGCATGTTCCTGTCGGACCGTTTCATTAAAGGCACCTGCCCGAAATGTAAAGCCGAAGATCAGTACGGCGACTCATGTGAAGTCTGCGGAACCACGTATAACGCCACTGAACTGTTAAATCCGAAATCGACGTTAAGCGGTGCCACGCCGATTGAAAAATCATCGGATCACTACTTCTTTAAATTGCCAAACTTTGGTGAATACCTGCAAAAATGGACCCGTGATGAAGGCCGTTTGCCGGTATCAATTGCCAACAAGTTAGATGAATGGTTTGACAATGGCCTGAACGATTGGGACATCTCCCGTGATGCACCTTACTTCGGCTTTGAAATTCCGGATGCGCCAAATAAATATTTCTACGTTTGGGTTGATGCACCTATCGGCTATATGTCGAGCTTTGAAAACTACGTCAAAACCAAACGTCCAGACCTGAATTTTGATGATTACTGGAAAAAAGATTCTGACAATGAGGTCTATCACTTCATTGGTAAAGATATTGTCTATTTCCACGCGCTGTTCTGGCCAGCAATGCTGGAAGGTGCCAACTACCGCACCCCAACCGGTTTATTTGTAAACGGTTTCTTGACTGTAAATGGTCAGAAGATGTCGAAATCTCGCGGTACCTTCATTAAAGCAGAAACCTATTTACAGCATCTGAATCCGGAATACTTACGTTACTACTTTGCCTCTAAACTGTCTGATAAAGTTGAAGATTCTGACCTGAATCTGGATGATTTCGTGCAGAAAGTAAACTCTGACTTGGTGGGTAAAGTAGTGAATATTGCCAGCCGTTGTGCCAAATTTATTAACACCAAGTTTGATAACACATTAAGTGCAACCTGTGCCGAGCCTGAACTGGTGCAAAGCTTTATTGACGCTGGTGATTCAATCGCGCAAGCATACGAAGCACGTGAATTCTCTACTGCGATTCGTGAAATTATGGCACTGGCGGATAAAGCCAATCAATACATTGATGAGAAAAAGCCTTGGGCGCTTGCGAAAATTGAAGGCGAAGAACAGCAAGTGCATGATGTGTGTTCTGTCGGGATCAACCTGTTCCGTCAATTGGCGGTTTACTTGGCGCCTGTATTGCCAACATTGGCTGAACAAGTTCAAGCCTTCTTACAACTCGACAGCTTTGACTTTGCATCGCGTCAGCAAATTTTGCTTGCACATGAAATTGCACAGTTCCAACCGCTCATGCAACGTGTTGACCCGAAAGCTGTTGCTGCAATGGTCGATGCATCTAAAGATTCTTTAGCTGCGCCTGCTGAAGCACCAAAAGCTGAAAAGAAAAAAGAGAAGAAAGCTGAGAAAAAGCCAGAACCGAAAGTCGGTGAAGCTGAAATCATTAATATTGATGATTTTATGAAAGTTGACCTACGTGTGGCTGAAGTTTTAGAAGCAGCTCACGTTGAGGGTTCTGACAAGCTTCTTCAATTGACGTTAAATGTGGGTGAAGCTGAGCCACGTAACGTATTTAGCGGTATTCGTGAGTTCTATAAGCCTGAAGACTTAAAAGGCAAATTGGTGGTGATGGTGGCAAACCTTGCACCACGTAAAATGCGTTTTGGTATTTCAAACGGTATGGTGTTAGCTGCGGGTAATGGCGATGGTGTTTGGGTAATTTCACCTGAAACTGGTGCTAAACCGGGTGATAAAGTGTCTTAATTGATATTTTTAAAATAAGGCTTCTTCGGAAGCCTTTTTCATATAAAAAGGTACAACCATGTTAAGAAAAATATCCATATTGATTATTAGTTTGTTCATCTCACTGATGGTACATTCCACTGAAAATGAAATAACATATAAATTTAGTCCGACTATTCAAATAGCGAAAGATAAATATCAAAAGCTTATAAATTCATTAATGTCTGATCCATCAGCACCGAACTCAATTTCATATTCACCTGAATTAGATCAATTATTAAAAGAAAATAATGAAGTAAAGATCAATCAGTATATTAATGTAGAAAAAAGAAAATACCTTGCGACATTAAATAAATATATTTTACAGGGTGATCCATCTGCATCTATGGCTCTTCTTGAATTCGTATTATTCTTCAAAGAAACTGAACTAAAATCTGAAATTGATATAAGCCCTATTGAAAAATTATCAGATCAAAATAATGCTTATGCCTCGTATTTACTAGCTCAACACTTTGAATATGATCCCACCAAATATCTAAAATTCTTAGAAAAAGCAGGCGAACAAGGTTCACCTATCGCACAAAGAACACTTGTCGATGAGTATAATTTTCGATTACCTAAAAAGTTACAAAGTATAAAAAAAGCAGAGTATTGGAAGCAAAAAGCGATAGCTTCAATGGGTTCTGATGAGTATGAAGAAGAAGTTTGTAAGTTAGCAAATTGCGATACTGGAGAGTTCGAGCTTGTCGATTTCTCTAAGGACATTGAGAAAATATTAAATCAATCAAAATAATAGTCTTTCTTATATCCCATTCTATAAATAGCGATTACTCTCTGTGAATGCAAACCTTGCACCACGTAAGATGCGTTTTGGTATTTCAAACGGTATGGTACTCGCTGCGGGCAATGGCAACGGTGTTTGGGTGATTTCACCTGAATCTGGCGCGAAGCCGGGTGATAAAGTGTCTTAATTGTTAGATTAAGATGAGAAAAAGCCTCTACGTTGTAGGGGCTTTTTTTATAAATGAAAAGCTTTAAAGATTCATATAATACAGTTCTATTAAAAACTCAGTTTAGCACTTCTAACTCACCTCCAATTAGATCAAAATTTAAAATTAAATTGTTGATTTTTATTTCTTTAAATATAAAATCTACTCGCTTTTATCTTTATAATTATTCGGGGTATATATGAAAAAATTACTAATTTCAGTTCTGGCAATGTCAACAATTGTATTTACTGGCTGTTCAGTTCGTATGGCAGATATGACTGTAGCATCTACCAAAAACTATAATTTAAACTCAAACCAATTTGTAAAAGGTGAACGTGTGAAAGGGGAAGATAAAGTTCCTGTTGTACTATTCCCTTTAGGTATTCCTAATTTCAAAACTGCTATTGATCGTGCAATTGAAAAAGACTCTTGTGCTGTGGCACTTTCAGATGTTGTCATTACTCAACTGAACCAAGCATTCCTCGTGGGTCAAATTGGTTACCGTGTAGAAGGTACTCAAATTATTGACCGTTCACAGCCTGCATGTAATAAGTAAGTCTTTGTGATTTATAGAGCCTTTACTCATGTAGGGGCTTTTTTTATTGTTAACTTCCCCTTGCGAAGTAGTGTTTCTCATCTCCCTGACAAAAGTAAGGCTAATTTCTCTAATTATCTATCCCCTCACCCTTACGAAGCAGTGCTTCTCATCTCCCATAGGGAGAGGGAGAATCCTTTATTAAATCAATATTGATATATTCCCTCTCCTTTTAGGAGAGGGTTAGGGAGAGGTCTGAAAATTATTCCCTTACTTTTGAAAGATCAAAAGTAAAGCACATAACAAAATAGTGTTAATAACCCTCACCCCAACCTTCTCCCTGAGTCATCTATGGCGCAAGAGAAGAAGCTTTCAACTAGTGTTAAATTTCACCAATAAATATGATAAAAAGATGTATCACTTCAAAACTTATAAGAACCCATGAAAACTTTAAAACCCATCCTTCTCGCTCTAACCCTAAGCACTGCAACTTTCACCACAGTCCAAGCCGCTGAACCGACCATCCCCCAACAAAAACAGGTCGCGGGCTACTATCAGCATCAGTTTGGGCCTTATCAGATTACCGCCCTGCTCGATGGCACCAACTATCTCAACCGCTCACAATTTAAAGGTGTGGCAGATCAGGAATTCAGCGAGATTCTGCAAAAATACTATGCCGATCAAGCCAAAGGCATCCAGACCTCCGTCAATGCCTTTCTGGTCAATACCGGCAGTCAGCTTTATCTGGTTGATAGCGGTGCAGCCAGCTGTTTTGGCGATCACTTAGGTTCAATCTATAACAATTTAAAAGCCTCAGGCCATCAACCAGAACAAGTGAATGGTGTCTTTCTGACCCATTTACACCCCGATCATGTCTGCGGGATTTCTAACAATGGTGTAGCCAATTATCCAAATGCGACCTTGCATATTGCCAAAACTGAATATGATTTCTGGCTCAATCCCAATACTGTAAAAAAACTACCGAAAGACAAACAGGCTGGCTTTTTGGGTACGGTGGAAAAAATCAAAGCGGCTTTAGCACCTTATGAAAAAGCCAAAAAGATTAAAGTCTTCTCCGATAAATCTCTGGCCTTTGGTGGTGTCGAGTTTAAGCCATCATTCGGGCATACACCGGGACATTACAGTTTTAAATTAAAGCATGAGCAGCAGGAACTGGTGTTTATTGGTGATATTGTGCATTCGCATACCATTCAGTTTGATAAACCTGAAACCGCCATTGAGTTCGATATTGACCCGAAAGCGGCGGTCGCCACTCGTCTCAAGCATTTTGCTGAATATGCCAAAGACGGTCAGACCATTGCGGCCGCGCATTTACCATTCCCGGGCATCGGCCATATTTATTCAAAAGATGGCAAAAGCTATCAATGGATTCCGGTACATTTTACCGATTAACTCAGAACTCTTGAGCTAAGTCATTTTTATAAACAGAACCCCGCTAATGGGGCTCTGCTGTTTTACATCCAGTATTCCTTGCTATTCTTTCGCACTTTTTCTGTTCCAGCACGCAACCACATTAGCCCTCGCAGCAATTTTTGACTTAACTTTTAAAATTTTCTAAACAGTCCAGTCGGTTTCAAAATGCACCGTAAACATACAAACTGCTGCCCATCTTTGTATCAATCAATTTAAATCCTTCAAAAATAGCCAAAAATATTGAATTTTACAGCGCTCAAAAAAGATTTGATTTAGTGCAAAAAATCGCATTGTGCTTTATATCGAGTCTTATTCATTTCACGAAATTCTTCATCAAAATTTCCGCAGTCTGCCCCTCTTTTACAATCTATTCGCCTCGATATACTGAGTTTCTTTTCCTGATCCCGTGCACTCAATTGGAACGCACAATGCCAAATATCGACTTATTATTTCTCCTTCTTGGTGCAGTGCTAGTGCTGGCCATGCATGCCGGATTTGCATTTTTAGAGCTGGGCACCGTTCGGCATAAAAATCAGGTCAATGCCTTAAGCAAGATTCTCACAGACTTTGCCATTTCTGCGGTGGCCTATTTTCTGGTGGGCTATTACATTGCCTATGGCCAGCATTTTTTCCATGATGCTCATACCTTGGCAGCCGATCATGGCTATAATCTGATGCGCTGTTTCTTCCTGCTCACCTTTGCAGCGGCCATTCCAGCAATCATCTCGGGCGGCATTGCTGAACGTGCCAAAATGCGCTCCCAAGCTTTAGCGACATTATTTCTGGTTGCCCTGATCTATCCTTTTTTCGAAGGGATGATCTGGAATGGTAACTTTGGTCTGCAACTCTGGCTGGCACACAGCTTTGGTGCCAGTTTCCATGACTTTGCCGGTTCAGTGGTGGTCCATGCCATGGGGGGCTGGATTGCACTGGCCGCGGTGATTCTGCTGGGTGCGCGTTATGGTCGCTATAAAAAAGATGGTCGCATCAGTGCCCATCCGCCTTCATCTATTCCTTTTCTGGCTTTGGGTTCCTGGATTTTGATTGTCGGCTGGTTTGGCTTTAATGTCATGAGTGCCCAGCGTCTGGATGCCATTTCCGGACTGGTGGCGATCAATTCTTTAATGGCGATGGTCGGGGGCACAATAGCCGCTAAAATTGCAGGCAAAGATGACCCGGGCTTTTTACATAATGGTCCACTTGCCGGTCTGGTGGCCATCTGCGCCGGCTCCGATGTGGTACATCCACTCGGTGCCTTTGTGATTGGCGGCATCGCCGGGATTATGTTTGTCAAACTCTTCACCTATACCCAGAATAAACTCAAGATTGATGATGTGCTTGGTGTCTGGCCATTGCATGGCGTATGTGGTGCTTTTGGTGGGCTGGCAGTTGGCATCTTTGGGCAGCAATGGCTCGGTGGTATGGGGGGCGTATCCCTGATCTCCCAGCTGTTCGGCACAGCACTGGCAATTCTGATTGCGCTGGCCGGGGGGGTCCTGGTTTACGACGTACTGAAACTGCTGATGGGCATCCGTTTAAGTCAGGAAGAAGAATTTAATGGCGCAGATTTATCTATCCACCGGATTTCCGCCAATTCTGAAGAAAATATGTTCTAAGATAAAAAAGCCTCCGACAAAACGGAGGCTTTTTTGAGATATGTTGATCAACGATCAACACAATTTAAGCCATCTATTTCATACCAAAAATCAGCTTTAGACCCAGCACCGTCATCACCACACCGGCCGCACGATCAAACACTTTTTTAAACTTTAAATAGACTGCGCGCGGTTTTTCCGCCGATAGTGCCACCGCCAGCAAGGAACACCAGCCGGCATCAATAAAGAAACACAGAATAGGCAGGACAAAATAAAAATACAGCGGAATCTCTTTGGGTAATAGCGCGGTAAAAATACTGGCCAGCACAATGGCAATTTTAGGATTCGACAATTGGGTAATCAGACCGGTCATAAAAGCACGGCGTAAGGACATTTGCGTGCCGGCAGCATGATCGGCCTGAATCGGGTCTTTGGCATGTTTAATAATTTTAAATGCCAGCCACAGCAGGTATAAACCGCCACAAATTTTTAAGGCCAGATAAGCCGATGGCACAGCCAGTAAAAAGGCCTGTAAGCCCAGCACCGCAAGCAAACCAAAGATGGCTGCGCCCAAACCGGTGCCCAGCGCGGTAAACAGACCATGCTGACGTGAAATCGCAATCGAGTTTTTCGCCACATAAATTGATGTTGGCCCCGGACTCATGGCCCCCAACATCAATGCCAGCGCAATTGATCCCAAAATAAAAACGGATTCCACAGTCCTATCCAATACAATGATCTGCCGGCATTTTACAAGCAAGTGCTTTGAATATCTTCCTATTTTTTACCAGTTGTTTTGATTTTCACGATATTTTTCACTATAGATCTTTATACTGACCTTATAAAATTCACTCCGTATTTTAATCAATCTGCTGAAATTTGCTTGCCATAAAAAAGCGCCCAGATACCAGCATGGCCTGAGCGCTTTTCAAGATCATCAATTAAATACAATATTAATAAATCTGTGATGGATCGGTCTGCTCTGGCCTCACACTCGCTTCTTGCTTGGGCAGCAGATAATCCTGATCATGCACCGGCACACCGCCAATAATCATGCTGCGTGTTTCTTCCGTTTTGGGCTGGTTTAAATCTTTGGTCGGGTCACAAGCCGCCAGTAAAGCGCCCTGGATTAAAATAAGCAGGAAGATGATTCTTTTCATCATTATTCTCCCTTTCTGCAAAGTCTATCCGTTTATTTTTTGCACAGTTACTATTTTTATGCAAGCCTGATCCGGCTTTTATCGTGAAAGATTATTTAGCCTCGTTGATGGCCGCGCCCCGTTTTCAGTTAGAATTGTCAAAAACGTTCCGTTCTGTCTATGTTTGATTCTATTGCCCAGCAAGTGCCTTATCAGCACATTGAATATCGCCACCAGCGCATCAGCATCAAGCGGCTGGATCTGATTCATCCGCAGATTTCGGGCAACAAGTTTTTTAAACTGAAATACAACCTGCTGGCCGCCCGGCAACAGGGGTTTGAAAAAGTGCTGACCTTTGGTGGGGCCTATTCCAATCATATTGCTGCAACCGCTTTTGCCACGCATAAGTTTGGTTTTCAGAGCTTAGGCATGATTCGCGGTGAAGAACTGGCGCAGCGTCCTTTCAACCCGACCCTGGCCACGGCACAGCAATTTGGCATGCAGCTGGAGTTTATCTCCCGCAATGCCTATCGCCAGAAAGATCAGCCCGATTTTTTGCAGCACCTGCAACAGCAATATCCTGATTTTTATCTGATTCCGGAAGGTGGCACCAATGCGCTGGCGGTTCAAGGCTGTCGGGAAATTCTGACAGCGGAAGATGCGCAATTCGATCTAATCTGCTGTGCCGTCGGTACGGGTGGCACGTTTGCCGGGTTGATTGAGGCCAGCCAGCAACATCAGCAATTGCTGGGATTTTCGGCTTTAAAAGGTGATTTTTTAACTCAGGAGGTCGCGCAGCTCACGACCAAACGCAACTGGCGTATTCTGGATAATTACTGCTGTGGTGGTTATGCCAAAACCACACCCGAATTAATCCAGTTTATTCAGTCATTTGAGCAGCGTTATAATATTCCGCTGGAGCAGGTTTATACCGGCAAAATGCTGCGCGGCATCTTTGATCTGATTGATCAAGATAAAATTGGGCCAGACCAGAAAATTTTACTGATCCATACTGGCGGGCTACAGGGACGCGCGTTTTAAAGCATCAGCTTCAAGTGCAGTCTATTTATGATACCGGCTGGTTATTGTTTAGCGCCATCAGGCCTTTCACCAAACGGTAGATATGCCAGATAAAGGCCAGCAACAGCACAATAAAACCAATCAGAATGGTGGTCAGAACCGCACCGACCAGATAGGCAATCAGCGTCACCCAAAAGGTTTTGATTTGCCAGTTCACATGACTTTCCAGCCAGGTACCACGCATTTCCGCGCGTTTTAAATAATTCATGATAATGGCAATAATTGGCGTAACACCGACAAAAAAGCCGACGATGTAGAAGATGTAGGTGATCAGGTTGTATTGTTTGAGCTGATCCAGCCCCGTGGTTTGATTCATTGATTTTTCCTTTTTTATAAAGTCCGATACCAGATATAGATGTCTAGCCGACATTTCTATTTATTGTTAAGCCAATCAAAGTGTAACTGCGTCAAGTTGAAGCTCGACATCTTAATATAAACAGATCATAAAAAAGTCTGATGAAAGTTTTGTTGATGATCTGTATGTGCTGTGAAATTCAAAGTTCATCTGTTGTGACGTCCTCAATCGGGCTTCCATCCAGCGGATACAGTTTCAACTGGATGGAAGGAAAATCAAAACTTAAGGCTGATTGGTCTCTGGCAATGGATTGGCGGCAAAATAGCGCTCCAGATGATTCACATGTGAATCCGGACGTGGTCGGCGCATATTTTCTGCGACCCCGTTATAGAGCTCAGCCCGTGGCGTTAAGTGGAATTTATTCAGCTCTGGGTCCATATACGGCAAGCGCTGTTTACGCTGTAAATATTGATGCAATTGCTGATTAATTTCCTGTAAACCATAGCCACCTTTGGCCCAGGCGCTTTCGTGGCTGCCCCAGTGATGGCCGAACTCATGGCCCACAATGCCAATACTGGTATTGAAATAATGCGCATAGAACAGCCAGGTATCGACTCCCAGCACATTTCGTCCGCCTAAACCGCCGCCCACGGTGGTCACCCCGAGCGTCACTTCGCCACGGTTCATAATCTCATCATAATATTTTTGATACTCCGCTGCGGTAAAGTAACCGCCATCTCCGACCACTTGGCCCTTGTTGCCAAAGAAGTCATGCCCCATGACCGCTTTATGGTTAAACCAAATGTGTTTAAACTCAGGGCTATTCACCAGATAGGCAAAATTGGTAATCATAATCACCCATTCACGCGCATAGGCTGGAGTAATTTTGCCCCAATTGCCATGCGTTTCAGGGGCAAAGTTGCCAAAATGAATTTTCCATTTCGGCTTTAAACTCATGAGCTTTTGTACATGCGGATCGGTTGCGGAGCTGATTTTTAACTCGAGTAAATCTGCCGGTAACTGCTGGAAGTTGCCTAAATTTCTTAGCTGAACCGAACCTGTGCCCTGCAGCAATGGGAAATGCATATTTTCATTGATATTCAGTTTGAGTTTGACCTGGCTAAAAGCATCCAGATGGTCCAAGCGGGCCAACACAAACCATTGCTCGGTATCTTTCAGTCTGGCGTGAATTTCCAGATCACGGACCGGTGCCGCACTATAGCTTTGCAAGGCCAGAAGCTGATGCTGTAAATTTGCCGATAAAATATTATCCATATAAAAATGGCGCAGGTTTTCATTGGTCAGGGTTTCCCAGCTTTCCCCATCTTGCAGCACATAACTGCGGCTTTGGGCCTGCTGCTGCTTGAGTGCCGTGACTGTGGCAGCAGTATTGGACTGGAACTGCTGCAATCGCTTAAGCGGCATCATGACAATTTTGCCGTTAAACAGGCTGAATAAATGTTCCTGACTAACCTGAATATCTAAGGCACCGGCCAGTTGCTGATCGGTACTCGCCCCTGCCGTACGATATTTATAAAAACTTTCTTCTGCGGCTGGAAAAATATTCTGTAGATTTTGCGTATTTGGTAAAGCTGAACTGTCGATCCGGCCTGAAGTATGGGCTGCATAAAAACGCTGGTCATCCGCGGCATGAAATACCCGTGTTCCCACATTTTCCTGTCGTGTCGCCGCCACGTTTGTTGCGCCTTCTTCAAGATGAGTCAGGTCATATACATAGCTCATGCCATTATTAAAACTGGCATACAGCAAATTACCGACAGCTTCCAAACGCGCACTACAGTTATAACCACAGTTCGGCAAGGACAAACGTGCATATTTTTTGGCTTTTAAATGATTGGTGCTACTGATCTCACTTTGCTTCCAGACATTAATCCGGCTATGCGTATCTGTGGCAAATACATATTGATCATTCGCTGCCACCGACATGGGATGCACCACCACGGTATTGTGCTGATCACCCGACCAACTGCCGGTTCCCAACGACATCAGAAATTGTGGTTCGCCTGAGCCTAAATCAAAGACATCGACCCGGTTAGACGAATAAGAAGCCGCATATAAGCGGTCGTTATGTACACTTAAATCAAACAACCGATTCCACGGCCGACCAATGCCGGAAATATTCTGGGCATGGATCGAACTCAAGACTCGCTTGGCTTTCAGGTCATAACGCAAAATGCTTGCCTCGGCGCTGTCATTGGCCACATACAAAATATCCTGATGCACCACCATCGCTTTCGGATTCCAGCTGTCCAGACCAAAAGTCTGGGCACTAAATTCGGTGGCCAGATCTGCAAAGCGAACGTCATTGATCAAGCTGGCAGTGACAGGCGTGGTATCAGGTGTTGAACCAGGTGAAGTTGGCGTCACAGGAGCCGGTGCAAATGGATTTGAAGATGCTGCCGTATTGCTGTCACTGCCACCGCAGCCAGTGAGAGCCATACTCAAAATTACCGCCAGGCTTAATAATGTTTTATTCATTGTGTTCCCCAAGAGACAAAGTCATGACATAAAAAATATGTCTAAAAATTGCTATTTATTCTAAACAACAATGCCCCTTTAATAAATACCAAAATATTGATTTAAAACAACTTTAAAATAAAACCAGATCAAATAAACACGACTTTGCCGCGCAAAAATCACCTTAAAACAGTAAAATGTGGCCTTGTTAACGATGATTTGGTTTATTGATAGACCATTCCTGTTTTATAGGAAAAGTAAATATTCTGCGCACATTTCAATCTGGAAAATGCGGCATCATCAAACGATAAAGTCTATAATAGTCCGCTTTCATTTTCTCTCGGTGCAACATGACAACAGCAAATCAATACGATGTTCTAGTTTTGGGTGCCGGTGCGTCTGGTTTAATGACCGCCTATATGGCTGCCCAGCGCGGACGCAAAGTATTGGTGCTGGAAAAAGCCAATAAAGTTGGCAAGAAAATCCTGATGTCGGGCGGTGGTAAATGCAATTTCACCAACCTCTATGTCGAGCCAAGCAACTATATTTCACATAATCCGCATTTTGTGATTTCCGCGCTCAGCCGCTATACCAATTGGGATTTTATCGGGCTGGTCTGCGAATATGGCATTGACTATGAAGAACGTAAACATGGGCAGCTGTTTACCTTAAATGGCGCCAAAGACATTCTGAATATGCTGCTGGCCGAGTGTGACAAAACCGGTCTGGTCGAGATTAAAACCAGCTGTGAAGTCAAAGCCATGACCGCCATAGATGATTTGGGTTTTCAGGTCGCAACCACTTTAGGTTATTTTCAGGCAGAATCTGTGGTGATCGCCAGTGGCGGCCTGTCCATTCCGACGCTGGGAGGGTCCGGAATCGGTTATGAAATTGCCAAGCAGTTTGGCCATCATGTCTATCCAACCCGTGCTGGCTTGGTGCCGTTTACCTTTTCCGACAGTTTTAAAGAAGTCACTACCCGCCTCAGTGGTAATGCCGTAGAGACCACACTTTCCAATACGCTAAACAGCTTTACCGAAGCTTTGCTGTTTACTCACCGCGGTTTAAGCGGACCAAGTTCGCTGCAGCTGTCCAATTACTGGGATGTCGGCCAAAGTTTTCATATCGACTTCCTGCCGGCCGTGGATTTAGCCGAGTTTTTTAAAGCCAAAAAATCCAGCCAGCCGAAAGTGCTGTTACGTACCTTACTGGCCGAACATTTACCGAAAAGTGTGGTGGCAGAGCTGCAACAGCTGATCTGGCCGGAACAGGCGGAAAGCGCCATCGGACAGCTGAGTGATGAAAAACTGGAGCAGATTGCAGCGCGCCTGCACAGCTTTGAAGTCAAACCGTCAGGTACCGAAGGCTACCGTACCGCAGAGGTGACTTTAGGTGGCGTCGATACCACTGAAGTTTCTTCCAAAACCATGGAAAGTAAAAAGCAGAAAGGCTTGTATTTTGTCGGTGAGGTGCTGGATGTGACGGGCCATTTAGGTGGTTATAACTTCCAGTGGGCCTGGGCGTCAGCGCATGCCGCCGCCCAATATGTCTGATGGTTTATAAAACTGGTGGATGAATTATTCCAGATAATCTGTGCGCAATAAGCACAGATGATTCTGGCGTTGTACACGTAAAATAGTCTGCTGCATTTTCACCACGGCGCACTGAACATGCTTTGGTAGTACTGCCGGCTGTTCTGATTGTTTTAAGCTAATTTTTAACATAAGGTCTTCCCCAAATAGACTTTCGTCGATTTTATTCCCTGAATATTTCATACAGATTAAATATAAGCATCTAAAATATATGAAATATTTATTCCTTTTTTATGAAGCTTTACTATAACAAAAAATTGTTCATTTATACAACATCATCGACTTTGGTCGCAGCTTGCCCGGTATCGCCCGGATCATCAGCGCTCTGGCCGGGTTGGTTTTGAGTTTTGGCAAAAATAAATTTATATGCGCTGGCCAAAAAGCCAAGGGTAATCCCTGCAATCACTACGGGTGCAAAAAGATTAGAAGGCGCTTTCTTTTTCGTCATTCTGCTTCTCCAGTTTTCAACAAAAAACGAGGTCGATCAACACTCAGTTTGATCGACCTTGTAGATAGATGACAGGTTATTTCGGGTCATCTTTTCGTGGTTGATGTGCATCGACATCCGGTTCTTTTTCACCAGTTGAACCAAACGGATTATTATTGGCCGGATGCGCCGGATCCACCTTCAGCGTATCAGGTGTAACCTGATCTGCACCGGATGCTTCATCTTCCTGTGGTGCAGTGGTCAGCGTTGCCGGTGTGGTATTCGACAAATCCGTAGTCATGGGGGTATTTGTCCCTTGTGACGGGTCCTGTTTGTTCATTGGATTCACTCCTGGGGTCGTAAAGCCACTATTGGCCGCACTGTCCTGCTCCTGTTTCAACGGATTCGGCTGCTTGGCTTCGCGTTTGGCTTTATCAATCAGATCGGTTAAAACACGTTCTGCCGGTTGACGGCCACCCAGACCAAAGGCCAGAGCAAAGGCCACCGCAACTGCACCCAAGGTTAAACCGAAGGCCAGGTTCACAATAGAATCGGCAATGCCCATGGCACGTAAGCCCATTGCTACGACCAGACCCATAATCAGTACGCGTACCAGCGTCGCTAACCAGCGTGAACTGTTGTATTCACCACGCTCGACCACTTTGGCCACCACATTCGCCAGCCAGAAACCGACCACCAGAATGACCGCACCCAGCAGGATATTGGCACCGAAGTAAATGAACATGGAAATCAGACCACTCACCTGCTCGAAACCAAGACGGTTAGCCGCTTCAGACACAGCAAACAGCATGGTAAAGAACACGATCAGACAACCAACCATGGTCGATACTTTGGTGGTACCGAGGAAACGCTGTACACCCAGTTTGGCCGGAATTTCATCGACACCTGTGCCTGAAATAATTTCAACCACCAGATTGGCCACGAAACGCGACACCACATAGGCAATGATCAGAATTAAACCGGCGGCAATAATATGCGGAATTGCATACATGATTTCATGCAGCATGGCGGTTGCCGGCTGAGAAATCGCCTCAATACCCAAGGCTTCAAATGCAATAATTAATGCAGTAATGATAATAATGGCGAAAACAAAAGAACCGACCAGCTTCGGCAAGTTAGAGTTCTTGAACAGGCCAATTTTTTGCGCCTGCTGTTGCAGATTCAGGCTACCAATTAAACCTTCGACAATACCACGGACAATTTTAGCCAGAATATAACCGACAAAAATAATCACGCCGGCAATAAAGATATTCGGCAGATAAGAAATGGCTTCAGTCACCATGTTTTGTACTGGATACAACAGGCCGTTTAAGCCCAGAATCGACAGCACAATTGGCAAGAACAGTAACAGGATTAACCAGTACACAATATCACTGATATTGCGGCTAATCGAGCTAACCCCGACATCGGCACTGAGCTTTTCATCCAGCTGGGTACGATTCAGTACGCGCTGCAGGCCCATTTTGACCAGCGTTGCGACAATCCAGGCAATAAAACCGACCGCAATGGCTGCCAACAACTGGGGAATAAAGACCAGGAAGCTTTGAATCATATTGCTAAACGGCCCACTGACACTGGTCAGATTCAGCACATTCAGCGCCGCGATAATCGCGATAATCATGATGATCCAGAAGGCAACTCTGGACAGAATACTTTCTACATTGGGACGGTGCCCGGTGGCATGCGACAGCTTCTGGTTGGTGCCCAGCTTTTCTAAGCCTTTTTTAATGGCTGCACCGACAATTAATGCAATAATCCAACCAATAATAAGTATGGCAATCGCCGATAAAATGGGATGAAACTGTTCCCAGTAGTACATGGCATCGAAGCCTGCACCTCTCGGGTTTCCATCAAAATAATCATTCATATGTCTTGCCCTCTTGTTATGACTTTCTACATTCGTTGTTCATGGCAAAAGATGCGCATCTTGATCATGGTAAAAATGAAAGGTTTAAGTACTTTGTATTTTTAAGTACCGTGTTTTTATGAAGTACCAAGCGTGTAAGAATGCACGGCTATCGCAAAAAACCCTGAACTGACGGTCAGGGTTTATGCAATCTTCAGACTTATTGAGCGGTGGCCGTAGCGGTATCGCCATCAGTGGCAGTGGCTGAATCACCATCTACAGCGGTGCCAATGTCGCCATCCACACCTGTGGTCGCCACACCTTCTTCAGCCATTGCAGGCGTACTGTTATTGGGTGTAGCCTGTTCTACATTGGCATTCGGATGCCCAGGTGGTGCCTCACTCGGTTTAGGATCACGATCCGCAAACATGTACACCACCAGTGCCAGCAGAAAAACACCCACAGCAATCAAGATAAAAACTGGCATACGTTTTTTCTTTTGTACTTCTTCTGCGCTTGTGACATGAGGTGGCTTGTTAAAATCATGGCTCATGTTTCCCTCACTTCTTTTCTATTCGCTTGTCGAATTTTTATACTAACAAGAAGCATTGTTGTGTTGTGTGACAAAGCATTGTGAGATGGTGAAAAATGTAATTACAAAAATTGAAGTTTATTACTGCTTTCATTTTATTCAAAATTTTGACGCAAGCCGGGTTCAGCAGCTGATAGATCTTGTATGCTTTTTAATCACAACAAGCAGATGGATAACTGATGCAAAATTAGAAGAATAAGCACATGAAAAGGAATATAGAATCGCCTAGATGAGAGAAAAAATTCAGCAGCCTGAGCATTCTCCAGTGCTGATCAGCCCCTCCTTGCCTGATACAGCAAAATGCCAGGTAACAATTTGCTTCAGCTCGCCCACCACAAGCGCTGCCTTAACGCATACAAATGCGCTATAATACGTCACTCTTTTTTTCATGCTCCAGAATTTTATGGCGTATCGTCAACAAAGTGTAACGCTTGATCTTGACACTGACGTCACACATCAATGTGCTTTGCACTACACGCGTGATCAGCATTTAATCGGGATTATTGAGTTCAGTAAACCGAGCTTTCTTCTGAAATGGGGCGATCTGGAATATTTCCGCCGTCGTACTGAAGAGTTTTCAGTGATGCCGTTTCCAGACTGCATTAATGCCATGGTGATTGATGTGCGTAATGTCGCGGCCTGGCTCGATAATGAAGTGCCGATTATTCCATGGCGCTTACTGGAAGAAGAATGTCCAGTGCGTCTGGTGGTCCCTGCAGACCGTGTCGAACACTATGCCGGCTTTTTTGAACCGACCTGGCTGACTACTGATACAGAAACAGCGATTCAGGAAATCCGTCATTTTATGGATATGTTTGTGCATTAAGCATATTCAAGTGGTGCTGACACTTCATCAAAAAAACCTCATCTGAATCATACAGATGAGGTTTTTTAATAGAATATACGTTTCATTTAATCCGTTAGCGAATGGTAAAAATACACTGCTGCTTAAAACTGGATTTGGGTAGCCAGATCAGCTGTTTATAGCGCACCTGATCTATTCCAAAACTTTGCATTTTCTGGCGTGTATAGCGCCAGCCAATACAATCTTGATAGCGCGCATATTCAGGCGCTTGCCCTGCTGTAGTCGATGCCTGCTGGACCTGAATTTTCTGGAAAAACGCGGTTTCTCTGGCGCGCATCGGGCCAATATACTGCTGATAGGCCTGCTCCATGTCTGCATCATCAAACTGCATTGGTTACATGGCGCCGCCATGCCAGCCCAGCTGACTGCGCCAGTTCAGATATTTGACCTTTCCGGCCGGAAACACATAATTGGCGCAGGAGGAAAAACAGTATTGCCCGACTTCTACATTCAGCTAATGCGCATAGACCAGATCACCCAAATCCATTCCCAGACCAATTTCACCCCCTTGACTGGTGATTTTCAGGGTCTGTACTTGCGGGAACTGCTTTAACAAGGCAGCTGCACGGGTATTGGCATCTTGGCTGAGCGGGCCAGTATAGATCAGCACATTTTCTTGTACCGTCACTTCTGTTTCCGTGCCTGTGATATTTGCCTGCAGCGTAGTTTCCGCCACCAGCGCGACGCTGGCCATAAGCATGGATTGAAACACTTGCATCACATCCTCACAGAACAATAAACCAGGCTGAGAACAGCAGACCATTGAAGTAAGCCTGTAGCACTCAAGCTTACCAGTAATTCTCTACCGCGATATTGCCTTCTCCACGGCGATTCATGCTCAGGCCACGCGCTTTTAGGGCTTCTTTGGTATCTTCCACCATTTGCGGGTTACCACATAGCATCACATGACTGCTGTCCGGATTAAAAGACAGGCCCACAGCTTTTTCCAGCTCGCCATTGGCGATTAACACCGGCAGACGGTCATGCAAAGGTGCGTTCGGATCACGGGTAATAATCGGCACAAATTTAAAACCTGTATGCCCTTCGCCAAAAGTCGCTGCAATTTCTTCAATCCGCTCGACATAGGCCAGTTCAGCGGCAGTACGGACACTATAGACCAGATGGATATGCTGGTATTTATTCCAGGTGTCGAAGTCTTGCAGCATCGACAGGAATGGCGCCAGTCCGGTGCCGGTACCCAAAAGCCATAAGTCTTGTGGCAAAGGCAACTGATAGCGCGCCAAGGTTAAAAAGCCATACGGTACTTTTTCCAAATACAGCTCATCGCCAACCTGCAGATGTTGCAGATTGGAAGTAAAGGCCCCATCGGGTACGACAATTGAAAAGAATTCCAGGGTTTCATCAAAAGGTGAGGACACCACTGAATAGGCCCGCACCACCAGTTCATCGCCGACTTTAAGGCCAATACGCGCAAATTGCCCGGCAGTAAATTTAAAGTGGGCTGGACGCGTCATGGTAAAGCTGAACAAGGTATCGGTCCAGCGATGTACAGATAACACCGTTTCTAGGCTAAATTTTTCAATTGACATAATTTGTACGTGGCATGAAAGACTGCGCTCATGGTAGCATGGCAGCATAATTTATTAATATTTTTTAAATGTTAAGGCTATATTCATGCGCATGACTTTACGCCAATTGGCTGTTTTTGTAGCAGTCGCTCAAGAAGGCACAGTAACCAAGGCCAGTGATGCCGTCAAACTGACGCAAAGTGCGGCGAGTATGGCTTTAGCAGATCTGGAAGATGGTTTAGGCGCACCATTGTTTGACCGTTTAGGTAAACGCCTGCAATTGAATGATCTGGGCCGTTTTTTACTCCCGCAGGCGCTTGAAATTCTGGGTCGCTGTGAGGCCTTTGAACAGGCCGCCAAAGGTGAGCTGCAAAGCATTGATTTGCGTCTGGGCGCGACCCTGACCATTTCCGATTATCTGATGCCAGATTTAATGGCCAACTTCCTACAAATTCAGCCACAGGCGCATTTACAGCTGCAAGTCGGTAATACCCGTCAAATGATTGAAGCAGTCAACCAGTTCCAGCTCGATTTAGCCCTGATTGAAGGTTCCTGTCATTTACCGCAGCTGCAATGTATCCACTGGCGTGATGATGAACTGGCGGTCTGCTGTTCACCGAATCATCCGCTGGCGCAGCTAGACCGTGCCTTAACCGCAGAAGACTTTAAACAGGTGGAATGGATTTTACGAGAAGAAGGTTCAGGCACGCGTGAAGTATTTGATAACGCCATTTTAAAAGATGTGCCAGATGCCAAAATCCGTTTAACCCTGGGTCATAATGAAGCCATTCTGAAAATTGTGGCCGGCGGCTTAGGCATGTCCTGTATTTCAAAACTGGCGATTGAGCCTTTACGTGAAAAAGGCCAGCTGGTGATTTTAGATACTCCATTCTGGCAACTGGCGCGGCCTTTATTTATGCTGGTGCATCGTCAGAAATACCAGGGTCCAGGTCTGAAAGCCTTTATGAAGTTCTGTGACAGCAAATAAGACTGTATTTAATCCATAAAAAAGCGCCTGCAGGCGCTTTTTTCATACCTTATCGAAATTGGCTTTCACATGGAATCCCGTCGCCATCACCATCCATTTTGGTATTTGGGCAATTACGAATAAAGAATAAAGCCTCCTCATAAGACTTCATCTGACTACAATGCTCGCGGCCATCACATTTAAATTGTTCAGATGAGCTGCTACTTACCGGCAGCGCTTGCTCTACATTCTCTTGGACATTTTCTAAATTCTTTTTCCCTTTTTCACTAAGTCCAAGTTCCGGTAATTCGCCATGTACCGCTCTTTGCTCAGCTACGATCTGTTGCTGAGCAATCATCAGTTCTTCAAGTTTTTGCTGTTTCTGAGTTTGATATTCTTGATATTTCTTATATACCAAAACACTTAATCCTAAAATAATGATTAAGCCTAATACAGTAATGATCTTTGAGTTAAGCCATGAAGACTTCTTTTTATCTCTTGACGAAACTTTACCCTCGATATTTCTGTATCGTAGATTGTTCTGTTCAGCAGGCTCTGATACTTTTAGGTCTAAGCGCACAATATTCGCGGCTTTAAATTTTCCTGCATCTTCAACAATTATAAATTTTAGATTTTCACCGATTTTAGGTGGAACATTCTTATTGGGAAAATCTTTGATGTGGAAAAATAAATCTTTTGACTCTTTCTCTATCTGAATAAAACCAAAACCACGATCTTCATGATAGCTTTTGATTTTCCCCTCTTGAAACATAATGCGCTCTTATCTTTGATATTTTTAATAATTGTAATAAAAAAGAAGCTAAAAAGCCTCTTTTCTATTCTTATACTCGACTTAAGCAGAATATATAAATTCTACCTCAGTACTAACGTCGGAAATTGGACAGCAGGGAAGAAGTAATCGACTGGTTATGGGCGGCCACTTTGGATTTTTTGGCTTTGGCCGACTGGTCTTCAACCCGCTCAATTTTCACTGCTTTAAACTTGTTGCCGTTTTTGACCACATTAAATTTCACCCGGTCATTTCGCTTCGGTTCTATCCTATCGGCCGGGAAATCGGAAATATGAAAAAACACTTCGCCTTCCGGACAGGCAATAAAGCCGTAACCCTTGTCTGCGTTGTATTGCTTAACTTTACCCTGATATTGTTCGTTGCTCATCGACCTGTCCCCCATTTGCGCTTCAAGCTTAGTATATAAAAAAGAGGCTATAAAAGCCCCTTCTCTGTTCACTGGCAAAATCAGTCTTTTTGCACGGAACCGAAAATTTTGTCACCAGCATCACCCAGGCCCGGTACGATATAGCCATTTTCATTCAGGCCCTGATCCACAGAGGCAGTGAAAATTACCACATCCGGATGCGCTGCTTCTACACGCTGAATGCCTTCTGGCGCAGCCACCAGCACCATCACGCGAATATCTTTACAGCCGCTGGCTTTTAACACATCAATCGCCGCCACTAAAGATGAACCGGTGGCCAACATTGGGTCAATGATCATGGCAATACGGTTTTGTACATCCGGTACCAGTTTTTTGTAGTAGGTACGTGCTTCCAGCGTTTCTTCATCACGCTCTAAGCCCAGTACAGACACTTTGGCGCTTGGAATCAGGTTCAGGAAACCATCCAGCATGCCAATACCGGCACGTAAAATTGGTACCACCGTAATTTTTTTACCGGCAATACGGTCTACCGTGACCGCACCATTCCAGCCGTCAATTTCATGCTCGACCATTGGCAAATCTTTGGTCGCCTCATAGGTCAACAGCATGGTCACTTCTTGCGCCAGCTCGCGGAAGTTTTTAGTGCTGATATCTGCACGACGCAGTAAACCGAGTTTATGACGAATGAGCGGATGACGAATTTCATGGATAGCCACGGGAGAACACCTAAAAGGTTAAGATAAAATTCCGTCTATTATAATCATTTTTTGACCCTGATAAAAACAAAAAAGCCCTCAAATATTGAGGGCTTTTTGCTAGACAATTCTCTTTTTCAAGATTATTGCTGAGACAGCATGAAGTGAATTGGAGATAAAATCTCGGCTTCAAGCGCCATCTGGATAATTGGATCCGGATAAACACCAATCACCAATACCGCCAGTGCAGCCAGCAGAACCATGATCCCGCCAACACGTTGACCCCAGTGATCGACTGCATCCATTTTTGGTGTTTCTGGCGGAGTCATATACATCACCACCATCACACGTAAATAGTAATACAGACCAATACCCGAACCGACAATAATCATCGCTGCCAGGAACCAGTGCTGGGTTGTTACCGCAGCCATGACAATCAGGAACTTACCAATAAAGCCTGCAGTCAGTGGAATACCGGCCAGAGACAGCATCATCACGGTTAATACAGCAGTCAGCACTGGACGACGCCAGAACAGACCACGGTATTCAGCCAGACTTTCTGCTTCTGAAGTGTTGTTATATGGACTCGACATTAACGCTACGGCACCGAAAGCACCAATCGTGGTTAATACATAGGTAATCACATAAACAGTCACATTACCCAAGCTGGCATAAGTCAGACTGATCAGACCAATCAGCAGATAACCGAAGTGTGCGATTGAAGAGTATGCCAGGACACGCTTCAAGTTCACTTGGCGTACCGCCAGGAAGTTACCGACCACAATCGACAGTACGGCAATAATGGTCAGCAGTGTAATAACTGATTCTTGCAGGATGGCACCTGAAGTCAGCAAGTAACGTACGAACAAACCAATGGTCGCCACTTTGGCAGCCGTTGCCAGGAAGGTCGCGATTGGTGCTGGAGCACCCGCATACACATCTGGTGTCCATTTGTGGAATGGTGCCAAAGACAGTTTGAATGCAACCGCAAAGATAATTAAGGCAATACCTAAAATGACCAGTGGCTGGTGCAGGTTCTGCATAAGCGCCTGTACAGAGTCATAGAATGACAGTGAACCGGTGTAGGCATAAATATACGCCATACCCATCAGCAACATCGCAGATGCGGTTGCTGAAAGTACCAGGTATTTCACCCCTGCTTCTAAAGACTTCGAACGCTGATGCGTATAGGCTAACAAGCCATACACCGGAATCGACATCAATTCCAGGCTGATGAAGAATGAAGCATAGTGCGAGCTTGCCACCATGAGCATTGCGCCTGCAACTGAGGACAACATCAGGATGTACAGCTCTTCACGATTGTCTTTATAGCTTTCAATATAAGCATGTGACAAGGTACAGCAAGCCAGTGCAGCAACCAGGATCAGTAACTGATAAACCAGTGTGAACTGATCAATCATAAACATGCCCATGACATTCGCTGGTGCAAAAGCACCACCGAATAATGAGAGCAGAATATACGCTGCAGCAAGGTTTAAGCCCACTACAGATGCTGTCGCAATCAGGTTATGGTTACGCTTGATTGCGGTGAGAATCATCACGACGATCGCAGTTAAAGCCACGATCATCACAGGAGCTAATGGCATAAGCTCGGAAAATGACATTGTGAAGTTCATGACTTATTGGATCTCCACATTTTCGAGTTGAGTGCTTACCTGTTCGGTCACGTCAACTAGCTCTTGAACTGGAATGTAGCTGTTTGCTAACCACGCCATGCTTGAATTGGAAATATCAAGGAAGCTTTGTGGATACAGACCAAGCCATAACAGACCAACGGCACAAATTAACAGAATCACAATTTCACGCGCATCCAGATCTTTTAACGGATTGCTGTAATGCTGTTTTTGCTCTTCGTTTGGTGTACCAAATAATGCTTTGTGAATCAGGATCAGACCATAAAGACCTGCAAACACCAGACTCACTGCAGCAATGATTGTAAATACAGGGAACTGGTTGAATGAACCCATCAGAATCAGGAATTCACCAATAAAGTTACCCAGACCCGGGATACCGACCAATGCTGCCACGAAGAACATCAGGAAGAAGGCCAGATACGGGAATTGACCACGAATACCACCCATCAGACGCATGTCACGGGTATGCACACGTTCATAGACCTGACCACACATAATGAACAATGCAGCAGATGACAAGCCATGTGCCAGCATCATGATCATTAAGCCTTGGTAAGTCAGGATATTACCTGCGTAAATCGCCAGTAACACAAAGCCCATGTGCGAAATAGAGGTATAAGCCAACAGGCGTTTCATATCGGTTTGCTGGAAGGCACACCAAGCGCCGTAGAAAATACCAATTAAACCGAAAATAATCGCGATGTCTGCAAACTGTGCAGAAGCCGCCGGGAAGAATGGAATCACGAAACGGAGTAAACCGTACGCTGCAGTCTTAATCAAGATACCTGCAAGGTCAACAGAACCCGCTGTTGGTGCCTGTGCGTGGGCATCTGGTAACCAGCCGTGTAACGGGAAAACTGGAAGTTTTACCGCAAAGCCGATGAACATACAGATCATGAAGGCATAAGCCACTGCCGGTAACTGTGCATCAAGTGTATTCGCCACCGCTAACAGATAGTGGTAGTTGAACGAGATGGTACCTGACAGCATGTAACCGTAAATCACCAGCCCCAAGATACCGATCAGCATGATCAGACCTGCAACCTGTGTATAGATGAAGAACTTGGTTGCTGCGTAAACACGCGATTTACCATCTGCCCCTTTATGCCCCCAAAGCGCAATCAGGAAGTAGATTGGAACCAGCATCATCTCCCAGAAGAAGAAGAACAGGAACAGGTCAATCGCCAGGAATACACCAATTACGCCACCTAAAGACCATAACAGGTTCAGGTGGAAGAAGCCCACGTTCTTCTGGATTTCACCCCAAGAACAGCCGACGGCCAAAATACCCAGCAGCGCTGTCAGGCCAACCATGAGTAATGATAAGCCATCTACCGCCAGGTGAATGTTAATGCCCAGGGTTTGAATCCAAGGCAACTGGAATTGGGCAGCCCAGCTTGGAACCTGTGCACCCAATTCATATTGATACGTACCTGATTGCCATAACGCCAGGGTCAGACCCAGCGTTACCAGCATACCCACCAGCGCAATATAGCGCGGCAGTTTGTCGTCGAGCTTGTCGACGATCCAACAAATAAAACCTGCAATGAACGGAACGAGGATCAGTGCGGGTAAAATGATATTGTTTGGAGCTTCCATCTTATTTCCCCACGACCTGAGTCACGACCACGACCAGCAGTAAAACAACAACACCGAGGGCCATACTAGAGGCGTATTCGCGCAATGAACCGGTTTGACGTGAACTGGTAAAGCTGTTGCCTGCTTTAACAATTGCAGGAAGCACCAGCCACAAGCCATCAATCGGATCGCGACCTAAAATTTTAGCGATAAGCAGGTAAGGCTTCACGAATACGATGTCATACAACGCATCGAAACCAAGTGCATTACGGCAGATATTGGCCAGACCTGACCCCAGAGAAGTCTGAGCAAAGCCTTTCACGGCATTGTAAGCAAACGCAAACAGCACCACGCCAACAGCAAGACCTGCCAAAGCAACCCCAATCGCGATGTATTCAGCACCATGTGCACCGGCTTCAAGCGCTTCAGGAATAATGAAGGCTGGAATTCGTGCAGCATCCAGAATACTCATGACTGGTGCTTTCAGCACAATCGCCAGACCCGTTGAAAGCACTGCCAGAATTGCCAGTGGAGCCCAGTAAGTAATGCCTTTGATTTCATGATAAGGCGTGTTTTCTTTGCCGAAGAATACTACCCAGATTAAACGGAAAGTATAAATAGACGTTAAGAACGCACCTGCAACACCCACCCAATACAGTGTATTGAAGACTGGTACGCCAGCTAAATGGCTTTGTGTCCACACCGCGGCCAGAATCGCATCTTTAGAAAAGAAGCCGATGGTCAGGAATGGAATGGCTGCCAAGGCACCGCCACCAATCGCGAAACATGCAAACAGGAATTTGTTCTTGTAGAACAGACCACCCATCTTGAAGATGTTTTGTTCATGATGGTAAGCCAGAATCACCGCACCTGAAGACAAGAATAATAATGCCTTGAAGAATGCGTGAGTCAGCATGTGGAACAGACCCGCCTGGTACGCTTCAGCACCTACGGCCATAAACATATAACCGAGCTGACTCATGGTTGAGTAAGCCAGAATACGTTTGATATCGGTTTGAACCAGCGCTGCAAAACCAGCCACCAGCAAGGTTACTGCACCGGTAATAGAAATGAAGATCATCACTTCTGGTGCAAGTTCAAATACGCTGAACATACGGCAGCATAGATAAACACCTGCAGTCACCATGGTTGCCGCGTGGATTAACGCAGATACTGGTGTCGGACCCGCCATCGCATCTGCCAACCAGGTTTGTAACGGGATTTGCGCAGATTTACCAGCAGCACCCAGGAACAACATTAAGGCAGTCCAGATGGTAATTGATGAGCTTTGGGTCATAACCGCAGCAGCATTCTCAACGATATACTGTGTATTCAGGGTACCGAACTGTTGATACAGCAAGAACAGTGCAATCAGCAGGAATACGTCACCAACACGCGTTACGGTAAAGGCTTTAATTGCCGCAAAACCGTTGGCCGGGTTCTGGTAGTAATAACCGATTAACAGGTAAGAACACAGACCTACACCTTCCCAACCCAGGAACAATAACGCCAGGTTATCGCCCAGTACCAGCAGTAACATGCTGGCTACGAACAGGTTGAAGTAAGAGAAGAAACGTGCAAAGTCTTCCTCACCACGCATATACCAAGATGCGAAGATGTGAATCAGGAAACCAACACCGGTGATCATGCCCATCATCAGTAACGATAAGCCGTCAAGCTGCAAACTGATGCCTGGGGCAAAATCACCCACACTGAACCACGTCCACAAATGCTGAACGTAAAGTTCTTTACCGTTATTGACAAAGTCAAGGCCGGCAATCAGGGCAAATAATGCCGATAAACCAACTGCCCCTACCCCGATAATCGCCGCAACTTTCTCAGGAAGATTGTGACGCCCTGCCGCTAATAAAATAAAACCGATTAGCGGGAACAAAATTGTTAAATATAAATAACTCATCCGCGCATCTCACTAGCAGCATCCACATCCAGGTGATGGAAGCGATGATAGAACTGAAGGACGATCGCAAGACCGATACACGCCTCTGCCGCAGCCAGCGTCAGAATCAAGATGAACATGATCTGGCCATCTGGTTGTACCCAGGCACTACCCGCCAGAACGAACGCAAGTGCTGCTGCGTTCATCATGATTTCAAGGCTCATTAAAATGAATAACAGGTTGCGTCGCACCATTACACCGTAAAAACCCAGTGCAAAAAGAATGGTTGCAACGATCAAACCATGTTCTAAAGGGATGTTGCCCATTATTGTTTTTCCTCTTCTGCACCTGGTTCACGTTTACCTAAGTGGAATGCTGCAACCAGGGCTGCTAGCAATAACATCGCGGCAACTTCAACCAATAATAAATAGTGAGTAAAGAGTGCTTGACCGACTTCTTTAGGACCAACAATTTCGGTTCCCATGACAGCTGGCGTGCTGGAGTAATCCGATGCAAGCATCCATACCAGAACCAGACCCATCAGGAAGCTCATTAATGCTGGATATGCGCATGCAGATGAGTTGAGCCATTTGCTCTCTTGTTCAACAGTTTGCTGACCCAAGTTCAACATCATCACCACGAACACGAATAACACCATGATCGCGCCGGCATACACAATAATTTCCAGGGCACCGGCAAACGGTGCACCCACAATCATGAACATCCCTGCAACTGCAAGTAATGACACGATCAAGCTCAGTAACGCATGTACTGGGTTCGTGTTGGTGACAACACGAACAGTAGAGATAATGGCCACGAGTGCCATCAAATAAAACGGCCACATCATGGTAATAGACTCCGTACATCAACAGGTGCACTTTCTTTTTGTGCTTGACCTTTGTCTTTACCTGTAACTGCCATACCGGTTACACGGTAGAAGTTATAGTCAGGATATTTACCCGGACCTGAAATCAGCAAGTGTTCTTTTTCATAGACCAGGTCCTGACGAACATATTCACCCAATTCAAAGTCTGGTGTCAGCTGAATTGCAGTTGTCGGGCAGGCTTCTTCACACATACCGCAGAAGATACAGCGAGAGAAGTTGATACGGAAAAATTCCGGATACCAACGACCATCTTCCTGCTCTGCTTTTTGCAGTGAAATACAACCCACTGGACATGCAACGGCACAAAGGTTACAGGCAACGCAGCGCTCTTCGCCATCTGGGTCACGTGTAAGCACGATACGACCACGGAAACGCGGTGGTACGATTTCTTCGGCTGGCACTTCCGGATATAAAATGGTGTCACGTTTGCGGGTTGCGTGGCTGAACACCATCCACAACGAGCGCACGATTGACCCAAATCCAGCTAGAAACTTATACATTTTGTTCTCCCTGCCCTTACCACAAGATAACCGCGCCAGTAACCAGCAGGTTCACCAACGCTAATGGCAAGCAAATTTTCCAGCCAAAGTTCATTACCTGGTCATAACGTGGACGCATTAAAGAACCACGTGCCAGAACGAACATCATTACAAAGAATGCTGTTTTGATAATGAACCAGAATGCTGGAGGTAAGAAATCAAGTCCGAATGGCGCTAACCAGCCACCGAAGAATAACGTCACGATCAGCGCAGAGATCAGCACCACGTTGACGTATTCCGCAACGAAGAACATCCCCCATTTCATACCGCCGTATTCGACGTGATAACCTTCTGCCAATTCCTGTTCTGCTTCTGGTTGGTCAAACGGGTGACGGTGCGTTACCGCAACACCTGCAACCACGAAAATCAAGAAGCCCAAGAACTGAGGAATTACAAACCAGACATCTTGTTGTGCTTCTACAATTTCACGCATGTTGAATGAGCCGGCAATTGCCACCACACCCATCAGGGAAATACCCAGGAACACTTCATAAGAAATGGTTTGCGCTGCAGAACGTAGACCACCCAGCAATGCATATTTGTTATTTGATGACCAGCCACCAAATAGAACCGCATAGACTGCAATACCCGCCATTGCCATAAAGAACAGCAGGCCGATGCTCATGTCTGCCACACCTAAATACGGTGATACAGGAATAACCATGAACGACAGTACCGCAGTTGCCATTGCAACCGCAGGTGCCATACGGAAAGTCAGCTTGTCAGCGAATTTTGGTGTCCAGTCTTCTTTGAACATGATTTTCAGCATGTCGGCGACAATCTGGAACATACCGCCCGGACCTACACGGTTCGGACCGTAACGGTCTTGCCATAAACCGAGCAGACGACGCTCGATAAATGACATTAATGCTGCAACCAGTACCACAACCAGCAAGATCACAATCGCTTGAATGACTGAATAGGCAATTGGCCAGTTCTCAGCCCAAAGCGGTGTTTGACGCATTAATTCTTGTTCCATGAATTATACTCCTACCGCGACTGACACAGGCTCAGCAAGAGATACCGTCGGTGCTAGACCAATTGGGTAACCAATATAACCTGTAGGTAAATATTCAATCACTTGAACTGGAAGAACAATTGAAGTCTCGCCTGCTTTCACAGTGATCTTCTGACCATCTTTCAGGTTCAAACGGCTTGCATCCTGTTCACCCACGGCAAACATGGCTTCAGGAATACGTGATTCCATCGCTGGTGTTTTAATGGTGAATTCACCTGACGCAAAAATATGATGCATTGGCACCAAACGGAAGCTGTCCGGATTGGCCAATACAGGGCTTGGTGCTACGAAGCTACGTGCTGGACGTTTTGGTAAACGGTCGAATAAACGTACGCCTGAATCACCACCTTTTAAGTGACCGCCCACGTTGTCCTGGAATTTGTTCCAGGCCTGTGGCGAGTTCCAGCCTGCAGACCACGCAAATGGCACCAGTGCAGATGGCGTCTGATTACCGACATAACCTTCCATCGAGAAAGTTAATGCAGAATCGACATCGGTCGGCTGTTTTGGTTCGTGAATCGAAAGCGGTGCACGAATGGCAGTACGACCTGAGTAACGACGTGGTTCACGTGCCACTTTCAGACCATGGACACGGAAGCCCGCATCTGGTGCAACGTCTAAAATACCTTCTAATGCAGGTACGTTTTTCGCTACAGACTCGATCACATCATCCAGCAAGGTCCATGAAATCGCTTTGCCTTTCATGCCAGTTTCAAGGGCATGTAACCAGCGCCAAGATTCTTTAATCGCCAGTTCCGGCTTGTAGTAGCTTGGGTCATACACTTGATAGAAACGCTGTGCACGGCCTTCTTGCGATACCACAGTACCATCACCTTCAGCGAAGCTTGCTACTGAAAGTACGATGTCTGCTTTCGCCACAGTCGCAGTTTCAGAGTGGTCCAGCACAATAATGTCTTTACCTGCAAGTGCAGCATCGACCTGAGCCGCTGGTAAACGACGGTAAAGGTCATTTTCCACCACAATCACAGTGTCATAGTCTTGTGCAAAGGCTTGCTCCAAGCTTTGACCACCAAAGATCGCCAAGCCCATTGAGTTCACTTCAGGAACAGTCAATGTTAAGCCTGCATTACCCAGATTCTGCGCCACTTGTGCAGCAGCTTCCATAATCGCAGCGTCTTGTAAGCTTGTACCAGAGATGATTAAAGGCTTCTTCGCCGCTTTTAAGGTATCTGCGATGGTTTGCGCAAATGCTTTGGCATCGTCATCTAAACCGGTAATCACTTCGCCTTTTACGCCAGCTGCAATAGCAAAGCCTAAACGCGCGATGTCATTTGGAGATGCAACCACTTCACCAGTTGCTACATCTGCTAGACGGGTTTGTGTTGCAGCCAGAATGTAAATCGGAGATTTCGCATCTTGCGCAATACGTTGTACTGGTTCAGCCAGCCATTCTTGAGTACGACGCTCTGCCGCCATTTCTTTGGCTTTGTTTTTCGCCGCTTGACGAACAGATAACGCCATACGTGGTGCAGTTTGTGTCAGGTCTTCACCCAGAATTAACACGGCGTCATAGCTTTCAATTTCACGCATACCCGGGTTGTAAACACCTTCGGTTTGCATGATTGATGCCGCCAGTTCCACTAGGCTTTGCTCTTTTTGCGACATACCGGTTGAGTAGTTGTCCTGACCAACCAGTTCGCGCAGTGCAAAGTTCGATTCAAGCGAGGCACGTGGTGAGCCAACACCCAGCACTTTTTTGCCTTGAAGATTCTCAATCACGGTGTCTAATGCCTGATCGACAGACACAGTCGTGACATTTTGACCATCACGGAATTGTGGCTGACGCGGACGATCTTCACGGTTTACATAACCGGTACCGAAACGGCCTTTGTCACACAGGAAGTACTGGTTCACTTCACCGTTGAAACGGTTTTCTACACGACGCAGTTCACCATAACGCTCACCCGGAGAAATGTTACAGCCTGAAGAACAGCCTTGGCATACGCTTGGCGCATACTGCATGTCCCACTTACGGTTGTAGCGTGCAGAGTGAGTTTTGTCGGTGAATACACCTGTTGGGCAGACCTCAGTCAGGTTACCCGAGAATTCAGATTCTAAAGTCCCTGATTCTGGACGACCGAAGTACACACGTGATGCATTGGCATATACGCCAAAGTCGGTACCACCAGCATAGTCTTTGTAGTAACGCACACAACGGTAACATGCGATACAGCGGTTCATCTCGTGCGCAATAAACGAACCCAGTTCCTGGTTGTAATGCGTACGCTTGGTGAAACGGTAACGACGACGGTCGTGTTGCGTCATTACAGTCATATCCTGTAAATGACAGTGACCACCTTCTTCACAGACCGGACAGTCGTGTGGGTGGTTGGTCATCAAGAATTCAACAACAGAAGCTCGGAAATCTTTTGCTTCTTTGTCTTCAATCGAGATGTAGGTATTGTCAGCAGCAGGCGTCATACATGACATGACCAGACGACCACGCGTATCTTCAGGATTCGCGTATTGCGTCACAGCACATTGACGGCAAGAACCGACAGAACCTAAGGATGGATGCCAACAAAAATATGGGATGTCGATGCCAAGGCTTAAACAAGCTTGCAGCAAGTTTTCTGAGCCGTTGACTTCATACGATTTTCCATCGACATGAATTGTAGCCATAGTCGAATTCCTTAAGCTTGTTCTACGTTGCTGGTCTGAGCTGCGGCATTCACCACTTTCGCTTCAAACTCGCCACGGAAATATTTGAGTGCGCCCATTAACGGTTCCATCGCACCTGGTGCGTGTGCACAGAAAGTTTTACCAATCCAAAGCTTACGGGTCAGTTCCTGTAAGTGATCGATGTCTTCTTTCGTACCCGTACCATCTTCGAGTGCTTTCAGTGCTTTTACCGCCCACGGTAAACCATCACGGCAAGGTGTACACCAGCCACATGATTCACGCGCAAAGAATTCTTCTAAGTTACGGGTTGCTGAAACCATACATTGGGTTTCATCGACTACCATCAGCAGACAGGTACCTAAACGTGAACCCGCTTTCATGATGCTTTCTGCATCCATTGGCAGGTCAATGTGCTCAGCAGCCAGGAAGTCTGTTGATGCACCACCTGGTAACCATGCTTTCAGCTTCAGGCCGTCACGCATACCACCGGCATGTTCTTCAATCACTTCACGTGCAGTGGTACCAAAAGGCAGTTCCCAAAGACCCGGGAATTTCACCTTACCTGATGCACCGTAAATTTTCGTACCTGGATCTTTAGATTTACCCGCAGACAGGTTGATGTACCACTCAGGACCACGTAACAAAATAGCTGGCAAGTTGTTGTAGGTTTCTACGTTGTTGACAATCGTAGGACGACCCCACGCCCCTGCAACTTGCGGGAATGGCGGTTTGGTACGCGGATTGGCACGGCGACCTTCCAGCGAGTTAATCAGTGCGGTTTCTTCACCACAGATATAACGGCCCGCGCCGGTGTGTACATACAGCTCGAAGCTCCAGCCAGAACCCAGGATGTTGTCGCCCAGGTAACCTTTGGCACGAATCTGCTCAATTGCTTCATTTAAGTATTGTGCAGCTTCGATGTACTCACCACGGATAAAGATATAGCCGTGAGTCGCTTCCAGTGTATATGCCGCAATCAGCATACCTTCAATCAATTGATGTGGAAGTTTTTCCATCAACAAACGGTCTTTGAAGGTACCCGGTTCCATTTCGTCGGCATTACAGATCAGGTAACGTGGACCTGAATTGTCGTTTGGCGCCATCAGCGACCATTTGATGCCCGCCGGGAAGCCTGCACCACCACGACCTTTAACGGTTGCAGCTTTCACCACATCCAGCACTTCAGCCGGTGTCATGCTAATGGCTTTTTTGAAGCCGGCATAACCATCAAGCGCTTCGTAATCATCTGCATTACGAACATGCTCTTGTTTACTCAAACGCCAAGTTAATGGATGAGTTTCTGGGTTACCGTCGCCATAAATTGGTTTTGGTTCGGTATTCATACATACTTCTCCAATAACTGTTTAATTGATGTCACTTCAACCAGACCGTGAGTATCTTCATCAATCATTAACGTTGGACCTTTGTCACAGTTGCCCAGACAGCAGATTGGCAGCAAAGTGAAACGACCATCTGCAGTCGTTTGACCAAACTGAATACCAAGCTCGCGCTGGAACGCTTCTGCCAAAGTTTCCGCCCCCATCAAGAAGCACGCGATAGAGTCACACAAAAGAATAACGTGACGACCTACCGGTTGACGGTAAATACGGTTATAGAACGTTGCTACCCCTTCTAAATCAGCAACACTGATTGAAAGCAGTTGAGCAATCGCATTGAGCTGTGCGTCATCAATCCAGCCATTACGGCGTTGTACACACTTCAGCGCATCCAGAGATGCTGCACGTGGGTACGGATAGTGACCAATGTGATGTTCGATTTCGTGGATTTCATCCGCAGTTAAAATCCCTTCAACATTCACACGTGGCTTTTTATCAGTCAAAATCATCATAATGCGTTTACCCCTTAGCGATCCACGTCAGCCATTACGACATCAATTGTCGCTAAATAAATAATCAAGTCAGAGACCAGACTGCCGTTAATCACCGAAGGAATTTGCTGTAAGTGCGTGAAGGTTGGTGTACGGATACGGGTACGATAACTCATGGTTGACTTGTCTGAAGTCAAGTAGTAGTTCGACGCCCCTTTCACCACTTCTGCCATTACAGATGCTTCACCTGCCGGCATGACAGGCCCCCAAGACACGCTCAAGAAGTGCGTAATCAGGGTTTCAATATCTTGTAATGTCTTGTCTTTTGGTGGTGGAACAGCCAGAGGATGATCCGCTTTATATGGACCAGATGGCATGTTATCCAAGCACTGCTTGATGATTTTTAAAGACTGTTCGATTTCGCGGTAGTGAACGATGACACGTGCATAGGCATCGCCTTCATACTCCACCGGCACTTCGAAGTCATAGTTTTCATAGCCGCTGTATGGACGGTATTTACGTACGTCAAAGTCAATACCTGTGGCACGTAAACCGGTACCTGTCACACCCCAGGCCAATGCAGATTTTGCATCGTACTGCGCTACATTGCGGGTACGGCCTTCAAACACCGAGTTTTTCAGCGCTGCAGTATGGTATTCCTTCAGACGTTTTGGCATCCACTCCAGAATCTCGCGGATCAGGTGCTGCCAGTTGTTTGGAAGGTCATGCGCGGTACCGCCAATACGGAACCAGGCTGGGTGCATACGGTAACCGGTGATCGCTTCAATCGCGTCATAAATCTTCTGACGGTCGGCGAACATATAGAATACTGGGGTCATACCGCCGGCATCCTGAATTGCTGTACCGATATAAAGCAAGTGGTTATTGATACGGAACAGTTCCGACATCATCACACGGATACATTGTGCACGCTCTGGCACCTGAATACCGGCCAGCTGCTCCACACCCATCACATACGGCATGTTTTGCGCACAACCACCGAGGTAGTCGACACGGTCGGTATACGGAATGAATGAGTGCCAGGTTTGACGCTCAGCCATTTTTTCCACACCACGGTGGTGGTAGCCGATGTCGGGTACACAGTCTTTTACTTCTTCACCATCCAGCTGCAAGATGACACGGAACGCACCGTGCGCAGATGGGTGGTTAGGACCTAAGTTCAGGAACATGAAGTCTTCGTCTTCGTTACCACGGGTCAGACCCCAGTCTTCCGGTACAAAACGTAAGTGTTCCTGTTCAAAATCCTGCTTGGCCTGGTTCTGCATATACGGGGTATATTCAGTGGCACGTGCAGAATATTCCTTGCGCAGCGGGTGACCTTCCCAATAGGTTGGCAGCAAGATACGACGGAGCATTGGATGCCCTTCGAAGTTAATGCCGAACATATCGTAAGCTTCACGCTCGTACCAGTTGGCATTTGGCCAGATATTGGTCGCAGTCGGAATATTCAGATCGTTCTCATTTAGCGCAACTTTGACACGGATATCGCTGTTACGTTCTAACGACAACAGGTGATAGAACACGGTAAAGTCAGATGCAGGCAATCCGTCGCGGTGCGTACGTAAACGCTCATCTACCGCAGACAGGTCAAACAGCATCACGTATGGACGTGACACTGTACGCAAGAACATCAAGACTTCTTGTACGCGTGCGCGCTCAACCCAGACCGTTGGAAAATCTTCAAAAGTCGTTTGCACATAGAAGTTCTCACCAAATTTGGTTTTGAGCTCTTCTACAATTGCAAATGCTGGGCGGGAATCAACTGCTGTTGATTCTGGCATAGCAATGTCAGTTTCAGCCATTGGCTTGGCTTCCTATTTAATACAAATTCAGTCAACCTAAACGACAACTACACCCATAACGGGTGCACCACGATTTTGTCGCTTAAATTATTTAATTTCATCCATAGAGCGCAGGTTTTTCACCGCAATACGCTGTGCTTGCTTACGGTCACGTTCTGGCATCATCTTTGGCTTATACACTGGCTTAAGATCATCACCAATCACCGCAGACAGCGGACGGCGCTCTAATTGAATTTGGTCTTGCAACAACATTAATGCCTGAATTAAGGCTTCAGGACGTGGTGGGCAACCTGGGATATACACATCGACAGGAATGATTTTATCCACACCTTGTACAACCGAATAAATATCGTACATACCGCCTGAGTTTGCACATGCACCCATTGAGATGACCCATTTTGGCTCAAGCATTTGCTCGTACAAACGCTGGATTACTGGGGCCATTTTCACGAAACAGGTACCGGCGACAATCATGAGGTCGGCCTGACGAGGTGAAGCACGAATAACCTCGGCACCAAAACGTGACAAGTCATGCACGCCGGTTAAAGTCGTTGCATACTCTACGTAGCAGCAAGATGTACCAAAGTTAAACGGCCAAACTGAGTTCTTACGCCCCCAGTTTACTGCTGTATGTGCCAAGTCTTCTAAACGAGTCATGAACACATTTTTATTCACTTCTTCTTCAAGCGGATCTGTAACGATCTGGCGCTCCTGAAGTGGATATTGATCAGCATCCGGATTCGCACGGGTTAAGGTATATTTCATCCCGAGTTACTCCTTATCAGATGATATAGCCTGTGATTTTTTCACATGACCAGCAGATTGAGCAGGAATTTGACCAGTAGGGTCGATTACCAGCTCTTCAATTGAGTTAAAGCGGGTAATTTCTGCAAGATCCATATTTGGTGAACCGATTTTAGGTTTAATCCCTGCAGCTTTACGTTTGTCAGATGGAGCCCAGTTCAGTGCACCGGTTGACAGTTCGTAAATCAAACCAACGAGTAAAACTAAAATAAATACAGCAGCAGTTGCAAAACCAACCCAGCCTACTTCACGAACAGAAGCTGCCCATGCGTAGAGATAGAGGGCTTCTAAGTCGAACACAACGAAGAAAATCGCAACTAAATAGAACTTGGCAGACAAGCGAATGCGTGCACCACCTGCACTCACAACACCTGACTCAAACTGCTCCTGCTTGGCACGGCCCCATGATTTACCCCCTAGGAGTAACGGGACAGTGAGCATAAAGACGCATAAAAATGTAACGCCGATCACGAAGGCAATAATTGCCCATTCGTATGGAGTAATGGCACTCATGCGGGGATAACTCCTGGCAGGCCTATTTATTAACAAAGAATGTATGTATTGGCCTTCAAATACACCAAACACAAAATTAATCCCGCCAATTGTACCTGATTTATGATTTCACTTGCTAGCTTATAAGCCTTAGTCTTTCGGATGATTTTTCCGCGAAACAAATGCCAGAGCACCATTCTGTTGGCCCCTACAGGCCATAATCGTTTTACTAAATCAAGATGTGTTTATTTATTAATTTTTCCAAAATTTTGCATGAGTCGCTGCTATTGATCACTAAATTTGCAATGGCCAATCCTGCCAGCCGTATTCGGCTTCATTTACACCGAATTGAAATGATGATCCTATTCTGCGCCTGAACGCCGGCGTGATTTGTATATTTTTGCAATTTAAAGCGCTTAAGGCTTCATCAATCTGAAGGCTTATGGTATTCCTAAGAAGAACTATAAATTTCAATAATAAGGAGTACATACATGAGCTTAAAATTTACCCATCATCCTGAGTACTTTCTCTTTGCCCAGCTAATTATGCGTCATATTGAAAATTATATTGAGAAACATCCAGACGCGAACAATGCCATTTTCGATTTACGTGATATTTACGAGCTGTTCCGTCAGGACAAAGCCTCAGCCAGTATTAACCTCGATGGTATTTTAAATATTGCTGATGAGTACACGGTGGATACCCTGGACGGTGACCAGAAACTGATTAGCCGTTACAATATTGATGCCAAAGACAATAAGCTGCTGTTTGACTTTAATCAGGCTGCACTGGAAGGCCTTAAGAAAGGCAAAGCCCTGATTGCTCCGGATGCCAAAATCCAGGAATAAAACAAAAAAGCGTGTTTTGACAACACGCTTTTTTAATTAACTTTTACGTTGCCATAAAAATTGTGAAATGGCTCTTAATGCGGCGGCATCTTCAGCAAAATAGTCTAGCGCCTGCAAAGCCTGATCATGCAAATCTGTGGCATAAGCCTGTGCCTGCTCCAGCCCCATCAATGCCGGATAGGTCGATTTCTCCACCTGTTCATCCTTCCCGGCAGTTTTGCCTAACACTTCAGTATCAGAAATAATATCCAGAATATCATCCTGGACCTGGAAGGCCAGACCAATCACCTGCCCATATTCGCGCAGTTGTGGAATCGCGCGATCGGTACCCTCAAAAATCGCTACTGCAGCCATCATAATCGCCGCAGAAATTAAAGCGCCGGTTTTATTGCGATGAATCGTTTCTAACGCAGCCTGATCAACCTGCTTGCCTTCGGCCTGCAAATCCAGCACCTGTCCGCATACCATCTTGGAAGACGCGGTCGCCAGAATCTGCATCTGCTTTAGCACAATTGCCGCATCTACCGCCGCACCCTGATCAAACAAACGGCTGCCCAATACCTCAAAGGCCATTGACTGTAAAATATCGCCAGCCAACAGTGCCGTATCTTCACCAAAAGCAGCATGACAGGTCGGCTGGCCACGGCGCAGCAAATCATTGTCCATACAAGGCAAATCATCATGCGCCAGCGAATAGCAGTGAATCAGCTCAATCGCCACCGCCGCACGGCGCACTGCCGCCATATTGGTATTCGGTTTTAAGGCTGCTGTGGCATAACACAAGGCTGGACGCACACGTTTTCCACCCAGCATTACTGCATGATAGACCGCCCCTTTTAAAGGCTCAGGAATGGCAAAAGCGTCTAAGGCCGTCAATAAATCTTGTTGGATACGTTGTTGCGCTTCAGTCAACACGGTTACAGGGACGTCAGTGAGAGATGACACATTTGCCTCGAATTGGTTGTTCTATAAGATTGTTAGCCGTCACTGGCCAACCCCCTGTCCGCATTGTACCTCTAATTTAAGTTTTTTTAAGCCTTAACTACAGACAAGCGGATATTTCAATTTTTCAGCTTTCAATCTCAACCCATAAAAAAATGCCCCTATTGAACATAGAGGCGAATTCATTAATTCAGGCAAGATAAAGTCAGCGTTATTCCAGCACCTCGGCCGGTACACGTACCCAGCCTTCCATCAGCACCCGCGCACTACGGCTCATCACCGCTTTTTTCACCTGCCACTGACCGTTTTCCTGTACCGCTTGCGCGCCGACGCGTAAAGTCCCGGAAGGATGGCCAAAACGCACCGCTTCACGCTCGCCACCACCAGCAGCCAGATTCACCAAGGTCCCCGGCACGGCAGCAGCTGTCCCAATGGCCACCGCAGCAGTGCCCATCATGGCATGATGCAGTTTACCCATCGACAAGGCACGCACCAGCAAATCGACATCTTCAGCCTGAATATTTTTACCACTTGATGCAGTATAGTTCTGTGGACGCGCGACAAAAGCAATTTTTGGAGTATGCTGACGTTTTGCTGCTTCCGCTACATCATCAATTAGCCCCATCTGCTTGGCACCATAAGCCCGGATTTTTTCAAAACGCGCCAGCGCCTCCGGATTACTATTAATGTCATCCTGCAATTCGGTACCGCTATAGCCAATTTCATCGGCATTTAAAAAGATGGTCGGAATACCAGCATTAATAAAGGTCGCCTGAAAAGTCCCGACATCTGGTACCACAAAGGTATCCACCACATTGCCGGTCGGAAACATGGCCCCGCCCTCTTCGCCATCATCGGCCGGATCTAAAAATTCAATTTGTACTTCTGCTGCCGGAAAAGTCACACCATCCAGCTCAAAATCACCGGTTTCCTGCACCTGGCCATCGGTGATTGGCACATGCGCGATAATGGTTTTCTGAATATTTTTCTGCCAGATACGCACAGTGCACAGACCGTTTTCTGGAATTTTATCGGCATCCACCAAGCCCTGACTGATGGCAAAGGCACCCACCGCAGCAGTCAGGTTGCCACAGTTACCGCTCCAGTCCACAAAAGGCTGATCAATTGCCACCTGACCAAATAGATAATCGACATCATGCTCCGGCTGGCTGCTTTTGGCCAGAATCACGGTTTTACTGGTACTGGAAGTGGCGCCGCCCATGCCATCAATCTGCTTGCCATAAGGGTCCGGGCTGCCAATGACCCGTAGCAGTAGCTGATCACGAATTTTTCCATGCACTTGCGCTTCGACTGGTAAGTCATCCAATTTGAAAAAGACACCTTTACTGGTACCGCCACGCATATAGGTGGCTGCAATTTTAATTTGTGGAGCGCAGCGCATTCTTATCTAATCCTTTGATTTTTCGTTGTATTACATAATCCAAAGCAAGGTTTTTGCTTGCTTTAAATGATAACGTCTTTTGCTTAAAAAATCAGGTGAACTGGACTTAAGTATAAAATTTACCCAAATCTTTGGCTGCAGACTTGAAATTTTCAAGCCTAAAAAAATATAGCCAATAAAATTAATATCTTGATTCAATTATTGTTTCAACAAAATGACCATTTTTCGATTTTATGAGCTGTTCTGAAGCGACTGGTGATCTACTAGGCTAATTTGCAACTATCTATTACAATCGAGCCACTTATTATACATTGTCGGGCTGAACACTTTGAACAACGAGTCTTCTCAACTTCAGCGTGGCTTAAAGAACCGTCATATCCAACTCATCGCCATGGGCGGCGCGATTGGTACTGGCTTATTCTTAGGTTCCGCTCAAGTCATCCAATCCGCAGGTCCCTCTATTATTTTAGGCTATGCGATTGGGGGTTTGATTGCATTTTTAATTATGCGCCAACTGGGCGAAATGATTGTTCATGAACCGGTTGCAGGTTCTTTCAGCCATTTTGCTTATCGCTATTGGGGGAAATTCCCTGGCTTCCTGGCCGGCTGGAATTACTGGATTTTATATATTCTGGTCGCCATGACCGAACTCACCGCTGTCGCCAAATATATTAACTACTGGTGGCCGCATATTCCGGCCTGGTCCTCGGTCCTGTTTTTCTTTATTGTCATTACCCTGATCAACCTCGGCAATGTAAAATTTTATGGGGAATCAGAATTCTGGCTGGCAATTATTAAAGTGGCCGCAGTAGTATCGATGATCATTTTTGGTCTGTACCTCCTGTTGACCGCAGATGCCAACTCGACTGCTTCATTTAGCAACCTCTGGAGCCACGGCGGATTCTTCCCGCATGGTTTTGAGGGCTTATTCTTCATGTTAGCCTTCCTGATGTTTGCCTTTGGCGGGATCGAGCTAATTGGTATGGCGGCAGCTGAAGCGCAGGACCCGAAAAAGACTATTCCAAAAGCCATCAATCAGGTGGTGTTCCGTATCCTGATTTTCTATGTTGGTTCATTGACGATTTTACTGTCGTTAGTGCCATGGAATCAGCTGGAACTGGGCGGTCTGGATAAAAGCCCATTCGTGATGATCTTTAGCCAGTTAGGCATTGGCTGGGCGGCACATCTGCTGAACTTTATTATTTTAACGGCGGCGCTGTCGGTTTATAACAGTGGTATGTATGCCAATAGCCGGATGCTGTTCGGTCTGGCCCAACAAGGCAATGCGCCAAAAGTATTCCTGAAAGTGAACAAGCAAGGCGTGCCAATTCCTGCGGTGCTGTTCTCTGCCCTGCTGATTTTTGGCTGTGTATTGTTGAACTACTTTGTACCGGAAGATGCTTTAAGCCACCTGATTTATATTGTGGTCGGTGCCTTGGTACTGAACTGGGCCATGATTACCCTGACTCACCTGAAGTTTATTCAGGCCATGAAAAACTCAGGTCAAACCACCTCTTTCCCTGCACTGTGGTCACCTGTGGGTAACGTGATTGTGCTGCTGTTTATTGCCACCATCCTGTACATTATGTGGACCCAAGGCTTTAGCGAATCGGTGTATATGATTCCGGTCTGGATTGTGCTGATGTGGGGTCTGTTTAAATTGCTAAAACAAAAAAACAGCTAAGTTATTTTTACTGACAAAAGAAAAAGTTATTACTTCGTTAATAACTTTTTTTTCAGCTTTTTTTCAGCTAAATTAAGGACGTTTTGTGCCCTTAGCTTAACTGGATAGAGCAGTTGCCTCCTAAGCGACCGGCGTGGGTTCGAGTCCCGCAGGGCACACCATCGTATCTATAAAAAAGGAAGGCGCATCTCCTTCCTTTTTTATCTTCAGCACTTCACCGAAATGAAGCAACTCGCGTAGCTGCCTTGGCGAATTCCCCCACCATTTTAAATCGGCTGTAACTGTGCGCTTAAACGTGCTGCCATCTCTCTTAAATACTGGATTTTTGGATGCTGCATATCCAGCGGCAAATCCGAAGCAGTGCCCAACACCGAAATCGCATATTCAATTTCATGGTGCTGATTTAATACCGGCACACAAATCGCATGAATTCCGGCCAGCAAATCGCCTGCGACCGTGGCCACACCTTCACTTAGAATCTGCTGTTTTAAAGTTAAAAATTCATCCCAGTTCTGTGGATAGACCCGTTTTTGCTGTGCCTGATGCTGCTGCCATTCTTTTTCCAGCAAAGGTCGCACCAATGCTTCCGGCATAAACGCAGCATAAGCCCGGCCGGTGGCCGAATTCAGCATCGGCATGATCGAACCGACACGGGTAATTACCGAAACTGGCTGATTCGGCTCCAGCCACTGTACAATCAGTGGGCCTTGCGTCGTCCATTTGCTAATCTGCAATCCACAATCCAAATGCCGGTGCAGTTCATTAATCTGTGCCTGTGCCGCCTGCAGACTGTCACTGCGCTGGATACAGCTCAGACCAAAACGATAAGCCTGATCGCCCAGTGCATAACGACCATCTTCCAGCTGCTTGGCATAATTCATACGTACCAGACTGACCATATAACGGTGCACCTTGGCCGGATGCATGGCCAGTTTTTCAGATAAATCTTTGAGCATGACCGGATGACGATAGGTCATCAGCGCATCCAGCACGGTTAAACCCACCTCTAAAGATTGCACGCCCACCTGATTCTTTTCTGACATAAGAATTTTACTCTCCTGTAAACACCGAGCATTTTAGCGTGCTGTTCTGATTT
>NZ_JAYJLP010000005.1:0-146293 GCF_051949055.1 Acinetobacter sp. Brlt_5
CTGCATTGTAGGGCTTTTCTTTGCATTCATGATTGGGATATTGCATGAAAATTAAAACAATATACTTCACCATAGCTGCCCTACTCTTTAGCTCATTCGGTACTGCTTCAAATTTACAAAAAGCACAAAGTAAAAACGTGATCTCTAACTATGCCAAAATGCAATACCCCCTCGTATTTGCACATGGCATGATGGGCTTTAATCGCATTGCTATGGATGTTTTGGGCATGGATTATTGGCATCAAATTTTGCCTGATTTAGCACGTAATGGTTCAACCGCTTTTGCTGCCCGCATGTCCCCTTTTAATTCATCAGAAGTCCGTGGCGAACAATATGTCGAACAGCTCAAAGAAGTATGGCAATTACGGGCGCCAAAAAACTCAATTTAATTGGACATAGCCACGGTGCCCATGCAGTGCGCTATGCAGCAGGAGTCATGCCACAACATGTCACTTCTGTTATGACAGTCGCTGGCGCCAATCAAGGCTCAATCGTGGCATCGGATGTGATGAAATTTGCCAGTCAAACTGGTACCTCTGATTTACTAAATACCCTGATTAGTAGTTTTGGCGCTGTGATTATGTGGGCACAGGGTTTGGATGCACATACTTTTCCGCATAACGCTTTAGCTGCAGGTCATAGCACTTCTATTGAAGGCACCGCTGAATTTAATCAACGTTTTACGCTTGGGCTATCTTTAAAGCATTGTGGTGAAGGCAAATATAACGATCAAGGCATTGCGCTATATTCAATAATGGGCACAAACAAATGACCAATGCATTAGATTTCAGTGATGCCGCGATGAAGGCACTGGATTTGATCTCTGCTTCTAAAGCAAGTGCAAATGATGGCATTGTCTCCGTATGTAGTGCGAAATTCGGTAGAACGATTCGAGATGATTTTCCATGGAATCACTTAGATGAGGTGAATTTATTGTTTGGTATCACGGGTATCTTTGCGCCAAACCCTGTCGATGTCTACCGTCAACATGCCAACCGTCTCAAGTTGCAAGGTTTATAAAATTTAGACATAAAAAAATGCGCCAAAAGGCGCATTTTTTCAATTCGATAAAACGTAAAATTACGCTTTACGAGCTGGTAACTTTTCACGAATACGTGCAGCTTTACCAGACAATTCACGTAGGTAGTAAAGTTTAGCACGACGAACGTCACCACGACGTTTCACTTCGATTTTAGCAACGATTGGAGAGTGAGTTTGGAATACACGCTCAACGCCAACACCGCTAGAAATTTTACGTACGGTGAACGCAGAGTTCAGACCACGGTTTTTCTTCGCAATAACAACGCCTTCGAACGCTTGTAGACGCTCACGGTCACCTTCTTTAACTTTTACTTGAACAACTACTGTGTCACCTGGTGCAAAAGCTGGGATGTCTTGTTTAAGCTGAGCATTTTCAACAGCTTGAACTAAAGGATGCTTACCACTCATGGGGTATCTCCAATATGTGTGGGTCAGAAGAGGTCTGAGATCCACTGGGGCTAGAGGCTAAAGCGCATAGACCCGATTAACTTTCCCTTTATGCTTGACCGCTTCAAGACATAAAGAGCCTATTTAAATACTCAGTCTAAAGACCAAGCTTTCATTGCGCCCGAAGCATAAATTAAGATTTATGTTCTGGCAAATCTTTTAGCCATTTTTCCTGCTGTTTGGTCAGCTCCACTTGTTCAACCAGTTCAGGTCGACGTTCAAGTGTACGCTGATAACGTTGCAAAAAACGCCATTTTTCAATATTTGCATGGTGACCTGATTTAAGTACCTCAGGCACATCCAAACCTTCAAAATGGTCAGGCTTGGTATATTGTGGGCAATCTAAAAGACCATCCACAAATGAATCTTGTACATGGGATTGTTCATCGGACATGGCACCCGGAAGTCTCCGGATAATACTGTCCAATAACACCATCGCCGGCAGTTCACCGCCCGATAACACGTAATCTCCAATCGACCATTCCTGATCGACATATTTCTGGATTAAACGTTCATCGACACCTTCATAACGGCCACACAGCACAATTAATCCGTCATATTGAACGAAGTCCTGTACTGCTGGTTCATTTAAGGTTTTTCCTTGCGGTGACATATATACCACAGGAACGTTAACTGCACCCGCTTCATGAGCAAGTTCTTTGGCACGGCGGATTGCTTTTGCCAGTGGCTCAGCCATCATTACCATACCGGGACCACCACCAAATGGACGTTCATCCACCCGTTTGTAGTTACCCTCAGCATAATCGCGAGGATTGATACAATGAATTTGCATCAACTCACGTTGTGCTGCGCGCCCGCTAATACCGAAACGTGTAATCGCTTCAAACATTTCAGGAAAAAGCGTAATGACTGCAAAAAACATCGCAGACTCCCGTATTTCCAAAAATATTAGTAATCTACGCCCCAATTGACATAAATACGACCTGTTTCGAGATCAACGCGTTGTACCACATCTTTATGCCATGGAATCATACGCTCTTCACCATCAATGCTGTCAGCAGTTGCGCGAACCACCATCACATCGTTAGCGCCTGTTTCAAACAGTTCGTGGATTTGACCGAGATTGACTTCCTGTTCCTCATCATCCAGACCTAACACGGTTAGACCTTTTAAATCAGACCAGTAATACTCATCCACACCTGCTTGCGGCAGTTGCGATTTTGAAATCCAGATATTTGCGCCAACCAGACCGTCTGCTGCAGTGCGATCGCTCACACCTTTTAAGCTGACAACCAGGCCTTTGCCATGTGGTTTCCAACGTTTTACATCGACAGTTTGCCAACCTGCTTTGGTCTCAATGTACCAAGGCAGGTAGTCAAACATGTTGCTCATAGGTTCTGTATTGGAATAGACCCAGAGCCACCCATTTAATCCATATGCTGAACGTAGCTGTCCAATCTGAATACGATCTTCGGGTACATTCTGTGTTGGTGTCATGGGCTACCTACTACTTAATTCTTTAAAATTATGCAGCAGCTGCAGCTTTCTTCGCTTGAGCAGCTAAAGAAGCAACACGTTCAGAAGGTTGAGCACCTTGTGCTACCCAGTGAGCAAAACGGTCAGCATCTAAACGAAGTTTTTCTGCTTTACCTTGCGCTGTAGGGTTGAAGAAACCGATACGTTCGATGAAACGACCGTCACGTGGATTGCGGCTATCAGTTACAACGATTTGATAGAATGGACGCTTTTTAGCACCACCGCGAGTAAGACGAATAACTACCATGATACAACCTTATAGTTTTTACGGATTATCCCTGTACCGACCATCGATACATTTCAAACCCCTTTCATAGAGGGCAGTATTTTACGCGAAGTTTGCCCTGAATGAAAGATCAAAAAGTGTTTATCCGCAGTTTTGAATTTATTTATCGGACCAAGCAGAACAAGTATCTGTTGTTACAGGTGAATCCTTACCTTTAAACCAGCATTGGCGGCCTGTTTGATCGAGGCTCAAGCCACCATTCCCTTTTTGTGCAGCTGTTGAAATAGGCAAAGCTGACAGGGTATATGCTTGATTAGATGCATCAATTGACAAATTAATATTGTATAAAGCTTGATGACTTGGAAACGTACCGCTTCCTCCAATACTCGCCAATGTCGCATTTCTATAACTGTGATTCATTGCCTTATAGCTTTGTAAACGCTGTGCCAGTTGCATCAACTCCGTTTGAACTTCTACACGATTAGCACGTACTTTATAACTATTATAAGAAGGCAAAGCGATTGCAGCCAAAATAGCTATGACAGCAACAACAATCATCAGTTCAATTAGTGTAAATCCGTTTTCATGATTACCAACTCTCATTATTTGTAGTCCCACAAGTATATGTTGATACCATATCTGGAGTCCGAGTTTGACAACGTACACCTTCACTGGTCAATAATAAATCATAATTACGTGGTTGTTTTAAGGTCGTACCTGTTTTAGCACGTTCAACACGTATCACCCAGTTTAAACCACGTACAGAACTTGAATCTGCGGTTTCATTACCATCTGCGTCTCTTTGTATAGACAAAGGCTTCTTGGTGGCTAAATCCAATAAAGTAAGGTTGAATTTAGTATCTGAACCATCTACAGGAATTGCTAAAGTACCTGTGGATGGTGCATAACCTGTATATAAGTAGGTTGCATCAAAACCTTTATAGCTGAAGTTTTTAGCTTTGAATTTTTCTAGCTCTGTCGCTATTCGCAATGCTTCCTGCTTTGCTAAAGCAAGATCTTTACGCTCAATATATGCGGCATAACTCGGAATCGCGATGGCTGCAATGATTGCGATCACAACGACCACAATCATTAGCTCAATTAGGGTAAAGCCTTTCTTGAATTGCATACTCCCCCCTTAACGCGACTCATACCAGCGCATTTGCTTGAGTTTTACCTGTGTATTAAACAGCTGGCATTGTGGCAAGTTTTTATTGGCAGGTAAACTACAATCCAATGCAGATGGCTGATCACGATTCACAACTAAGCTCACGGTATTTGGTCCATTTTTAAAGCCTTGACCTAAACCTGTACCCAGAATACCTGCACCGAGTTTCACACGATTTGCTTTGTTGCCAGAACCCGAATAGAAATCGCACTTTCCTGTAGGTAAGCAATATTGATACAAGTAAGAGTCACCCGCTACACCTGCACCACAGTTACCACCAATACCAGTACCATCTCGGTCATACACATTGACATAGAGCATACCATCTAGGGCATACAGGTCATTCATACCTTTATAGCGTCCCACATTATCACTATCAAAGTACGCTTTCCAACCACCATTTAAAGTATTATTTTGACCACGACGTGGCACACCATTATCAAAGTTAAGTTCGGTTAAAGTTTCATCATGAGTATTTAGCGAAGTTGAAGATTTATATAAGTCCTGACGTGCTACATCATTGTCATACACCACAAATACGGCATCATTGGCACTTACTGTGGAGTTTAAACCAGCTAATGGCGAGCTACGGTTACCTGAACTAAAGGCAACTGCAGCAAAGTAGCTCCCATCATCTTGATGAATAGACACACTTGGCATTTCATAGAAACGAGGACTTAAACCCGAACCCTGATGCTCTGTAAACAGACGAACTACGCGTGTTGCAAAGTTTGCTGTGTCTGCTGCGCGGTTATTAAAGTCGACACGGAATGCCTGTCCACCTAAGTCACCAAAATACAGATGATCTGTTAAACCATCACCATCACGATCAATGGCATTAATTTGCGAAACAACGCTGTATTTTAACTCATTGTTTTGAGTAAAACGGCTAGCACCTGTTTTTTCACTCTCACTCGCCCACCAAAGCAAATCACCATTGTGTGCATCAAACATATACACACCATTACCTTTGGTTCCACTTGGATTTGCATTATGAGTTTCATAAACTGAGTCGTAACCACCACCTACAAACATTACAAGTTTGCGCGTATCGCCCCAATTCACATAAGCGAGAGTCGGTTTTGACCAACTTTGCCCCATTTGTTTGAGTGCAGCAGAAGCATTATCAGCATCTGGGTTAATATGGAATTTTAGTTCAGGCTTTTCAATGTCAGTTAAGTCCAGCGCATAGTAACTTTTACCCCCCATACGCAAACCGCCATACACCCACTGCATACCTATCAGATTCTGCGCATCTTCTTCGTCACTTGCTTTACGGCCAGAATCTTTAACCGTTAAAGTCCCATCACTTTTTGAAACATATTGCGTATGTGCTGTCCAAGGGCCATCTACGCCATAAAATAAGTTGTTCTTACCTGAGCCTGTATATTTGCCACTGGCTATAAAGGCATTTTTTTGATTTTTCATCATCTCATGCGGTACAAAAGCAAATACTTCTTTACCATCATCATCTACCACATGTAACGCACCCTGTGTAGACCCAAACATCAGGTAATCTTTACGGCCCGTTGTAGTCAACTTACCACCTACAACCGTAATTTTACCTTCTTGGGTCAGCATGACTGGCGTAGAGTGCATCACGCTTCCAAGCTCTCGGTACTCTGCTTTACTTGCTAAGTCACCCAAACTTACAATATTGTCCGTAATACCTACATCATAGCCCAAGAAATTTAACCAATAATTTTTGTCTGCATCATGCTTAAATTTGGCAACGTCTTCATTATCTGCAAACAAAGTCATTAAGTTAACTTGCGCTAAACTACTTCCTGAGTCTGCGGTATGATCGTCTTTAATGATTCGATTGGTAAATACTTTACGCTTAGAACTTAGGTTACCATTTTCAGCGGTGAGTGTTCCCAGTTCCAATTGCCCTTTGACACCATTAGCCCATAAACCCACAGCATCTTTATTGAGCGCACCCGTACTTAAAATTAAGCGCTGTAAGTTTTTGTCGACCAACTCCCCATTTCTTAAATTGTATTTATTTAAATTCCCCGCCCAAAGCTGGGTATTCTCCTGAGGTTTTGGCTCAAAAGCCGCATAATATCCGTATGGCTGCAACTGAACTGGATTTAAGCTGTCTACTGGAATCGTCGGGCTACCTGTAGCTGTAGCCTGAAAAGTCGCCCCAGCTTTGTCTACAAAATCAAGAATACTGTTTTTAATATCTTCTGAGTTTTCAGCATAGTAGAATCCACCATCACCATATTCTGCACTACCCCACAAACAGGCATTTTTTGCATCTTGATTTGGTGCACTGTCACAATCATAAGTACCATTCGCATTTTTAGTAATACCTGCAAAAGATGAACCAAAACCAACTACCGCTGTTTTAATATTCATATCTGCAGGGTTCTTCTGAGTGTTGGATAATAACGTACGATTACGCAATTTTTTCGCGTAGGCACCTATATATTCCCAACCACCAGTTTCACCCGCAAATAGGTTCGATTTTAGCGGTACTGGTTTGAGACTCGTTGGTGTGCCTGTAAAAGCATAAGCACCATTGGCTAAGGAATGATTCATAATCGTACGTGCCATACTGTCTTTAGTCGAGTTTGGCGCACCGTCTGTTAAGAAATAAATCCCATTGCCATCACAGCTATCGGTCGACCCTCCTGCTTTATACTTATTGCCCTCTTTTGCATCAGAAGTGGAATATACAAAACCACCATTATTATCTATAGGTGTGATGACGGTTGGAGTAAGAGCAGTGTAAGTTGTACGTGTCATATTATAATTTTCTGTATGCAAACCGCCTTGTGGATTTCTAGCACCAGGTAAGGGATCAATACTGCCATCAGCAGGGGCTAAACATCGTCCAGCAGCGACTTCGTTTGCTGTTGCATTTCTAGTCCAAGGGCCACCTGTTGTTCGTCCACATAGTGATGCCCAACTACTGAGTGGACTAGAACCTGAAGGACAGCTTTGCCAATCCCTAAAATTACCATTGCCCCAAAGACTATGAGGACGAACCGTGGCTGATTGGGTTTGTGTACATCTACCAGTACCTAGAGTGGTCGTAGATCGAATCGAAAAAGGACTGGTACGATATGACACAATCCCGATAGTACCACCTTCATACCCCCCCCATACTGTACCTACAATCGGCTCAATATCCATCGGCTCATTATTGACTTTCATCCAACCGCCATAGCGCCAGCCTTCGGGCATCTTAGAAAACACTTCCCACGCAGAGTTCATTGAACCTACTTCATTTTTGAAAGCCGCCTGACTCGTAATTTGTCTCCAACCTGTAGGGCTTGTAGAGTCGGGTTTAAATACACCACCACTTATCGTTCCTGTAGTAACTGTTCTATTATTCCCATCATACCAAGGCCAATTATTGATACATTGCTGTACTGTTGCCCCCAAAGCATTCGTGGTTGTAGTCCCGACCTCTACACAAATAAAATAAGCTTGGGCTGAGCCATTCTGCATGGCCATATAACCATCGTAAATGGTATTGACCTGCCCACTATTTGTACCCGTGCCACCTGTGGTGGTTCCCATCATATAAGCACCTGCTTCTGCATAAGCATGTACGGTTGGGGTACCACTTGCAGCTTTGGTGACATTTGGATAATTTTTACTGGATAGTTTTAGATTTGAATTAGCCGTACCATCTTCATTCGTAATCGTATCCAATGATTTAATTTCTGCAATTTGTCGTGCAATTTTGACTCGTTGAGCCGTGTCTAGTGGTGCATTAGGTACTAAAATACGTCCGGAGTGACCATCAGTGAGTCGATTTGATACATTACCAATGGTTAGCTCTGTTTTAGATGAGAATTGCCCCAACCCCATCACAACATCGGAACCCAACTCATCACTCGCTAGTAATGGTAAAATTGCATCTTTTAAACGAGAGAGTCGATCATATTCTTGTACCCATTGACCATTGATTTGCTTGCGGCAGCCACGCATATAATAATCAACTGAAGTTCCACCAATATTCACAGTCTTTTTGATCGCTGTTCTGTTTGTCACAGGGTCTTTTAAATTATAATGCCACTGATAGATATTGGAAGTTGTAGAGCCGTTATCATGATATTCGGGTACAGTATCTCGACCACATAATGCCTCAGTCACATCACCTGGACTGCCATAGGCATTGTTTTTTGGTAACACCAAAGAACTAATACCCATACTACCTGATGTATCCAACATTAAAAGAATATTGGTTTTACCCTTGGTTGCATCCTTATAAATTTCAATATCACTCGCAACCGAAGTTTGAATACTTCCACACACTGCCAATGTCATCATCATTGACACAGTTGCAGAAAGAACTTTTTTATTAAACTGTTTCATTTGTTAATCCTCACTGATTCTGTTCAACTACGACACTAGTTGCGGCTGACCACCAACTACATAGTCTGCACGTTGCGTGTTATAGGGAATATTTAAATTTTCAAAACAGCGCGATACATCTGCGGCACGCTCTCTAAAACAACCTTCAATTTCTGCTTTACTTGCACTAGAAAAACTTGGCAAGACTGAAATCACGGTGACACTAATACTGTTCGACACCACAGGTAAGCTGCTTGAGCCAATACTGGTGTTTTGAGCTACGTGTGCAAATGGCACCACATTGTCTATATTTTTCTTTAAATAGACTTGCGCCAATACCGCTGAACGCCCTGTCGCAAACTGATTGGCTTTACAATAACCTGTTACCCCAATTTTGGTTTTTGAACCTGTACGGGAAATTGCACTGGCTTGGTTCATAGAAAAAAATGAGCTTTGTGATGCACGGTAGCAAAACACCAACTCATCTTCTGCATTAGCAGCGGAGTTGAAATAGCTATACATACCATCTCGTGCCAATTGACGCTCAACCTGATTTGGATTTTCCAAATTAAATAATGCCGCATTACTATTTTCTAATAACAAAGCCTGTACTTGGCTGTTGGTGGCCAGTCTTAATCCTAAAATCCCAGAACGGACAGCTAATGTACCAACCAGAGTAATTAAAATAAGAATGACCAAAACCACAATTAAGGTTGCACCTTTTTGCTGTTTCATTACGATGCTCCCAATGTATTACGCAAACCAACCACTTGAGTCACCAGTTGACGTATGTATTTTTTATTCAAATTCGCATCACCATCGAACACGACTGCAGTTGCGGCGCCTGGGAGGGTAATGGTTTTATTATTTAAACCAGCATCAGCCCCAATATTAGTCGCCGATCGCGCTACTACAGACACCTGCAAGGAAATCACTTGTAGATAATCTTTTTCTGCGGTAATGGATGACATTAAAGTTTTATATTGATCTATCGTGACATAACGCAATTGATTGTTTTGTGGATTCTTTACCCCTAAGAGGAATTTAAAAGCGTCAATATGCTGCATTAATAATTGTGCATTCGTGCCTAAACCCGTAATAGTGCTATCACCCGCACTGTAATAACCAGAATCACAGTACAATCCATAACGATCCAAGCCATCACTTCCTTGTTGTGAAGTAGGTAACTTTTGGACAAAGTAGCGCTGTACCATGGTTGGGCGGATTGCTTGGGTATCTTCACCGTCTTTGGCTGTAGTAAACTCAATCGAATTACCCTCACAATCAAACATATCTGTATTACTTACCAGTCTTTCGTTGATTTTTTGAGTTTCATCATCTGGGTCGAAATCAAAAGCCTCTTCAATTTGATACTGTGGCACGAACTGAATCACGAGTTGATCGCTATTACCTGTGGTTGCATCTTCTTGTAAGTTCTGCTGACTTAAAGCAACATCATCAATCAAATTCGCATGTAAGCTTGATGGATAGTTTTCTTGGGCAAAAATTACGCCAGAACCTACAATCTTATTATTAATTTTTTGGTTAGACGGGGTGTTTAGGTTGGCGTGTCGCAAGTCATGAGTCAGCATTGCCAAACCAAAATTTGAGTTTTGCTGCACATCGCCCATACCCAACTGAAATCCTAAAGATCGTTGTGCGCTGAGAAAAATAGCAGTTGCTGCACTGACCACCAACAAACCAATTGCCAAGCTAATCATCAGCTCAAGTAAAGTGAAACCTTTCTGAAGCTTAGTCATAGTTATAAGCCTCCATAATTATGCATTGTGCATTTGGGTTATACGCTGTTCCATTGGTACAGTGATTACCCCCACTTCCATTAGTTGCAGTGGTTGTATCCCAAGCCACATATACACATTTTCTTTTCAGGGTCGATCCCTGACAGTCATGTACGGCGATCGACATCCCCAAATCTTCTGCTCGCAATTGCACTTGTTCAAAATCGTAGGCTGCCATTTGACTACTGCTACAGAAATTTGCAGCACAATCCGTTACTGAATTACTTTCTTTATAATCATTTAATCCAGCTCGATTCATGCGGATACGTTCAGATAAATCCCGGGCAATATTCATGGCCTGAATATTTTGACCCGCATCCGCACTGGCTGATACAGCTCTAATCTGCAATGCCGTAAACCCCAAGACTGCAATGCCCAGTAATACCAAGGCTACCAAGACTTCAACCAAGCCAACACCATGTTGATTTCTTATCATTGTTCTAGCCTCATCATATTAATTTGGGCATGTGCTATTTGAGCGTTCATAACGAATCGAACCATTTTTATAAAATTCAATCACCGCTTTTTGGGTGTTATCTTTTTGATGCTGCAAAATAAAACACTCACGATCATTCGCTGAAACTAAAAAGCCAAACATATTGTAGGTCAGGCTATTGACTGGTTTGGTTGCCCAACTGGTATGTTGCTCTGGCAACCACTTGAACTTGCCGTCTGTTACCGAGGCGTCGAGTGCCAACTTCTGTTCTTTCTTAGTAAATACAGCTTCGGAACGTGCCATTGTTGCCAATTCAACAATAGCTCTTGCATCACTATGCAATTGGTTTTTACGAATCATGCTGGTCATTGAAGGAGCCGCTATCATCGCCACAATCGCCAGTACTGCAATCGTGACCATCAATTCAATTAAGGTAAATCCCTGACTTTTTCGCATGCTCTCCCCCTAGGCAAAAATGTTGGCCCAGTTAAAATCATACTTATTAAAGTTACAAAACCTACACAGAACAGATAAAAGGCATAAAAAAGCAGATGACTGTCATATCACAATCATCTGCTTATTTTTAAAAGAAAAATTAGACTGTTATCTATTTCTCAGTTTAAGCCTGAGTTACAGGAATACGTAACTCTTTCGGTAAACTAAAGGTAATGTTCTCTTCACGACCAGCAAGCTCGGCAGGTGCCGTTGCCCCCCAGTCCTGCAAACGCTGAATCACCTGTTTAATTAAAATTTCCGGAGCAGACGCGCCAGCAGTGACACCAATTTTTGTTGTATGATTAAACCAGGCCTGATCCAGCTGATCGGCATTATCGACCAGATACGCCTGTTTGCCCATGCGCTCGGCCAGTTCACGTAAACGGTTCGAATTCGACGAGTTTGGCGACCCGACCACCAGTACCACATCACACTGACTGGCTAAATCACGCACCGCATCCTGACGGTTCTGGGTGGCATAACAGATATCATCTTTACGCGGTCCCTGAATCTGCGGGAATTTCTGGCGCAAGGCATCAATCACTTTGGCGGTATCATCAATCGACAGCGTGGTCTGCGTAACAAACGCGACTTTTTCAGGATGACGCACGCTTAAAGCCGCAACATCTTCTTCATCTTCCACCAGATAAATTTCACCACCATTTTTCTTGTCATATTGACCCATGGTGCCTTCCACTTCAGGATGGCCTTCATGTCCAATTAAAATCGCCTCGACCCCTTCACGGGCATATTTGGTCACTTCAATATGCACCTTGGTCACCAGCGGACAGGTGGCATCAAACACTTTCAGGCCACGGCGCTCAGCTTCCTGCTGGACGGCTTTTGACACGCCATGCGCACTAAAAATCACGATATTGTCGTCTGGCACTTCATCCAGCTCATCTACAAAAATCGCACCGCGTTGGCGTAAGTCATCTACCACGAATTTATTGTGTACTACTTCGTGACGTACATATATAGGGGGGTTAAAACACTCAAGGGCACGATTCACAATTGCAATTGCACGGTCCACACCCGCACAAAAACCACGTGGATTAGCCAATACAATTTCCATAGAACCCTCGATATTCATTTCAACTTTTGCAGACAGATGCGAAATTAATGCAAACAAATAGATGCTTAACTATTTTGTTTAAGCCAGCTCTGCTCTAAAATAGAGAAGATATTTTATCATATCAGGAAAAATATCATGTCGGGTCTCTTGTTTGTCGTTTCTGCAGCTTCAGGAACAGGCAAAACATCCCTTGTTAAAGCCCTGCTTGAACGTGTTAACAATCTGCACGTTTCTGTTTCCCACACGACCCGTGGTCAACGTCCTGGCGAACTGGACGGCGTTCATTACCATTTCACCCAGAAACAGGATTTTATCGACCTAGTGCAACAAGGCGGTTTTATTGAATATGCCGAAGTCTTTGGCAATTATTATGGAACAGCCCAAGCCACAGTCAAAGAACAATTGGCCAAAGGTCACGATGTCCTGCTGGAAATTGACTGGCAAGGTGCGCAGCAGGTGCGCAAACTTTTTCCTGAATCGAAACAGATTTTTATTTTACCGCCAAGCCAGTTTGACTTGCGCCAGCGCCTGTCCAATCGCGGCACCGATGCTGTGGATGTGATTGAACATCGCTTAAGCTGTGCAGTAGAAGATATGCAGCAATATGTCAACTTTGACTATGTGATTATCAATGATGACTTTAATAAAGCCCTGCATGACCTGGAAGCCGTGATTATTGCCAACCGTCTGGTGTTAAGCCAGCAGGCCAACCGTCATCAGGAGTTGATCCAGAAGCTGATTACCCCTACAGCACCCTGATTAAAACTTGAGTCTTCAGGCAAAGCACCTTATACTGCACAGTCTGTTTAAATTTACCATTCAAACGAGAACTCTTATGGCACGCGTCACCGTTGAAGATTGTTTAGACCATGTAGACAACCGCTTTGAGCTTGTACTAGTGGCAAGCAAACGCGCGCGTCAATTGGCACGTCAGGGAATTGAACCTACCGTTGAGTGGGACAACGACAAACCTACCGTTGTTGCTTTACGTGAAATTGCAGAAGGCCACGTTTCTAAAGACATTTTGAAACAACGCGATCAGGACTACCAAACCTCTAGCCTTGACCTTGCACTTTCAGCAAATAACTTGAATTTAGATGGTTTTTCTTTCCAATAAGAAAATACATCCTGAAAAAGCCTAGTTTTTTACTAGGCTTTTTTATTATTTGAACTTTAATAATTGCGCAATAACCGTTATAACATAAGCATCGGAACTCGTAATTACAACGAGCTTTTATTTCGATATTTTCGGTGAAAAAAATTGACAAGTCATGCAATATGTTTTTCATTAGAAGATCAGTTTTTGTGATTGTTACGAGCATTGTAGTTAAAGGTGGTATATGCCAGGCGCAGAGGTCAGCCAAGCCAAACAGCAACTAAATATGATTATCGACGCTTACTTGAGTGAAAGCGATAGCGAGCGCGTGCTTGCGGCCTGTGACTATGCCGATCTGGCGCATGATGGCGTGACCCGTAAAAGCGGCGAGCCTTATATTCTGCATCCGATTGCGGTCAGCTGCATTCTGGCGCACATGCGTTTGGATGCCGAAACCCTGATGGCGGCACTGCTGCATGATGTGATTGAAGATACCGAATTTAGCAAAGAAGATATTACCGAAAAATTTGGCCGTACCGTGGCCGAACTGGTCGATGGCGTCACCAAACTCAGCCATTCCAGCGATAAAGAATACAATAAAGCCGCGTCCTTCCGTAAAATCCTGCAAGCGACCCTGCAAGACCCGCGTGTGATCATTATTAAACTGGCTGACCGCTATCACAATATGACCACGCTGGATGCCTTGCGTCCAGATAAACGCGCCCGCATTGCCCAGGAAACCTTTGATATTTTTGTGCCGATGGCGCGTATTGTCGGTATGAATGAAATGGCCGACAACCTGGAACATCTGTGCTACCAGAATCTTGATCTGGATATGTTCAACAATGTTCAGGCTGCCCTGCTAGAAACCAAGCCGAAACGCTGTGAATATCAGGCCAAATGGGAAAAGAACCTGGCCGAGTTGCTGCAATATCATCAGATTAGCGGCCGGATTAAAAAGAAAAATAACAATATCGAACTGCTCCGTTATTTCGTCAAAAATGACATCGACCTGCAAGAGCTGACTCACAGCCACGCCTTTGAAATTATTCTGCAAAGCATTGCCGACTGTGACCGCTTAGCCGATATTTTACGTGAACATTTTCAGGTGCTGCATTTTGCCGATCATATTCGCCGGCCCTTACCGGGTGGCAACCAGTCGCTGATGCTGCGCCTGAAAGGTGAAGAAACCACCTTATCCTTAACCATTCAAACCGAGCTGATGCGTAAAGCAGCCCGTTTTGGCGTGGTTCTCGGTGAGAATGCACCGCAAGCCTGCCGCTCGGCGATTCAGGCCTCGATGCAAAACCTGAACGTGCTGATTGATGGCGCCTGTGCCAAAACCACCTTTAGCGAGCTGCTGGATTATCTGCATCAGGAAAAAATCTGGGTTTATACCCCGCATGGCCATCTGCATGAATTACCGCAAGGTGCTACCGCAGTTGATTTTGCCTATTCGGCCAGCCTGTTCCTCGGCAACCATGCGGTCGGTGCGAAAATTAATGGAGAAATCAAACCACTATCTACCCCGCTAACCAGCGGTCAGGTGGTGGAAGTGATTACCGATGTTTTAGCGACACCAAACCCGGACTGGCTCAGCTTTATTAACACCCAGAAAGCGCGCCGTGCCCTGCAAAACATTCTGCGTGATCAGGATATTGACGAGCAGCGCCTGGTCGGTGAGCAAGCCCTTAACCGCGCATTGAAACTGTTTAACTGTTCGATTAAAGATTTAAGCGAAGACGACTGGATTAACCTGTTGCAATGGCGTCATATCGACAGTAAAGAACGCCTGTTTGAACAGATTGCAGTCGGTGACCTGTTACCGCAACTGGTGGCCAACCATCTCTATTCACAGGACAGCAGCTCGGAAGTTTCGGATCGTCTGATTCAGGGCACCGAAGGCATTGATGTTAAATATGCGCATTGCTGTAATCCGGTGCTTGGCGATCCGATTCAGGGCCATTTATCCCGCCGTGGTTTAATTGTGCATCGCGCGCGTTGCCATAACCTGCTGCATGAACAGCATCTGCATCCGGAAAATATCATGCCGCTACAGTGGAACTCGGATGACGTCGATGACGTCAGTTTCACCGCCTATTTATGCATTGATATTGAAATGAATGATGAGCAGATTTCTGACCTGATCTATCAATGCCGTAAGGCCAAGACCGGGGTGGAAATGGTCCGTAGCCACGATGCCAAGACTTATGTCAATATTGTGGTGAACAACCGTAAGCAGATTGCCCAGATTATTCGCGACCTGCGCATGCATTTTGGCTTCCCGCGGATTATCCGTCTGGAACTGCCGCCCAATATTGCCGAAACATCCAAGGCCTGTTAATCATGATACGATAGGCCTGAGCCTGCCCGGCTAATCGTTTATGCTGTCCATACTTATAAAAGGAGAAATCGATGTCCCGCCAAGTGATCCATACTGAAAATGCGCCTGCTGCCATTGGTACATATTCTCAAGCCATTTTAGTTGGCAATACCGTGTACCTGTCAGGACAGATTGGCCTTGATCCTTACAGCATGGAACTGGTTGAAGGCATTGAAGCGCAAATCCGTCGTGTTTTTGACAACCTGAAAGCCGTCTGTGAAGCCGCAGGTGGCACGCTGGCTGATATTGCCAAACTGAACATCTACCTGACCGACTTATCCAATTTCCAGTTGGTGAACCAGATTATGGGTGAATATTTTGCCCAGCCATATCCAGCGCGTGCCGCTTTAGGTGTGGCCAGCCTACCCAAAGGTGCACTGGTTGAAATGGATGGCGTGGTAATTATTAATCAATAACTTAGCTGTACAAAAAAGATACCATCGATAAGATGGTATTTTTTTATTCAAAAACCCAATCACAACAAATGAATTTTCAAATGATTTTTATTGACAAACGATAATAATTATCAATAATAACACTTATCTTATTTAATTCTTCATGGTTGTATCAATGTACGTTTGCTTGTGCCGTGGTATTACAGATCAAGACATTAAAGACGCCGTAGCGAATGGTGCTGAAAGCTATCGCGAAATTCGTGACCTGCTCGATCTGGGAACCTGCTGTGGCCGCTGTGCCCCTGAAGCACGTGCCATTATTAGCGATGAGGTGGCCGAACTTGCTGGCCGTCTCGCAGTTGCTGCCTAATTCCAATAAGAATAAATCCTTCGGTCCGTGGGCCGACTCTCCTCCCCCGCTTCTGACTCAGGCGGGTTTTTATTGCCCGACCGGGCATTGCTGCCGAATCACATTGATGACGATTTTCATTTGCTGTTCAATAAATTACTCGCCATCCTCCATCATCTTGTTTAAGATAAAGCTCTAGATTGCCTTAAAACTGTTTAGGGCAGAAATTGTGAGATGGAGTAGTGCAATGAAAGGCAATCGTGAGGTGATTAATCAGCTGAATCAGGTGCTGTATCATCATTTAACCGCTATTAACCAGTATTTTTTACATTCGCGCATGTTTAATGACTGGGGCATTGAGCAACTCGGTTCGGCGGAATATAAAGAATCAATTCGTCAAATGAAACATGCCGATAAAATTATCGAGCGGATTTTATTTCTAGAAGGTCTGCCGAATCTGCAACATCTGGGCAAACTGTATATTGGTCAGCACACGGTTGAAGTGCTGAACTGTGATGTCCGTAAAGTCAAAGAAAATATTGAAGCCATTCAGAAAGCCGTCGTTTTGGCTGAACAGGAAATGGATTATGTGACCCGTGATCTGGTTCAGGAAATTCTGGAAAAAGAAGAAGAATATCTAGACTGGGCAACCACGCAACTGGATTTAACTGAATCTGTCGGTATTGAAAACTATATTCAGAGTCAGCTCTAAGCTCAATTAAAAAGATTAACTGCATAAAAAAGACCGGAAGTCCGGTCTTTTTTATGGATTGAGCAATGTGTTTCAAATCCCAAACAGCAGCCTTAAAAATCAGAAGATAATTTACGGCTCTTTGCTGATTTCTGCCCCATCCAGCAAGCTGTCATAATCCACCTCGACCTTTCGTAAGATCTTTAACAGCTCCAGCTGCTGTTTGGCTTCGGCTTCATAGCCATTAAAGGCCAGCACTCGGGCATATTTAAGCAGGTCATACTGGGTTGGATAATTCAGCACAATCTCATGAATCTGCTGTAATTGCTCCGGACTCTGCTGGCTATACGGATTCAGACGAATCCAGGCAATGCGGCGGTTAAATTCCTCGAGCAGATAAATCTGATCCTGATTGATGATTTTTTCCGGTGTCTTTTCATAACGCACCGATTGATTTAGCTTCGGTACCATCAACTCATAATCACGATAAATCAGCAATAACAGGACTAATCCCACTCCAAAGCCAACCCGCATGAATATTGGCGATAACTGCACACCAGCATTTGGACGTTGCGACTGCACAATCCCCAAAATAAAACCGGCGGGCAGCAGAAAATAGGCATAGTTCTGCGGGAATTCCAGCATGGCATGAATCAGGAAGGCACCCAGCATCAACAGGCTAATCACCGAAATGGTCGAATTCACCTGCCGATGCAGCTGATAGCCCCAATAGGCCAGATAAGCCAACAATGGCAAGCCAATCAGCAGACCATTCCAGAGCAGAAGATCGAGCACCACATTGTGAGCGCTACGAATCCATACCGGTCCCTGGAAAAATTCACTGATGGTGGTGTAAGCAACACTGGTCTGATGCCAGCCATAGCCAAACCAGGGCTGATGGGCAATGGCATGCAGCATTTGCTCCCAGATTGCCAGCCGCGACATATCACCGGTAGCACGCTGTACCACATCACGAGACTGTACCGCTATATCTGCGATTTGTGAGAGTAGTTGACTTACGGAAGGGGCAATAAAGATCAAACCAACAAAAGTTGCAAACCAGAGCGCGCTATAGAGCCATTTCAGGCGGATATAGCCTTGGTATTGCTGATAACCGAGATAAGCCAGAATACACAGCGAGGCGACCCAAGAGGTACGCGATTGACTTAGCACCACCCCGCTTAAGATCACCAAACCAGTTACAACCAAAAGTGCTGTTTTCAGTTTCTGTTTTTCATACAGATATAAACAGGCCATTAAGGACATGACCAGAAAGGTCGCCATATTATTCGGCTGGGCAAAGTTGGCATAAGGGCGCTGGCCAGTACGAATATCGACTATAAACGGGAAATACTGGTCGATGGTGAGCCATTGGCAAATGGCCATGAGACCGGTTAGGGTGCCGACACCTAAAAAGACAAAACTTAAACCTGTAAATATTTTTTCTCGCTGCGCAGCATCTACGGTCAGGTTATAGCCCAGTACAATCGCCAACCAAAAGCCAAAGATATACAGGCTGCTAAATAGCGCTTTATCAAAAAAGAACAGCAAACCACAGGCCCATTGGATAAATGGAACAGCGGTTAAGGCCAGTAAAGGCAGGCTTATTTTTGGAAGAGTCAGTTTTTCTTTTAGGAAAATAGCCGCCAAAGCGAACAGCGCAAGAAAAGCATATAGCTCGCCGGTATAGGTGACCCAGGGACGGTAATGAATGGGAAGGAGCCAGGCGAGGGAGATAAAGATACTGGCGAGAAGCAAGAGGAAAAATTTCATGCTGCAAAAGTTGAGAAAAAGATGAGCTATGATAATCAAAAAAGCAGCTGAGGGAGCCACTATTTAATTATTTAGCGATTGTAGTTTTGCATTGATATTAATATTTCTAATGAACCTTCCCCTTATTCAAGAAACAATAAAAAACCTAAAAAACTGACAATTTACGTCAGTTACTTACATATATTTACAGAAAAATTTTTCCACTCCAATTTATATATAAGCAAAGTATTGATTTTTTATAGAATAAGTCGCTAACATAGTTTGGCACACTTTGTGCAAACTATAAATTAGCTTACAAAGCTTATAATTAAATTAACAAAACATTTGTGGAGAATGTTATGAACGCTCAAAAAGGTTTCACCCTTATTGAATTAATGATTGTTGTAGCAATTATCGGTATTCTTGCTGCAATCGCGATCCCTGCTTATCAAAACTATATTGCTCGTTCTCAATTTTCTGAGTCTCAAGTACTGTTATCAGGTTTAAAATCTGCCGTTCAAGAAAAAGTTGATCAAGGCACTAGCTATGTTGCCAGTAGTGCAACAGACAATCCTTTAGGCGCTGGATTAGAAGGGAAATATGGGGATATCACCTATGGTGCATATACAAGTGGCACGAGCACTGATGCTAAGGCTCTATATACATTTGATGCAACTGGTGTAAACGCTAAGCTTGCTAACGTAGCAGTTTTATTTACATACACCCCATCTACAACAGGTTCAAATGGCACATGGGCTTGTGTAACAAACGCACCTGCAGAAATTTCAGGTAATTGTACTAGTCAAGCAACTGCACCTACTCTTTAATATATAAACTTAAAAAAACACATCAAATTTGATGTGTTTTTTTATTTCAATCCAAAATTTTCTAACAACAGCGAATTGCACTTTTCCAGCAGTTTTTCATAATCTTCTTTCAGCTGCTCATAATCATTTTTCACCGCTTTAGTTTTGTTTTTTGCTTGTTCAACCTGTTGTGTAGGCGAAAGTACATTTTGTCCTGCTTGCTGCGCAGCCTGCTCAATTGCCTCAATTAATGCAGCATGACGGCTTTTTTTAATCGAACCTCGTTTACGTCCTGCTTCAAGTGCCACGGTGTCATTATTAATGACAGAACCTTTGGGTAATAAGTTCAGCTTATTAGTCTTTAAACTCTCTTAAGTATCACAATATTCAATCCAATACAGTTAATTAATTAAAAAAATCACCCCAGAATAATCGGCTTATTCCCCAGCTCATTGGCTTCATCCTGAATTTTCCGGTCATAAAAACCATCCAGAATCATGCCAATTTCTTTAACACCCAAGATCACGGCCTGCTGATACTCTCTTTGCGCTAGGCCATACACCATTTTCTGGCAAATCTCATCCCAGACCTGCTGCTCAGTGGCATACTTAATACCACGGTCAATCACAATCTCGACTTTACGCTCACACAGGTTTAAATACAGCAGCACACCGCTGTTATATTCCGTATCCCAGACACCCAGTTCAGCAAACAGTTGTCGTGCGCGGGTACGCGTATCCAGATAATAGGCCAAACGCGAAGGCAGACAGCCTTCAATCACCACCTGAATTTCGCCAATATGGCCATGCTCAGCTTCTGTGACCGCTTGTGCAATCGCGTACTGGTCCTGCTGGTTAAAAAAGCGCTTGGTCGCCGGCATATAGAAAAAATGCCTGAACCAGCGTTTTAAACTGGGTTGGCTCAGCTCCTGAGTTTTCGGCTGGGTAATAATTTCGGTTGTATCTGTTGTGGTTACCATGATCCTGATGCCCCTCCCCCGCCAAAGCCGCCGCCTCCGCCGCTATATCCACCGCCTCCACCAAAGCCGCCGCCTCCACCGCCACGACCGGCCGAGGCCAGGAAAATATGAAAAATCGCTTGTGCCAGCGCGGTAATGAGTAAAAAGAAAATTCCAAGGCCCATCAATAAACTGGTGAATATGCCTACACCATTGACCAGCCCCGCCACCGTAGCCGCCACCGCAGCGGTTGAAGCGCTGAGACGTTTACCAACAATATAAGAGCCAATCACCCCGGCAATTAAAATAAAAATTACTGTATTAAAAGTTTTTCCCCGTGCCTGCTGCTCACGCAGTGCCTGTTGCTGGCGTTCCTGCAGCTCTTTAGCCGCATTGGCCGCTACGTCCGGGTCCATATTCAAAATACGTTCAATTTCGGCCAGACCGGCTTCAATGCCGCTGGCATATTGCGCCTGTTTAAAATACGGCGTGATCTGGTTGTTGATAATCCGGCCCAGCACAATATCGGGTAATACCCCTTCCAGACCATAACCGGTTAAAATCTGAATACGGCGATCATTCACTGCAATTGCCATTAACAAGCCATTGTCATATTTGGCCGAGCCCAACTGCCATTGTTCTGCGACCCGCATGGCAAAATCAAAAATATCTTCCTGACCGGTGGTCGGGACAATCACCACCCCAATTTGTGCTTTACCCTGCTGATGCAGCGCTAAAATCCGCTGGCTAATCGCCTGTTTCTGCGCTGCACTCAGCAAATTGGCCTGATCAATCACCGGTTCATTTAAAGTCGGCAAGCCGCGGATGGACTCCCCTTCTGCCATATCATTGGCAATCACCGGTTGTTCAGCACTTGCCTCAGATGCAGCGGCTGCCTGACTCTGATGACGAGCATTGGCCGCGCGTTGCTGTTCCTGAATGATGCGCGCTGCCGCCAGATCATCTGCCGAACCAGTGGCAGTCGTGTCTGCCAAGCTGAGTGAACTGAGCAATAGCGCACAGCACAACAGCAGGCTGTGCAGTATCCACCGGATGAGAGCAGTAATTGAATCAGGCATGATCCGCGGCTCCTTGGGGCGTGGGATTATTCAAACGACACGGTCGGTGCAGTTTGCGCGTTTTGATCGGCACTAAAGTTTGGCTTGGTGTCCATACCAATCACTTTTGCAGTCATCACCTGCGGGAACTGGCGTGAATAGGCATTAAAGTCCTGCACCGTGGTGATATAACGGTTACGCGCCACGGCAATACGGTTTTCGGTGCCTTCAAGCTGCACCTGCAAATCCCGGAACTGCTGATTGGCTTTTAAATCCGGATAATTTTCTGATACCGCAATTAAACGCGACAACGCCCCGGTCATTTGCGCTTGCGCTTCCTGATAGCGCTGGAACAGAGCCGGATCTTCAAGCACCGCCTGATCGACTTTTAAGCCGGCCACATTGGCACGTGCCTGGGTCACTTCAGTCAACACCTGCTCTTCATGTGCGGCATAGCCTTTCACCACATTGACCAGGTTCGGCACCAGATCGGCACGGCGCTGATACTGGTTTTGTACTTCCGACCAGGCCGCCGTTACGGCTTCATCTTTGACCTGTAAGGTGTTATAGCCACAGCCACTCAGGGTCAAGCTGCTGCTGAGCGCCAGCATCAGCAGTGTTTTTTTCATCAAGTTCATGCCTTATCCTCTAATTATTTATTTGTATTTGTTCAATAATTTGATTCTAACGGTATTTTAGCCCAGTTTTGTTAATTTTATTTATCACTTGGAAAACACATGCGCATGAAAAAACCGGACGAGTAAAGAAGTCCGGTTTTGATTAGCGGTTTAACATCTGTTTGAATTAACTGAGTAATTGTGGTGGCTGTTCCTGCTGGAAACCTTCAACCTGATACTGCGTTGCCATGCGCTGCTTCCAGTATCTAAGACTGCGACTGTAATTGATTTTGGCCGGATGAAAATCTTTCCGGTAATAGGACAGATATTCCGGCAATAGCTGCAGCAGCATTTTCGCCAGCAAATACAGGCCCAACAGATTACCGCCGATTTTCGGCATACTGTTTTTCTTGTCCTGCAAAAACAGCTGTGAAGCGCTATAAAAAGTCAGACTGGCAAAACCGGCAGTCACACTGCGCATGATCATACGGCGCAGACGATGATCGGCATACACATGCTGATATACCTCAAACGCCACCGCCCGATGTTCAATTTCTTCAATCGCATGCCAGATCCACAGTTTGGCCGCATCATCATCCAGCGTACTCAGCACTTCCGGATGACGCAGAATATAGCCGCCCAGTAGCGCAGTAAAATGTTCAAAGGCACAGGTAATCGCCAGTTGCACTTTGGGTGGCAGACTTTTGACATGATGATCTTTACGCGCCAGCCAGGCCTGAAAACGATCGAGCTGATAATCATCACGGCGCCAGGCGTTGTTAAATTCACGATGCGCCTTGGAATGCATTGCCTCTTGCCCAATAAACGCAGCAATTTGTGCCTGCAACTGCGGATCCTGAACCTGATCGCGTACATTGCGCACGCTATGCACAAAAAACTGCTCACCAATGGGAAAAGTGGAAGATAAGGCGGTAAGCAGATGCGACATCACCGGCGAATTGGCAAAATAATGCCGGCGGATGGCATGAGGATTAAATGTGAGCCGGCGAACCGTGATCCCAATGGCTTTCGGACGATGAAGATAGGATTTTTCTGCCGTCACTTGCGTCATGGTTACTGATCTTTTTTGTTTTGGAGACGCTCAGTATGTGAACAAAATCACTTTTCCCCTATGGCAAAAAGACCGATTCGATTTGCAAAAAACTTCAAAATGACCTGTTGCATAAAGTGTGTTTACAGTGAATTTGCTAGCAGCCCTTGTCTTTTTTTCATTTTCAGGGATTGATTCTGAAACCAAGGAGATTAAAAAACCCGCTCTAAAAAGCGGGCTTCTTGAATGAATTCAGCGTAAATCAGACATCCAGATAGTCCAGAATGCCTTCTGCTGCCTGACGGCCTTCCCAGATTGCAGTCACGACTAAATCAGAGCCACGCACCATATCACCGCCGGCGAAAATTTTCGGGTTTGAAGTCTGGAATTTAAATTCCTGCTGTTCTGCAGCCACGACACGACCTGAACCATCCAGGTTGATGTTCACATCGGCAAACCAGTCGGCTGGGCTGGTACGGAAACCAAAGGCCAACAATACTGCATCTGCCGGCAGAATTTCTTCTGAACCCGGAATTGGCTCAGGGCTGCGACGGCCACGGCTGTCTGGTTCACCCAGTTGCGTGGTCACCACTTTTACTCCAGTGACTTTGCCATTTTCACCCACAATTTCAATTGGCTGACGGTTAAACTGGAATTCCACGCCTTCTTCACGCGCATTGGTTACTTCACGACGTGAACCCGGCATATTGGCTTCATCACGGCGATAGGCACAGGTCACTGACGCGGCACCCTGACGGATTGAGGTGCGGTTACAGTCCATCGCGGTATCACCACCACCCAGGACAATCACTTTTTTGCCTTCCACAGAGATGTATTCTGATGGATCTTTTTCCCAGCCCTGACAACGATTCACGTTGGCAATCAGGAAATCCAGCGCATCATACACACCATCTAGGTCTTCACCGGCAAAACCACCTTTCATGTAGGTATAAGTACCCATGCCCATGAAGACAGCATCATAATCAGCCAGTAACTGGTCAATGGTGACATCTGTACCAATTTCGGTATTTAAACGGAATTCTACGCCCATACCGGTGAAAATTTCACGGCGGCGTTTCATCACATCTTTTTCCATCTTGAATTCTGGAATACCAAAAGTCAGCAGACCACCAATTTCCGGACGCTTGTCAAACACCACCGGTTTTACACCATTACGCACCAGAATATCGGCACAACCCAGACCTGCCGGACCGGCACCAATAATCGCGACTTTTTTATCGGTCCATTTGACATGTGACATGTCTGGACGCCAGCCCAGCGCAAATGCAGTATCATTAATGTATTTTTCTGCATTACCGATGGTCACGGCACCAAAGCCATCATTTAAGGTACAGGCGCCTTCACAGAGACGGTCTTGTGGACAAACCCGGCCACAAACTTCTGGCAAAGTATTGGTCTGATGGCACAGTTCTGCCGCCTGGAAAATACGGCCTTCTGAAACCAGTTTTAACCAGTTTGGAATGTAGTTATGTACCGGACACTTCCATTCACAGTACGGGTTACCACAGCCTAAACAGCGATGGGTCTGGTTGGTCGCCACTTCTGCGGTAAATGGCTTATAAATTTCCACAAACTCAGATTTGCGGACGTCAATCTCTTTTTTCTCTGGGTCTTGGCGTGCAACATCCAGGAATTGAAAGTCATTACTTAGGCGTTCTGCCATGTCTTTACTCCGTGGCTAGATGCAAGGGATTCACAGTTGCCTTGCATCTGGCTTCATTTCTGCAGTCGTGGAATTATTGAGGATCAGCTTGAGTTGTCTTTAACAAAGTCAGCAAGTTGGCTGCTTTTGGTTTTACCAGCCAGAACTTGCGGCTGTAGTAATCAAACTCATGGCGGATCTTGTACGCCCAGGCACTACCCGTTTCTTGAATATGCTCATCTAAGATACGTGACAAGAACTCTTTGTGTTCTTCCATCGACTCTGTAGAAATACGGTTTAACTCGATCAGCTCATGGTTGTAATGGTCAACGAAGTCGTTGTCCAAATCAAGTACATAAGCAAAACCACCTGTCATCCCGGCACCAAAGTTGTGTCCGACTTTACCCAGTACCGTTACGATACCACCGGTCATGTATTCACAGCAGTGATCGCCCGCGCCTTCAATCACGGCAAAGGCACCCGAGTTACGCACCGCAAAGCGCTCGCCCGCAGTTCCCGCTGCAAACAGTTTACCGCCAGTGGCACCGTACAGACAGGTGTTCCCAATAATCGCGGTATTCTGGGTCTGGAATGGCGAACCTTTTGGCGGGAAGATCGACAGACGACCACCAGCCATCCCTTTACCCACGTAATCGTTGGCATCGCCTTCCAGCTTGATGTGTAAACCACCGGCATTCCAGACACCCAGGGACTGACCTGCAGTACCGGTCAGGTTCATTTTCACCGGATGGGCTTCCATACCGAGGTTGCCATAACGGCGGGCAATTTCACCGGAAATACGTGCACCGATTGAACGGTCACAGTTGCCAATGCTGTAATTAAATTCACCACCGGTACCGGCTTCAATTGCTGGCAGCATCTCGCTGACCATCTGCTCGGCCAATATACCTTTATCGAATGGTTCATTGCCTTGTACTTCACAGTACTGCGCCTTACCTTCCGCCGCAGGATGCGATTCCAGCAATGCACTTAAATCCAGATGGGCATGCTTGTCGGTTTCACCCGGCAGGATTTCCAGCAAGTCTGTACGACCAATCAGGTCTTTCAGACTGGATACACCCAGCGCCGCCAGCCATTCACGGGTTTCTTCAGCAATAAAGGTGAAGAAGTTGATCAGCATTTGCGGTTCACCAATATAGTGTTCCTGACGCAAGTGATCCTGCTGCGTCGCCACACCGGTCGCACAGTTGTTCAGGTGACAAATGCGCAGGTATTTACAACCTAAAGCAATCATTGGGGTAGAACCAAAACCGAAGCTTTCAGCACCGAGGATGGCCGCTTTCACCACGTCCAGACCGGTTTTTAAACCACCATCGGTTTGTACGCGAACTTTACCACGCAGGTCGTTCACACGCAGTGCCTGATGCGCTTCAGACAGACCGAGCTCCCACGGAGAACCGGCATGGTGAATAGAAGAAAGTGGCGAAGCCGCTGTACCGCCATCATAACCAGAAATGGTAATGAAGTCGGCATACGCTTTCGCAACACCGGCCGCAATCGTACCGACACCTGGCTCAGAAACAAGTTTCACCGACACCATCGCCTGTGGGTTCACCTGTTTTAAATCGAAGATCAACTGTGATAAATCTTCAATCGAGTAAATGTCGTGATGCGGCGGCGGCGAAATGAGGGTTACGCCCGGTACAGAGTAACGTAAACGCGCAATAAGTCCGTTGACTTTACCGCCCGGCAACTGGCCACCTTCACCTGGTTTTGCACCTTGCGCGACTTTAATCTGGAGGACTTCTGCAGAGGTTAAATACGCAGGCGTCACACCAAAACGGCCCGATGCAATTTGTTTGATTTTCGAGTTACGGATGGTGCCGTAACGCGCTGGATCTTCACCGCCCTCACCCGAGTTCGAACGACCACCAATCGTATTCATGGCAATTGCAATCGCTTCGTGCGCTTCAGGTGATAACGCACCCAAAGACATCCCGGCAGAGTCGAAGCGCGGTAAAATCTCTTCAACTGACTCCACCTGTTCCAGTGGAATCGAATTGTCTGTTTTCAGTTTAAATAAATCACGAATGGTCGCGATTGGACGGTTATTCACAATCTCGGCGTATTCTTTAAAATCGGCATAATTGCCTGAACGCACCGCCTTGTGTAAGGAATTGATCACATCCGGGTTAAAGGCATGATATTCCTTGCCGAAGACGAATTTCAGCAAACCACCCTGATCAATTGGCTTACGCGCTTTCCACGCAGTATCGGCCAGTTTTTTCTGGTCATTTTCCAGATCAACAAAAGTCGCGCCCTGAATACGGCTTGGTACACCGCTAAAGCAGGTATTCACCACTTCGGCAGATAAACCGACTGCTTCAAACAGCTGACCGCCACGATACGAAGCAACGGTTGAAATACCCATTTTTGACAGGACTTTCAGCAGGCCTTTTTCAATCCCTTTACGGAAGTTCGATTGTGCATAGACCGGATCACCGAGTAGTTCACCTTTAGCGACCAGATCATTGATCACATCATAAGCCAGATATGGATAGATGGCGGTGGCACCAAAACCGAGTAACACTGCAAATTGATGCGGATCGCGGGCAAAACCGGTTTCCACAATCAAGTTGGCATCGGTACGTAAACCGGTATTGATCAGGTGGTGATGCACCGCACCCGTCACCATTACCGCATTGGCCGGCAGATAGCCTTCACGGATTTTCTTATCGGAAAGTACCAATAAGGTTTTGCCATCACGAATCGCTTGCGCAGACTGCTCGCAAATACGTGTGATTGCCGCTTCCAGACCTTCAGTTTCAGCATAGTTCAGGTCGATATCGGCAATTTCATAGCCTTTACGTCCTAAAGTACGAATCTGGTGCATTTTCGAGTTTGACAGTACCGGGCTGGAAATGATCAGACGATCAGCATGTTCCGGTCCCTGTTCAAACACATTTTGCTCACGGCCCAGACAGGTTTCCAGCGACATCACAATTGATTCACGTAACGGGTCGATTGGCGGGTTGGTGACCTGTGCAAACTGCTGACGGAAATAATCTGATACATGACGCACCTGACGCGACAACACGGCCATTGGGGTATCATCGCCCATCGAGCCAACGGCTTCCTGACCGCTTTCTGCAATTGGACGCAGTAACTGGTCACGTTCTTCAAAAGTGACCATAAACATTTTTTGTGCCGCTTTCAGGCCATCGCCTTTTAAGCCCTGATCACATAAATATTCTTCTAATTCCGGGCTGCCTTGAACGCGAATTGAATTTTCACGTAACCATTCACGATAAGGACGCATTTTTTTCAGATGCTGGTTCACATCACTGGTGTCCAGCACTTTACCGGTCATGGTATCAACCACCAGAATCTGGCCTGGACCGACACGGCCTTTCGACACCACATCTTCCGGTTCATAACCCCAAACCCCAATTTCAGAAGCCAGCGTAATGTAACCATTTTTGGTGATGACCCAGCGTGCCGGACGTAAACCGTTACGGTCTAACATACAGATGGCATGACGACCATCTTGAATCACCAGACCTGCCGGACCATCCCAGGCTTCCATGTGTTTCGAGTTAAATTCATAGAAGGCACGCAGGTCTGCATCCAGGGTTTCCACGTTTTGCCAGGCTGGTGGTACCAGCATACGTAGCGCACGGAACAGATCCATACCACCACCCACCAGAATTTCCAGCATATTGTCCAGGCTGGATGAATCCGAACCGGTACGGTTCACAATTGGATTCAGCTCGGTTAAGCCCGGCAACAACGGGTTTTCAAATTTAGGGGTACGTGCCAGCGCCCAGTTACGGTTTGCAGTAATGGTGTTAATTTCACCATTGTGCGCCAGATAACGGAACGGCTGCGCCAGCGGCCAGCGTGGCAAGGTATTGGTCGAGAAACGCTGGTGGAACACCACGATATGTGACGCTAAACGCTCATCAGCCAGGTCGGTATAGAAGTCAGCAATCGCAGCTGGCATCATCAGACCTTTATAGCTGATCACAGTTGAACATAAAGTGGTCACATAGAAATACGGATCATTGCTGAGTTGCTGTTCGGCACGGCGACGCGCCAAAAATAATTTACGGTTAAATTCAACTTCAGTCACGCCAATCGGGCAGTTCACGATGACCTGTTCAAATGCAGGCAAAGACTGCATGGCAATTGAACCTAAAGCATCGTTATTGGTTGGCACTACACGCCAGGCAATGACTTTACAGCCTTCTGCTTCAATTTCTTTGGTTAACGTCTGTTTGGCATGCGCAGCTAAGGCCGGATCGAGGCTCAGGAAAATGGTGCCCACAGCAAACACTTCACTTAAGGTAATGTCACTTAAGCGTTTGGCTTCTTCACGGAAGAACTGCTTTGGCATGGCAAGCAATAGACCGCAACCATCGCCCGTCTTGCCATCTGCGGCAATACCACCACGGTGGGTCATACAACTCAAACTATGAATGGCGGTCTTGACGAGATCATGGCTTGCATCACCCTGCATATGGGCGATTAAACCGAAACCACAGTTATCTTTAAACTCATCCGGTTGGTATAAACCTTGAGCGGGAGCTACAGTATTAGGCGATGGCATGTGCATAGCGTACCCTTCTTTCAACGCGCCCTTGCTGGGCATTAACAATCTACTTTCTTTTGCGACCTGGTCCGACTGACTTAGCTTAAGATCCATGTTGAGCAAGTTCATTTCTCCTGGCTTTGATCTTGAGTGATCAAGATGACAAGCTGAGGAAAACCGTGACTGCCTTTACGCACTTAAATCAAGCATAAACATTTGACGATTTCGCACAATCATTGAATCTTTCTTGCTCCAAAATAGGGACATTAACTCAATTGATGCCCCAATAATGCAAAAATGATGCCAACTTTATTGTGCTATTTTTAAATGACTTAATTTGGGCAAGTTTCAGTGAGAGCGGTGCGCTTTCAGGGAAGTTTCGCTTATTTTATACGCACTGTTTTTGTGCATATCTTTATTTTTATACACCAGCCTGCGCTATTTTAGAACGGCAGTTTAATTGAAAGGATCGCTAATTTCTTGTTCTGTGGTGGTGTTATTCGATGCTGGTGCAGGTGGAGCAACACCACTTTGTGATTTTTGCACATCCACCACGTTTCCGTCCTGATCACGGCGGGTTACGGTGGTGGTTGTAGTGGAGCGTTGCGGACTGGTTGCGCTCTGTTTTGGTGCAGCCAGCAGACTTTCATCAATTTTCGGCAGCGCAGCCGGCTTTAAAGCCACTTCATAAAGTTTATTGTTTAGGCTCACTTCCTCTGCACCCAGGTCATTCACAAACGGTAGATAGTCCATAAAGCTGGTTACCACCGGTTTGACCGATGCAGGCAATTGCAGCGCCAGCTGTTCTAAAGCGCTTCGCGCCTGACTGGTATTTTTATAATTGCCATACAGCAACACATATTGCTCGGCGCGGTTTTCACCACTCAAGCGAATATAAAGAAAATTCTGGCGATCAGCCTGTTTTTTCAGAAAGCCCTTGATAATATCTTCTTCGCTCACGCGAAACAGCTCAATGGTCTGGTGCTTACGCTGCTCGGAGATAAATTTGGTGCCGCGAAATTCAGGCTCATGCAAACCGGAAGCGGTTAAACGCTTGGTTTGTTCCAGCGGTTTGACTTCGTCGATCAGGGCACCCAAATGCGCGGTTGCCGCGACTTTTGCCGGCTGAATCTGTAATTCAACTTCTGATTCCGGGGCTTTTTCGACTTCAACCAGCTCATCACGATCGGTAATGGCCCAGAAGATAATCGCCAGCAGCAGACACAGCGCACCACACACCAACCAGATGGAATTCTGAACACGTTGTTTGACGCTTTGTGATGCTGCTGCCATGGGATCCCTTATTTATGCTGCCTGATGCGCAAGAATAGACTGTTTCATCAATTCCGGATCAAATTCCCGGGTAATGATGGCCTGTCCCAGACGCTGCATTAATACCAGTCGCAACTGGCCATTCAACACTTTTTTGTCATGGGCCATAAAACCGAGAAAATCATCCAACGGAATTTTAGGACATACTATCGGCAATTCGGCACGAGAAATGATTCTTTTTGTACGCTCAACATCGTCTGCAGAAATCCAGCCCATCCGATGCGATAAATCGGCAGCCATCACCATGCCGGTCGCAACCGCTTCACCATGCAGCCATTCGCCATAACCGAGATAAGACTCGATGGCATGACCAAAGGTATGACCCAAATTCAGCAATGCGCGTTCGCCCTGCTCTTTTTCATCATTGGCGACAATACGGGCTTTGTGTGCGCAAGAACGGTACACCGCTTCCGCCAACAAGACCGGATCACGTGCCACCAAGGCATCCATATGCTGTTCTAGCCAGTCCAGAAACTCAATATCACCCAGCAGCGCATATTTAATCACTTCGGCCAGACCGGCAGACAGCTCACGATCCGGCAAGGTTTTTAGCTGTGACATATCGGCCAGCACCACTTGCGGTTGCTGGAAGGCACCAATCATGTTTTTACCTAGCGGATGGTTAATTCCAGTTTTCCCACCCACACTAGAATCGACCTGAGACAGCAAGGTGGTCGGCACCTGAATAAAATACACACCGCGCTGGAAACAGGCCGAGGCAAAACCGGCCATATCGCCAATCACACCGCCGCCGAGTGCCAGCACGGTACAATCGCGGTTAAACCCGGCCTCCAGCAGGGCATCAAAAATCAGATTGAGATGCTGAATATCCTTGTATTTTTCACCATCGGGCAAAATACATGTTGCCACCTGTTTACCCAGTGCTTCTATGGCAGTTTGATAGTGCTCTAAATACAAAGGCGCCACGGTACTGTTGCTCACAATCATGACCTGCTTGCCTTGAATATAAGGTTCCAGTAAGGTCTGAGGATTTAAATCACTGCCAATAAAAATCGGGTAACGGCGATCGCCGAGTTCAACATATAAGGTTTGCATGGTTTTAAAACACTGTACTCAATTAAATTGATTTTTTCGCCACGATCACATTCAGGATTTTTTGTGCCAGATCACGGGCTGCACCCTGATTGGTTTCAATAATATGATGCGCCACCTCACGATATAATGGATCGCGTACTGCAAGCAAATCTTTCAGTTTCTGTTCAGGATTTTCAACTTGAAGGAGAGGACGGTTTTTATCGCGGTAGGTACGTTGCAGCTGGATTTCGACCGGGGTATACAGATACACCACAATACCACGCTGTTTGAGGAATTCACGGTTTGGAGCCTGGGTGACTGCACCGCCGCCAGTGGCAAGAACCAGTTGAGTACGAGAGGTCAGCTCGTCAATGACGGTGGTTTCACGGTGACGGAAACCACTTTCCCCTTCTTTTTCAAAAATCCAGGGAATGGTGGCCCCGGTACGACGCTCGATTTCATGATCGCTGTCCAGGAACTCGCGTCCGAGCAGCTCTGCCAAATGTCGCCCTACCGTGGTTTTTCCGGCCCCCATCGGCCCCACCAAATAGATATTTGGCAGGGCGTTAAACTCTTTGCTTGGCAAGGAGTCACCTATTTATTTTGTTAAATTGAAAATATATTAATGATTTCTTGAAACACTGTCATTAACAATTCGTGGTGTCACAAAAATCAGCAACTCACGTTTATTGTCCGATTTAATATCTTTACGGAATAAACGGCCTAAATACGGAATATCCCCCAGGAATGGCACTTTGGTTTGCTGATTGGCTGTCTGCTGCTCAAAAATACCACCGAGCACGACGGTTTCACCATTATCGACCAGTACATTGGTATTGATCGAGTTTTTGTTAATCGTCAGCTGACCGGTCGGCGTTGGTGCTCCCGGACTATCACTGGTGATATTCAGGTTCATCTGCACTTTACCATCCGGGGTAATGCTTGGCGTAACATCCAGACTTAAAGTTGCATCAATAAACTCTGTGGTGGATACCGCATTGACACCGCCTCCTTCAGCAGACTGATACGGAATCTGCGTACCTGAAGCCACTTTGGCCTGTTGCTTATCAGCAGTCAGTACTTTCGGTGTCGAAATCACTTCACCATAACCATCAGCTTGTAGGGCAGACAGTTCTAAATCCAGCATAAAGTCAGACAGGCTGATGAGACCAAAAGCAATCCGGCTCGCACCTGGGCTGGTGACCCCCAAATCGACATTCAAGTTTTGTGGACGTTCAATTTCATAGGTATAACCACCACGCTCATCGTCAAATTCCGGCTCACGTAAATTCCACAGTGTGGTATCACTACCACCGACCAAAAGATGGTTATTATTCATGATCCCTTGTGACAGGATGCCCCACTTGACCCCCATCTCTTTGGTGAAGTCAGTGGTGGCACGCACAATACGCGCTTCAATCATCACCTGTTTCACCGATACATCCAGCAAGTCAATCATGCCGCGAATCTGGTCAATTTTTTGTGCAGTATCATTAATAATCAGGGTGTTGGTTCGTGGATCAACCGACACCGTACCACGTGGGCTGAGCAGACTACCGACGCTATCACCAAGTGGATCTGCCCCAGAACCCGAATTTGTGCCGCCTCGAGAATTGGATGCGTTTTTACCATCAGTAATCAGTTTCTCGATATCAGCAGCCTTGGCATAATTTAACTGGATATATTCGGTTTGCAGCGGCGCCAGCTTGACGCTTTGAGCAATCGCTTTGGCTTCTTCTTCTTCGGCCTTGATCAGCTCTGCGACGGGTGCAATCCAGATCACATTGCCATTACGGCGTTTATCCAGATTTTTGGTTTTTAAAATAATATCTAGTGCCTGATCCCACGGCACATCTTTGAGACGTAAGGTGATATTGCCTTGTACCGTATCGGCGGCAACCATGTTAATTCCAGTAAAATCCGCCAGTAACTGCAGCACACGACGCACTTCAATATCCTGGAAATCTAAAGAAATCTTTTTGCCGGTATAGCTTTGTGCTGCACGCGGTTTGAACGGGTTCTTATCTACCGGACGTTTCAGGCTAATGGTCAGTTTATTTTCTGCCTGATACGCCATATATTCATAGCTTCCGGCAGACTGAATAGTAATTACCCCATTGCCACCATCATTTTGCGCATCAATGGTAGATACCGGGGTGGCAAAATCATTGACGCTTAAACGGCGCGCCAGATGTGCAGGAATTTTATTGCCCAAGGTACGGACAATAATTTTACTGCCTTGCTGTTGTACATCGACCGGGGTGTTGCTGCCTGCCAGGTCAATTACTACCTGACCTTCCCCTTCTGCACCGCGCTGAAAGCCGATATTCGATACACCTTGAGCCGTCTGCTGTACCGTCACTGGCGTTACGGCTGCCTGAGTGCTGTTAATTTTAAGAATAAAAGTATTGCCTTCAACACGGGTAGTAAAAGCACCCGCTTCAGCCAGATTAACCGTTAAACGTGCACGCTGGGCATCGGAACTGACATCAACCGAGCTGGCTTCCCGAGTCGCAACCGGAATGCTGGCCTGTTTTAAGGTCTGCTGGGCTTTATCAAAATCCAGCACCAAACGTGATGGCTGCTCAAGCTGATAGGCTGCAGGCTGAGGTGGCAAGCCATTGAACATGACACGAATTTCAGTACCTTGTCCTGGAATTTGCATTGGTACAATATTGGTAATGCTGACCTGCGCATTGGCCACTTGCATGACGGCCATCGCAACAGCGCCCATTGAAAACTGACGGAACAAATTGTTCATTGTAATGCCATCCCCAAAAATAAAATCTTTCACAGTATTATTCATTTTTATTCCTTTAATTTATGGCGCCGGCCCAATCAGTACTAGACTTCTTGGACGTTCAACATACCCTTCGCGACCATCTGGAATAATCTCAATTAAGTCAATTTGTGTCGGCGTAATATTGATGACCCGACCATGATTCAAGCCCATATAGCTGCCGCGCTGAATCCGTTCAATTTCACCATCTGGAGTTTGAATCAGGGCCAGAATCTCGCCGCGTTGCCCGCGCATGCTGCCTTTCATACTTAAAGTTTCCAGTGCATAGCTTTCTAAAGGCTGCAACTGGCGCGACAGGTTTGGATAAACCCGTTTACCCGCCATAATCTTTAGCTCGGCCGCCAGAGAACTTGGCATAAACGGGCTTTTCAGCTGATGTGCTGCATAGTTAAATACAGGTGCTGGCTCAAAAGTCGGTGCCGGCTCAATCGGCAACGGCGGCTGATTACGGATTTCTGCCATTTGTGCATTCACGGCATCAATACGTGAATCACAGCCTGCAGCCAGTAGGCCCAACACCAGAACCAACGAAAGTTTTTCAAATTTCATCATTGTGCTGCTCCTGTGGCTGGAGTCGTACTATTACCGGCCTGTGCATCGGTATTCCCGACATAGCGATAGGTCTTGGCTTTCGCGACATAGGTAATTTGTGGAATATCGGTTTTCTTTTCCTTGTTTTCACCGGCAGTAATAGTGAAATCATGCATGGTCACAATTCGCGGTAAAGCGGCTGTACCGCTCACAAAAGAACCAAAAGCATGATAATCACCGGTGGCTTCAATCGAAATTGGCTGCTCGATAAAGAACTCTTGCTTGATTTCATTTTCCAGACGGATATTTTTAAATCTTAAGCCTGAATTCACGCCCGTAACGTTGACATCTTCAACCAGACCTGGAATTTCGGTTTCTTTTGGCAACTGTTGTAGCTGCTGGTTAAAGTTGGCTTCCATTTCCTGTAACTGTGCCTGATATTGCTGCAAGTTACGCAGTTTGGAATCTTTTTCACGAAACTCATTCAGCAGGTTCTGCTCTTGTGCACGCGCATTGGAAATTGCATCCAGCTTCGGCTTGATGGCCAGGAAATAGCCCAGGAAGGCAATTAAAATAATGATAAAGATCCAGATGGTCAGCTTGACGGAAAACGGCCAGCTGCCATAGTTATTCGGATCTAAGGTATTCCATTGCTGCAAGAATTTATCCAGCGTCATTTTTTTCTTTGGCGCAGCAACAGGATCCTGATTCATTTCTTCATATTGATCGAGACTCATTGTACTGCCCCCGCTGTTGCTTGAGTACCAGACGCAGGTGCTGTGCCTGGAAGTGCAATTTCATCCAAATCTGCCGTTACCACGAAGCTGCCATAGCTTTCTTCTACCCGTGGAACAACCGAACTTGGTGCCTTGTTTTTATTTTCTTCAACGGCCAAGAAAGAATTCATGAAGGCGTTGCGATACCATGGTGATGCTTCCAGATTACGCAGGAACTCTGCTACCGTGTTTGGACTTTCGGCCTTGCCTTCAAAGGTAAATTTATTGCCAATACGGGCCACTTTGGTCAAATACATGCTACTTGGGGTAACGCGGACCAGCTCATCGACCAAACGTACCGCTACAGGACGCTGACTTTGCAGACCTTGAATCAGCTTCATACGCTCGACAATGGCATTACGCTGCTCTTGCAGGCCTTCCAGCGACTTTAACTGTACATCCAGATTCTGATTGGTACTGATCACCAGCTGATTGGCCTGTTCCTGATCCTGCAGTTTATGGTTGTAATAGAACCATGCCAGCGTGACGGCCAGCACCCCAATTAATGCAGCCCCAATACAAACCGCAATAAATTCTTTTTTTCGTTTTTCTCTTAGCTCATCACGCCAAGGGAGTAAGTTAATTTTTGCCATTAATCAAAACTCCTCAATGCCAAGCCACATGCCACCATCAATGAAGAGGCATCGCTTTCAATTCTTTTAATATCAATTTTGGAGGAGAAACCCATCTGTAAAAACGGATTGGCAATGGTGACGCGGTAACCCAGTTTTTGCTGCAGCAACTTGGCTAGACCCGGAATATTGGCATTCCCACCGGCCAGCAGAATATGGTCAATTTCATTAAACTGCGATGAGGAGAAGAAGAACTGCAGCGAACGTGCCGCCTGCTGCACCACCGCCTCAAGGAATGGCTCCAACACTTCAACATCATAATCATCTGGCAAGGTACGGCTTTTCTTGGCGCGGCCGGCTTCTTCAAAGGACAGACCATAACGGTTCTGGATTTCCTGGGTCAGCTGCTTGCCACCAAAGACCTGCTCGCGGGTATAGATAATTTTATTGTCTTTGAGTACCGACAGCGTGGTCATAGTATGACCAATGTCTAACACACCAATGGTATTTACCCCCATCGGCAAGGTATCGGCGAAGACTTTAAAGGCATTTTCAATGGCAAAGCTTTCGACATCTGCCACTTTTGGGGTTAAACCGGCCAGTTCAATCGCTTCACAGCGACTCTCGACATTTTCCAGTCGTGTCGCCACCAGCAAAACATTGACCCGGTTTGGATTGGCCAGACGATCAGGCAGCACCTCAAAGTCCAGGCTAACTTCATCTAATGGGAAAGGAATATATTGCTCTGCATCCATCCGGATTTGAACTTCACGTTCGTCATCCGTCATATCGGCATCCATCTCAATGGTCTTGCTAATTACCATTGAGGTTGGAATCGCTAAAGCGGCAGCTGTTGTCGGTGTATTGGCCAAATTAAAGGCACGCTCGAGCGCATCCCCTACAGCTTCAGGATTCAGAATATTTTTCTCAACCACACTGCCCTCTGAGAGCGGTACCAAGGCGTAACTTTCCACCCAGTAACGATCATTCTTTACAGAGAGCTCCAATAACTTAACAGAAGTAGAACTAATATCTACACCTATTAACCCCTTACTCGGTTTACGATATAACCTGCGCACAATAAGTTTTTCCTATTATTTTTTTATCCCCAAAAAATGCCATTCACTAAGTTGCTTTGTGGTCTATATTTTTGTACGGATACAATAACTCATCTAACAATCCGTATGGGTAAAGGCTATACTGACCAGCAATTAGTTTGCCATTAGCTCTTATTAAAACTTACTTGTTATGAAAAAGCTATCTTGTTCGGGCCGTGTTCATCCATTTTTTTTGCTCATAATTATTGTGTTAGTTTCCATTCCGATGGGTTTTTATGGCATGTATCTCTATATTGCCCCATCTTTGCCGGAAATGACCACTCTAAAAAAAGCGCCTCTTTTGAAGCCTTTACAAGTTTATAGCACGGATAATCAGTTAATTGCAGAGTATGGTGGCAAACTTTCTGTACCTGTCGAGTACAACCAGATTCCCGAAAAGTTTATCTATGCCTTTTTAGCGGCTGAAGATTCGGCCTTTTTCGAACATAGCGGCATCAGCTTTAAAGGCCTAGGCCGTGCGGTGAGTGAAGCGGTGACCGGTTCTAATGTGCAAACCGGTGGCTCGACCATTACCATGCAGGTGGCCAAGAACTATTATTTAAGCCCGGAACGCACTTTAAGACGCAAACTGACTGAAATTTTTCTAGCCCGAAAAATTGAACAGAACCTGTCCAAAGAAGAAATTCTGACCCTGTATGTCAATAAAATCTTTCTCGGTAAAAATGCTTACGGGATCGCGGCAGCAGCCAAAATTTACTATAACAAAAGCTTGGAAGAACTGAGTATTGCGCAAATGGCGATGATTGCTGGTCTGCCAAAAGCGCCATCACGTTACAATCCAGTGGTCAATCCGGAACGTGCCTTAGAACGTCGCAACTGGATTCTGGGCCGGATGCTGCAACTCGGTTATATCAACCAGAATGAATATCAGGGTGGGATTGCCGAGCCAATTAACCTGGATATGCCGGATCGCAGTATCAGTAATATTCACCCCTATGTTGGGGAAATGGTCCGAGCTGAACTGGTCAAAAAATTCGGCAAGCAGGCGGTTGATTCTGGTTATAAGGTTTACACCACCATTGACAGTAAACGTCAGGCTTATGCCGAGCAGGCGGTGCAAAATGGTCTAGAAGCATATGACCGCCGTCATGGCTGGCGCGGTGCCGAAGCGCATGACCAGCCACTGAGTGACTTTCGTGCCTTTGCCAACACCTATCCCGCACAAGTCACCAAAGTCCTGAACAATTCTTTTGAAGCCCTGATGCAGGATGGTTCTACCGTCACTGTCCCGTGGTCTGGCATGTCCTGGGCGCGTCCCTATCGCAATGCCAATAGTGTTGGCGCAGCACCAAACCGGGCAGCTCAAATTGTCAAAGTTAACGATATTGTCCGTTTACGCCCTAACCAGAACAAAAGTTCCTGGTCACTGGTGCAAGTTCCCAAAGTTCAGGGGCAGCTGATTGCAATTAACCCAAACAATGGCGCGATTGAAGCCATTGTCGGCGGTTATAACTTTTATCAATCGACCTTTAACCGTGCCTTGCAAGGCTGGCGCCAGCCAGGCTCAATTATCAAACCCTTTGTTTATGCGATGGCGCTTGAACGCGGCATGACTCCGCATACCATGCTCAATGACAGCCCAATTACCATTGGCAAATGGTCACCACGTAACTCGGATGGCCGTTATCTGGGCATGATTCCTTTACGCCGTGCGCTGTATTTATCTCGAAATACCGTTTCAGTCCGCTTACTTCAAACCGTCGGTCTGGACCGTACCCGCCAACTATTTATGGATTTTGGCTTGCAGGAAGACCAGATTCCGCGTAACTACACCATCGCCTTAGGTACGCCACAGGTGCTGCCGGTGCAAATGGCCACCGGCTATGCCACCTTTGCCAATGGCGGTTATCGGGTACAACCGCATTTTATTCAGCGTATTGAAGATGCGTATGGCAAAACCATCTATCAGGCCAATCCTGAATATGCCTGCATTGCCTGTATCAGTGAAGATGAAAAAAATCCTGAAACAGCTGAAGTAAAAACGCCAGATGATGAAGTGATTGAAGTCACCAATCAGTCAATCCAAACTGCAGATGCAGCGCCAGCCAACAAGATTGAACGCAGCCAGTATCGTCAGGCACAGCGTATTTTAAAATCCAGCTCGGCCTATGATATGGCCAATATTCTACGTGATGTGATTCAGTACGGTACCGGACGCGCTGCCCTGCGTATTGGCCGTAATGATATTGGTGGAAAAACCGGAACCACCAACGATGCCAAAGATGCCTGGTTCGCCGGCTTTAATGGTAAACTGGTGACCATTTCCTGGGTCGGTTTTGACCAGCCAACGACTTTGGGTCGTCGTGAATATGGCGGTGTCGCAGCCCTGCCGATCTGGACCGAGTTTATGGGTAAAGCCCTGCAAGGTACACCGGAAGCCTGGGTCAGTCTGGACCGTAAAGGCAACCAGCTAAGCCGCGATAGTGCCAGCAATGACAGCATGGAGCAGGAGTTGCAGCAGCGCTATCGTTCATCACCGCCATTGGCCCGTCCGCTGTATCGTCCTGCGCCGGCACCGGTCGCGCCTGCACCGCAGCATGATTTTGATGATTTGCCGGGTGAGGAAATCCTGATTCCGGATGAGGCGACTCCACCACCAATGCAGCCTCAGCCACAGCAACCGGCACAGCCGCAACAACCAGCGCAAAATCAGCAGCAGAATTCTCGCCCTGATGCGATTGAAAACCTAATTGATGAAGTCTTATAAACGCACAACAAAAAGCCCTCAACTGAGGTAATGCCAGTCAGTTAAGCAAATATTAGAAAAATGTAGTAAAAATGAGTGTATGTAAATACGCTCATTTTTTGGGCTTTTTTAGGACTAAACACTTACTTTTTCTGAAACAGATATATCTGGTATTGCGCATTCAGCAGGAACTGATCCTGCTGCTCCAGCGCCTGACGACGTTCCAGTTTGGCCTTATAGGCATATGGCGTCATCGCAATCAGATGTTTTAAATCGCTCTGATTTAAGCACATTGCTGCATCAACAACATCTTCACTGACCAACTCAAACCCATCTTTTAGCTGTTCCACAAACTTCTGTGGTTCATGCGCTTTAACTTCTTCAAACAAGGCTTCGCGCATCGCAAACAGATGCTGCGGTCCCGGGCTTACCACCATCAGATAAGCTTCCGGTTTCAACACCCGCAGAATTTCCTCTTTCGGAATTGGGCTAAACAGACTGGTACACAGATCAATTGATTTATCCAAAACCGGCAAAGTCGCACCGGTTCCCACCACCCAGGTCACGTCTTTATTCAGCTTGGCGGCCACTTGCACTGCATTTTTGGCAATATCGACGCCCACGCATTGCAGTACTTCAGCCTGCATGGCGTTGGTGTAATAGCCTTCCCCACAGCCAATATCGAGCAGGTTTTCAATACGCAGGCTGCGAATTTTCTCTACCACAGCCTGCTGCAGCGGCGCATAGTGTCCTGCACTTAAAAATGCCCGGCGCGCCTGTACAGACTCCGGGGTATCACCCGGATTTTTACTGTGCTTATGTTGCACCACATGCAGATTGACATAGCCCTGTTTGGCCACATCATAACTGTGCTTGTTGTCACAGCGCCATGTTCGGTCGGTCAGGCTTAAGGGCTGACGACAGACAGGACACATCAGCAGGTTCATGTTTTTCTCCCAAGCTTGCTGCCATAAAAAAGCCGGCAAGTGCCGACTTTTCAGTTCAATTTGCTTAGCGCAATTTTAAGGTCATTAAGCCTAAAACCACCAGCATAATTGTAATAATCCAGAAACGAATCACCACCTGGGTTTCACGCCAGCCTTTCTTTTCATAGTGATGATGCAGCGGCGCCATTAAGAACACGCGTTTATTACGCATCCGCAGTGAGCCAATTTGCAGGAAGACCGATATCGCCTCAACCACAAACACGCCACCCATAATCGCAAAAACGATTTCCTGACGCACCATCACCGCAATTGTGCCGAGCATCGCACCTAACGATAAAGCGCCGACATCACCCATAAAGACTTGCGCCGGATGCGCGTTGTACCAGAGGAAGGCCAGACCGGCACCAATCATGGCAGCACAGATTACCACCAGTTCAGAGGCGTATTTGACATAAGGAATATGCAGATAATCGGCAAAGCGCACATCACCGGCTAAATAGGCAAATACACCCAAACCAGCCGCAACCAGTACAATTGGCATGATCGCCAGACCATCCAGACCATCGGTCAGGTTCACCGCATTGGAAGCACCATTAATCACCAGATAGGTGAAAATAATAAAGCCAATACCCAGTGGAATCATGGATAACGGAATGCTGAAATCTTTAAAGAACGGAATTAATACATCCAGCATATCGGCGGTTTGCGCCGGGTTCGGCTGCTGTGTGGCAATATAGTACAGCGCAATACCCGCGCCCAAAGAGGCCACCGAAGTCCAGAAGAATTTCTTGCGTGCTGGTAGTCCGGCATTGTCTTTATAACGGATTTTAATCCAGTCATCGGCCCAGCCGACCGCACCAAAGATCACCATAACCGCCAGTACAATCCAGACATAGGGGTTGGAAAGATCGGCCCAGAGCAGGGTCGAAATCCCAATCGACAGTAAAATCAGCACACCGCCCATGGTCGGGGTACCCATCTTTTTCGCATGTCCTTCTGGCGCAAACGAGCTGACTGCCTGACCGTATTTTAATGCCTGTAACTTACGAATCATCACAGGTCCAAGCAAAAGACCAATCCCGAGCGCTGTCAGGACACTCAGCAATGAACGTAATGTTAAATAACGAACCACCTGAAACGAGCTGTGATAGCCCGCAAGCTGTTCAAACAACCATAACAGCATTTAAAGTTTCTCCATCAATGCAGTCATCAACGTTTCCATATGGGTATAACGAGAACCTTTGAACAGGAAACTCATGGACTGAGGTTGATGTGTTTCAACTAGACTAATTAAAAATGGCAAGGCCTGTTCCTGATTCAAAAAGGCCTGGAGTTTTTTGCCGTATTGGGTACTGCGTGCCCCTTCCTGGCTGGCCGGAGCAAACTCGCCCACCGCCACCACAAAGTTCAGGCCTTTGAGCGACACCAAATCTCGGCCGAGCTTATAATGCTCAATTGCCGCCGATGCCCCCAGCTCACCAATATCACCGATGACCATGACCCGAATCCCCTCCTGCTGCGCCAGCACTTCACCGGCCGCCCGCATTGAGGTCGGGTTGGCATTATAGGTATCATCAATCAACAGATGCGCACCGTGCTGAATAAAATTCAGACGACCTTTAGCACCTTGGGCCTGTTCCAGTCCGGCAACAATATCATCCAGACCAATGCCAATCGCCAGCGCAAATGCCGCTGCGGCTGTGGCATTCTGGATATTATGTTCACCGGCAAACGGTAAATCGACTGCACGCACGCCTTGCGGGGTATGCAGCTGGAAACGGGTCGATTGGGGTTGGAGTTCGATGTCGGTGGCAAACACATCCCCGCCGTTACCAAAACTAAGCTGCTGTTCAGTGCGAACTGCCTGACGGATCGAGTCAGCAAAATCATCTGCGGCCGGTACAATCGAACATCCATCTGCCACAATATGCGCATAAATTTCAGATTTGGCCCGGCAGATGCCATCACGGCCGCCAAACTCGCCCAGATGTGCGGTGCCGATATTAATGATCCCCGCTACCTGTGGCTGTACCAGCTGTGAGGTGTAATCAATTTCACCCTGATGGCTGGCCCCAAGCTCCATCACCGCATATTGATGTTCCGGACGCAGCTCCAGCAACATCATCGGTACGCCTAGGTCATTATTCAGGTTACCGCGGGTAATTAAGGTCGGCGCCAGACGTGATAAAATACTGCCCAGCATTTCCTTGGTGGTGGTCTTGCCGCTGCTACCAGTCAAGGCAATCACTTTCAGATCGGGATATTGAGCACGACGATAGGCACCCAAATGGCCCAGCGCCAGGCGGGTATCCGGCACCACCAACTGAAAAATATCGGCATCGACCGGCTGGCTGACAATCGCCACCTGACAGCCGCTGGCCGCCACTTGCGCCACAAAATCGTGGGCATCAAAACGCTCACCTTTCAGTGCTAAAAAGGCATCGCCGGCTTCAGCATGACGGGAGTCGGTTAAAATACGTTTAATTTCAGTGCTTGGTGCGCGATCATTCAGCCAATAACCCTGGGTGGCCTGTTGTAACTGCGCTGCGCTCCACGGCGTCAAGACCGCAGTACTGGTGGTTGAAGTATGCATAAGAATTCCTGATTAGGCGGGATAGGCAGAGCTGGTAGCATGATGCTGGACATCAATTGCAGCCTGAACTTCAACGACATCATCAAACCAGTGTCGCACCCCATCAATTTCCTGATAATTTTCGTGACCTTTACCGGCAATCACCACGATATCGCCCGGCTGGGCCTGCTTCACGGCAAACTTGATCGCTTCACGACGATCACGGATTTCATGATAGCTGTGGCCACTAAAATCAATGCCCTGCTGCATGTCGGCAAAAATCTGGTCAGGCGATTCAGTCCGCGGATTGTCCGAAGTGAGCAAGGCGATATCAGCCTGCTCTAGCGCGGCTTGGGTCATTAACGGCCGTTTGCCGCGATCACGATCGCCGCCACAGCCAAAGACAGCCCAGAGCTGCTGCGATACATGCCGTTTCAGGGTAATTAACACCTGTTTCAAGGCATCTGGTGTATGCGCATAATCGACCACAAACAGACGTTCGCCATCACGAATCACCTGCATCCGTCCCGGTGCACCTTGCAGCTGTGGCGCGCTGGCAATTAAATCCGACAAGTCAAATCCGGCCTGCTCAACGGCAATCAGACTGGCCACCAGATTTTCCACATTAAAATGGCCCAGTAACGGACTGTGTACACGATAACGCTGCTGGGCGCTGATCAGTTCAAACTGCGCACCAGCCAGACTGTATTCGATATTCTGCACCTGATAATCCGCCGCTTGCGTGGTGGAATAAGTCAGGATTTTTGGTTGTGCCGGATTCTGACGCGCGGCGGTCAGCATAACTTCCGCAAAGGCATCATCCAGGTTAATGACCGCCACTTTTAAGCTGGCAAAACGGAACAGCGCGGCTTTGGCTTCAGCATAGGCCTCCAGCGTACCATGATAATCCAGATGGTCACGGCTTAAGTTGCTGTACACGGCAATTTCAATGCTACAGCCATTTAAACGACCCTGTTCCAGTCCGTGTGAACTGGCTTCAATTGCCGCAAATTCAGCGCCTTGCTGGGCATAGCTGTGCAGGGCCTGCTGGAGCTGTAAGGCATCTAGCGTGGTATGCGAAGAGGCTTCCAGATTCGGCAAAATGCCATTGCCGGTGGTGCCCATCACCGCACACGGTTTGCGCTGTAACATCAGCAGTTCTGCCATCAGACGGGCGATGGTGGTTTTGCCATTGGTACCGGTAACCGCCAGAATACGTGCAGCCTGCAGCGGCTGCGTGGCATGCAGATACTGTTTTTGCCACTGCCCCATTAAGTGACGTACCTCCGGTACGATCAGCTGATTCGGCAGACCCAAATCGGTTTCTGCAATAATAGCCAACGCGCCACGTGCCAACGCTGCTTCGGCAAACTGGACGGTTTTTTCAGGCTGCGAAAAACTGGTCAGGGCAATAAAAATTTGCCCTGCTGTAACTTTGCGGCTGTCTAAGCTGAAGCCTGCAAAGGGTTGTGACCTCCATCCAGCAACATGCTCAACGGTGTAAAGATCTTGAAATGTAATGGACATTCATCACCTATTTACTGGATTTGTGCTGTATCTAAAGGTTTATCTAAAGGTACATTCATTAAACGTAAGGATTCCTGCATCACCCGTGCAAACACTGGCGCAGCAACCAGACCGCCATAGTATTGACCGGTCGGGTTTTCTACCACCACAAACATGGCCAGACGCGGGTCACTGACCGGTGCAATTCCGGCAAACAGGGCGCGGTATTCATTTTGCGAATAGCCTTTGCGGTCAGCACGCAATTTATGTGCGGTACCGGTTTTACCGGCAACACGATAACCCGGAATATTGGCCTGACGCGCCGTACCGCCCGGTAAAGTCACCGCTTCCATCATCAGCAGAACCTGCTCGGCAATTTTCGGGTCAAGAATCTGCTCGCCCTGCACTTCGCCTTCCAACTTATACAGACTCAGCGGCAGTTTTTTGCCCTGATTGGCAATCATGGCATAGGCATCGACCAGTTGCAGCACGGTCGCATTCAGACCATAACCATAGGACATGGTTGCCACTTCAGAGACATTCCACTTGCTTGGCGGTAAAATCAGGCCGGCACTTTCACCCGGGAATTTTACAGCCGAACGCTGGCCAAAGCCCAAGCGTTTATAGAAGGTGGGCAAGGTTGGATAGGGCAAAGACAGGGCAATTTTCGCCACGCCGACGTTAGACGATTTCTGGATAATGCCAGCCAGGGTCAAATTGCCATAATTGTGGGTATCACGGATGGTATGGTTACCAACACGCATCGAGCCCCCCCCTAAATTGACCACAGTATTGGCCGAATATTTACCACTTTCCAGCGCCATGGCCACGGTAAATGGCTTCATGGTCGAGCCCGGCTCAAAGGAATCGACTGCCCCGCGGTTACGCATGGCATCTTTGTTCTCCAGGCCCTTTTTGTCATTCGGGTTATACGATGGCCAGCTGGTCATGGCTAGAATTTCACCGGTTTTCACATCGACTGCAATGGCTGTGGCAGAACGGGCATTATTGGCCACGCCGGCAGCGGTCAGTTCACGATACATGATGTATTGCAGGCGCGAGTCGATACTTAAAGTGATATTTTCACCGTGCTCGACTTCTTTAATCACTTCCGGATCTTTAACCCGGTTACCACGTTTATCACGGATAATTTGCTGTTCGCCATCGACCCCAGCCAGACGGCTGTTCAGCTGCATTTCCAGACCTTCAATCCCGGTGCCTTCACTATTGGTCAGGCCAATAATCTGGGCATTCGGCTGTGGCTGCGGATAATAACGCTTATAGTTTTTCTCGGTATAGACACCCTGGAAGTTGCGCTTCAGGATCAGTTCCGCCTGCTGTGGTGGCACTTCTTTTTGCAGCACCAGATAACGTGAACGTGGACGCTCATGCATTTTCTGATGCAGTTCCTGACGGTCCATGCCCACCGCATCGGCCAGTTCATCCAGATTCAGGTTTTTATTGGGCAGTTGACGCTTGAGTTTGCGGTTATTCGGGTCTTTGGCCAGCTCGGCCATGGTGTCGTCATACAGCTCTTTGGCCTCAAAATAATCACGCGGATCAATCACCACTTTCATGATGGGGGTACTAATCGCCAAAGGCACGCCATGCCGGTCGTAAATCACGCCGCGCATGGCTTTGAGTTTTTCAGTTCTTAGAATATTGGCATTGGCCTTATTCTGCAGAAAATCATGATTGATAATCTGCACATAAAAGGCCCGGCAGACCAGCGCCACAAAGACCAGCAGCACCGTTCCCCACATCAGGTAGAAGCGCCACATATCGACATTTAAACTGCTTTTTTGGGTAACAGACTGCTGTTTTTTACCTGTTTGCTTCTTACGCGAATTTACCATGTACAGCCAGCCCTATTGTTTCTGTTCTGAAGTCGTCGGCAATGAAATCACCACAGTTTGTGCGGTGGGTGGTGAATACATGCGTAACTGGGTTACGGCACGTGTCCCGATCTGGGCGGTGGCACCAAAGGTCTGCTGTTCAATCAGCAGACGGCCCCACTCGGCATTGAGATCATCGCGCTCACGCATAAAAGAACTGAGCTGACGATAATCATGTCGATATTCAAACACCTGAAAGACCACCATGAGCGCACTGATAAACACCAGGGCCAACAAAATCAAATAGACGACCATTTTTTTCAGTCGTGACTGTTCTGTATTGTTTTCAACTGCTTTGGTTTTCATTCTTCGCCTGTTCAAGCTAACTTTTCAGCCACACGCAGCCACGCACTGCGTGAACGCGGATTGGCTTTGACTTCCTCTTCACTCGCACGGATACGAGCAATCTTTTTTAAACGGCGGGTATCTTGTTGTACTTGCGGCAGCCCCCAACCGGTATCTTCTGCCAAGCTTGATTCTTTTTGAATAAACTGTTTAATCAAACGGTCCTCTAAAGAGTGGAAGCTAATGACCGCCAGACGGCCTTCAGGCTTCAGCACTTCCACGGCCTGAGGCAAGAAAATATCAATATCTTCTAATTCTTTATTAATAGCAATACGAATGGCCTGAAATGTTCGCGTTGCCGGATGTTTATGCTTTTCCCATTTTGGATGGGCAGTTTTTACAATTTCGGCCAGCTGGCCGGTGGTTTCAATCAAACCGGCGTTTTTAATGGCTTTAGCTATACGGCGGCTATAACGTTCTTCGCCATATTTAAAAATAATATTGGCCAGGGCTTCTTCTTCAATCTGTAGCAACCACTCAGCCGCGGTTTCCCCCTGCGAGTTGTCCATACGCATATCCAGCGGGCCATCCTGCATAAAGCTAAAACCGCGTTCAGCCTGATCCAGCTGCGGAGACGATACGCCCAGGTCGGCCATCACCCCATCAACCTGTTCAATACCACGTGCGGCCAGTTCCTGCTTTAAATCGGCAAAGCTGGCATGAATAATTTTAAACCGCGGATCTTGCTGTTCCAGTTCTGCTGCAACCGCTAAGGCTTGTGGGTCTTTATCAAAGGCATACACACGCGCATGTTCATCTAATTTGGACAGCAATAAACGGGTATGCCCGCCGCGGCCAAAGGTGCCATCGACATAAATTCCTGTATTGCGTTCTGCCAGCAAGGCATCAACAGTTTCGTGGAGTAATACAGAAATATGCGACATAGGGATTCAATCAATACAGCCAAAATTTAACTGCACATTATTACCTTGTTTTGACAAAGCTCCAAACGACTTTTTGTACAGAAATATTACTTTTCATAGAGAAAACCGTTTTGTGATTTTGCCAAATATTCAAAAAGCCTCACAAGGAGGCTGTTTGAATTTATTCTTTAACCAGTCCGCAGATGATTAACGCTTGCTGCTATAAATCTGGTCGAAGATGGCGCCGTTCGCAAAGTGGGTTTGCTGCGCTTTGGCCCAGCCACCAAATACTTCATCAATGGTGAAGGTTTTCAGTTTCGGGAACTGATGCGCATACTTGGCCAGTACCTTTTCATTGCGTGGACGATAGAAATGTTTGGCTGCCATTTCCTGACCCAACGGTGAATATAAATAGTTGATATAACCAGTTGCCAGCCACTTGTTGCCATTACGCTCTACGGTACGGTCAACAATTGCCACTGAAGGCTCGGTTAAAATCGACATCGATGGATAAACAATATCGAACTTGTCTTTACCCAAGGTTTTCAGGGTCACCAGCGCTTCGTTTTCCCAGGTCAGCAGTACATCGCCAATACCACGTTCTGCGAAAGTGGTCATTGAGGCACGTGCTGCAGAGTCCATCACTTTAACGTTGTGATACATCTTGCTGACAAAATCTTTGGCTTTGGCTTCATTGCCACCCGGCTGTTTCAATGCATAGCCCCATGCAGACAGGTATACCCAACGTGGCAGACCACCGGTTTTCGGGTTTGGAGTAATAATCTGTACGCCCGGTTTGGTTAAATCGGTCCAGTCTTTGATGTGCTTTGGATTGCCCTTACGCACCATAAATACGATGGTTGAGGTATATGGTGCCGAGTTATGCGGGAACTCTTTTTGCCAACCCGGCTGGATTTGACCCGATCTGACGATTTCTTCAATATCGTTGGCCAGTGCCAAAGTCACCACATCACCTTTCAGGCCATCGACCACTGAACGCGCCTGTTTGCCTGAACCGCCATGAGACTGCTTGAAATTCACGCTTAAACCGGTGCGTTTTTTCCAGTAATCACCAAATGAGGCATTAAATTCATCATAGAATTCGCGTGTCGCATCATAAGACACGTTTAAAAATTGACGATCTGCTGCCTGGGCAGAATTGACCGTTGCCGCAAGGCCGGTTGCCAGCAAAGCCGCTGAAAATAAAGCTTTAATTTGAGATTTCATGACAGCACAAATAGGTTATCTACATTAATGCTAACTATATGAAATAAAATCATAAATCGCAATTCAGAAAAATTTTTACTTTCGTTTTAAGATGGGCAATTTTTTCTTTTAATCATTTGTTTTTCTTTTAAAAAGCAGCATAACCGATGGGCCAAAATCAGGTTATAGCTTTTTATGGAATAGATATTCAAAAATATGAATAAACCCGGCTTTCAGACGCTTGGCAAACCGTGCTGATTTAAAGCAAGATTAAGATGAGATAGCCCGCACTTGATCCATTCACCTAAATACCCAGTTACATATCAATAAAATGCGAAACTTGCATAATTATATATAAAAAAATATGATATAAGATAAGTTTTGTTGCTGATCTTCACTTTCTCTTCACAGTTATTTGCTAAAACATGTACTCAACAGCGAAATGTGAATAGAAGTAACCAGCAGCCTGACATTTTTTATATTTTTGTAAAAAGTGTGATGCAGTTCTTACTTTTTATATTTTATCTGTGGTTATATAGTAGCCACAACGTAAAAAAATTAAATCCAAAACCAGTTTGGGGGAGTATCAGGATGAAACAGTCAGTCTATGTACTGTGTTTAAGTTTAGGATTGGGCCTGATGGCACAAACCAGCCATACGGCAGTGGTTAAAAATACCCATACTGCGGTGAAAATGGTGCCGGCCAAACCCTCCCTCATTGAAAAAGCCCTGTTGCAGCAAAAAGAACAGTTAGGCACCACCAAAACAGACAAGCTGCAAGCCGATAATGACCTGAAAATGATGACGTCAATTAAAGCAGCGCCAACCCAGAATTTCTTTGCTTCACAAAACCAGCGTTTTAGCCGTTTTGTACAATCCTTCTTCAGCTCGAACCAGTCTTAATTGACCGGATTGAACTGAACCTGCGCGCGACTGACTCCCCCTCAAGCCGCGTGCTGTTGCAGCCTGATCATCGAATGCAGAATAAAGCATTAAGTGATCAGGCTTTTTCGTTATAATAGATTCCAATTTACATTCTGACTCATTACTGATTATGACTGTTCGTACCCGTATTGCTCCTTCTCCTACCGGTTTTCCGCATGTAGGCACTGCATATATTGCCTTGTTTAACCTGTGCTTTGCCAAACAGCATGGCGGCGAATTTATTTTGCGTATTGAAGATACCGACCAGCTGCGCTCGACCCCTGAATCTGAAAAAATGATTCTTGATTCTTTGCGCTGGTTAGGCCTGAACTGGTCAGAAGGTCCAGATGTGGGTGGCCCACATGCGCCATACCGTCAATCGGAGCGTATGGACATCTATAAACAGTATGCACTGGAACTGGTTGAAAAAGGTCATGCCTTCTACTGCTTCGCAACTGCAGAAGAACTGGACCAGATGCGTGCCGAACAGCAAGCACGTGGTGAATCTCCACGTTATGACGGTCGCGGTTTACAGCTTTCCGCTGAAGAAGTTCAGCGTCGTCTGGCGGCAGGCGAACCACATGTAATCCGCATGAAAACTCCAACCGAAGGCATCTGCAAATTTAACGACATGCTGCGCGGTGAAGTGGAAATTCCTTGGGCGCAAGTCGACATGCAGATTCTGCTAAAAACCGATGGCCTGCCAACTTATCATTTAGCCAACGTGGTCGATGACCATTTAATGCAAATTACCCATGTCATTCGTGGTGAAGAATGGATTCCATCAGCACCAAAACATCAGTTGCTGTATCAATACTTTGGCTGGGACATGCCGGTACTGTGCCACATGCCGCTGCTGCGTAACCCGGACAAATCCAAACTGTCAAAACGCAAGAACCCGACTTCAATCAACTACTATAAAGACATTGGCGTACTGCCAGAAGCCTTGCTGAACTATTTGGGCCGCATGGGCTGGTCAATGCCGGATGAGCGTGAAAAATTCACCCTGGCGGAAATGATTGAACACTTTGACATCAACCGTGTGTCTTTGGGCGGTCCAATCTTTGATGTGGAAAAACTGAACTGGCTCAACGGTCAGTGGATTAAAGCCCTTTCTCCGGCTGAACTGCTGGATACCTTGTTGGCCTGGAAAGCCAATCGCGCCAAGCTGGAAGAGATTGCTGCCGCGATTCAGCCACGTATCAACTTATTATCTGAAGCCGTGAACTGGTCTGCGCACTACTTCAACCATTTCCCGACACTTTCAAAAGAACAGTTTGAAAGTAAAAAACTGTCTGAAGAACAGGTTCGTCAAAGCTTGCAGTTTGCCATCTGGCGTCTGGAAAGTCTGTTCACCTGGAACAATGACACCGTGAGCCAGACCTTAATGGACCTGGCCGCACAAATGGAAATTAAACTGCGCGACTTTATGCCGGCATTCTTTATTGCCATTGCCGGTTCAACTGCATCTACGCCAGTGATGCAGACCATGGTCACTATTGGTCCGGATTTAACTTTTGCCCGTCTGCGCCATGCGCTGGAAATTGTGGGCGGACCAAGCAAAAAAGAGCTAAAAGCCTGGGAAAAACTCAATGAAAGCTTAAAATTGCCGAAAAATGATGCAGTTGATGCAAGTTAATGCAGTTTTTTGTTGACGTGTGAGCATTATCTTCATAATATAGCGCTCACACAGACTGGGGCCATAGCTCAGTTGGTAGAGCGCTACAATGGCATTGTAGAGGTCAGCGGTTCGATCCCGCTTGGCTCCACCATGGTTTCATAATTGTGTTGCCTCAATAAGTCCCTATCGTCTAGAGGCCTAGGACATCGCCCTTTCACGGCGGTAACCGGGGTTCGAATCCCCGTAGGGACGCCAATTTAAGCTCACTTTTAAAGTGATCTGATAAAAAACCCAAGCATTATGACTTGGGTTTTTTATTGCCTGTTGTTTTATTTTGCTGTGCTTTTTTGCTTTCTGATGTATTCCGATTAAAATAAACCACAGATTAGAATTTTGGAGTTGTAATGCAATACCGTTGCTCGAAGTGTCAAAGCCCGAAAATCATGCCTGTTGCGCAAGCAGGCCAAGCAGCTCCACGTCCGGTGGTGCCAAAAAGCCTGGTATTTCTGATTCCAGCTATTTTTATTTTATTGCTGCTGGTGCTGATTAGTATTGCCATGTGGATTTTTGGGGATGGTGCGGGCACGACCCTGCAAACAGCAACCGTAATTGTCTTTGTGATCTGTTTAATTGCCGGCTTCATGTTCTATCGTGATTTGCCAGATTTTAAAATTTCAATGCAGGCTTTTATGCAAAACCAGAAGAAATGGAAATGCCGCGAATGCAACCATGAGTGGGAAATCTGATTTTTCTCATTGATTCAAACAAAGCTGCATCTGGCGTTGATCAGGATAGCTCCCAACGCCAGCCCATGATTATAAAAAGGTAAAAAATCATCTCCTTCAATGAAGTGCTAAAAGTATTGCACACTTCCTGCGATCGCTACACGCCTTCCTTCTATATCTATATAGCGCGACCAGGATAATACCCATCTCTTTATAGCTCTCTATTCAAACTACATAAAAAAACCAGCCCGAAGGCTGGTTTTTTATTTAGATGGGATTAACCACCAATTTTGCGATATTTCTGACGCTTGGTAATCAGGTCATCACCATCACGTTTACGACGGTATTCTTCGAACTCCGCATAGTTACCAGTGAAGAATTCAGGAGTTTCACCTTCGAATGACAGGATGTGCGTTGCAATACGGTCGAGGAACCAACGGTCATGCGAGATCACCATCACGGTACCCGGGAAGACCAGAATTGCATCTTCAAGCGCACGTAAAGTTTCGATGTCCAGGTCGTTTGACGGTTCATCGAGTAGGATGACGTTAGCGCCCATTTGCAGGATTTTCGCCAGTTGTAAACGGTTACGCTCACCACCTGACAATTGACCAACACGTTTTTGCTGATCTTGGCCTTTAAAGTTAAAGCGGCCAATATAAGCACGTGATGCAATTTCGTATTCACCAATACGTAAGATGTCTAAACCGCCAGACACTTCTTCCCACACGGTTTTGTTATCATCTAGCGTGTCACGAATCTGACCCACGTAAGCGACTTTAACCGACTCCCCCAGTGTTACCGTACCGGTATCTGGTTGCTCTTCACCAGTCATCATACGAAACAGTGTGGTTTTACCTGCACCGTTCTCACCCACAATACCGACAATTGCTGCAGGTGGTACGGTGAAGGTTAAATCTTTATACAGGGTACGATCACCAAATGACTTGCTGATGCCTTCAACCTCAACCACCTTGTTACCCAAACGTGGACCAGGTGGAATATAGATTTCAGACGTTTCGTTACGCTGCTGGAATTCGCGTGAGTTCAGCTCTTCAAAACGCTCCATACGCGCTTTGTTTTTCTTTTGCTGACCTTTGGCATTTGAACGAACCCATTCAAGTTCTTTTTTCAATGCCTTCGCAAAAGATTCTTCCTGCTTCTGCTCTTGCTCTAAACGCGCGTTCTTTTGCTCTAACCAAGACGAATAGTTGCCTTGATATGGAATACCATGTCCGCGGTCAAGCTCCAGAATCCACTCGGCAACGTTATCAAGGAAGTAACGGTCGTGCGTAATCGCCACGATGGTGCCCGGGAAGTCTTTTAAGAAACGTTCTAACCAGGCTACAGATGAAGCATCTAAATGGTTCGTCGGTTCGTCCAGCAGCAGCATGTCTGGTTTAGACAATAGCAAACGGCACAGTGCCACACGACGGCGCTCACCACCTGAAAGCTTAGTCACATCTGCATCCCATGCTGGCAGGTTTAATGCCGCTGCGGCTTGCTCCAGCTGGTTATTCAGGTTGTGCGCATCCCAAGTCTGAATAATGGCTTCCAGCTTTTCCTGCTCTTTTGCAAGCGCATCAAAGTCTGCATCTTCAGCTGCATATTCAGCGAATACTTCGTCCAGACGCGCCAATGCATCAAGCGCTTCACGTACGCCATCTTCCACGTTACCACGAACGTCTTTGGTTGGATCGAGCGGTGGTTCTTGCTCAAGGTAGCCGATTTTAATTCCTGGCTGTGCACGTGCTTCACCAGAGAAATCTTTATCTACGCCCGCCATAATACGAAGCAAGGTCGATTTACCTGCACCGTTTAGACCAAGCACACCAATTTTTGCGCCTGGGAAAAATGATAAAGAGATGTCTTTTAAGATTTCGCGCTTCGGCGGAACCATCTTCGACACTCGGTTCATCGTATAAATATATTGGGCCACGTAGGACTCCTCAATAGAAAAACCAATTTCGGGGGCAAAACCGCCACCCCTACTCAAATGAGCGAAAAAATAATCGGCTATTATACCTGAAAGCCAGAAAAAGATAAGGGATCGGCCTCATCTTCCACGCTTTGTTACAACTCTTTAAAGTGCCCAAAATTCAGGCATACATTGCAGCCTTATCCGCCGTTGAAATTTTAAAATGAGGGCGTCTTTATGAAATTTAAAGATAATTATTGCAGATATTTCCCTCTTTATTTCATAAATAGACCTGCTACACTTGATCAAAATATAACTCACGCAAGATGAACGAAAAATGACGTATAAAGCTGAAACTTTGGCCATTCATGCTGGCTACACCCCTGAACCGACCACCAAAGCCGTGGCAGTACCGATTTACCAGACCACCTCTTATGCCTTTGACAATACCCAGCACGGTGCCGATCTGTTCGATTTAAAAGTACAAGGCAATATTTATACCCGTATCATGAACCCGACCACGGCAGTGCTGGAGCAACGTGTGGCAGCGCTCGAAGGCGGGATTGGTGCGCTGGCACTGGCGTCGGGGATGGCTGCAATTACCTATACCATTCAGACCCTGGCCGAAGCTGGCGATAATATTGCATCGGTTTCAACCCTGTATGGCGGTACCTATAACCTGTTCGCACATACGTTGCCAAAACAGGGCGTCGAAGTCCGTTTCTTTGATTATCAGAACCCGGAAGCCTTACGCGAACTAATTGATGACAAAACCAAACTGGTTTTTGTGGAATCCATTGGTAATCCGCTCGGCAATATTATTGATTTAGAAGCCATCTCCCAAATTGCGCATGAATATGGCATTCCGGTGGTGGTGGATAACACAGTGGCCACACCGGTGCTGCAAAAATCCTTTGATTTTGGTGCCGATATTGTGGTGCATTCGCTGACCAAATATATTGGTGGCCATGGCACCTCGATTGGTGGAATTATTGTCGATAGCGGTAAATTCCCGTGGGGCAAATATCCTGAACGTTTTAAATCCTTAAATACCCCTGACCCAAGCTATCACGGGGTGAATTATGTCGAAGCCTTGGGCGAAGCAGCCTTTATTGCCCGCGCCCGCGTGGTACCGCTACGCAATACCGGTGCAGCGATTAGCCCGCATAATGTTTTCCTGATTCTACAAGGACTGGAAACCTTAAGCCTGCGCATGGAACGTCATACCGAAAATGCCCAAAAAGTGGCGGAATATTTGCAGCAGCACCCTAAAGTGAAATGGGTCAATTACGCCGGTTTAAAAGATCATCCACAACATGCGCTGGCGCAAAAATATGTTAAAGGCAAACCGTCTGCGATTCTATCCTTTGGTGTGCAAGATGGCCGTGAAGGCGGCACCCGCTTTATTGATGCGCTGCAACTGTTTACCCGTTTAGTCAATATTGGCGATGCCAAGAGTCTGGCCTGCCACCCGGCTACCACCACCCATCGACAATTAAATGATGAAGAGCTGAAAGCGGCGGGGGTAAGTGAAGATATGGTGCGCCTGTCGATTGGCATTGAACATATTGATGATTTGATTGCTGATCTGGAGCAGGCACTGGCTAGCGTCTAATTATTGCAATTTCACGACAAACGGTCTGCTTTTGCGCTGCAATGGCAGACTTTTTGCTTTTTAAACATAGAAACAAGGACTTGCTTTGTCGAAAAATTTTAAGCAGAATTTACCAATCCACCAAAACACCCCATTAGAGCAATTACTCTAAAATAACTTTCAATTTCAAGCACTTATTTTATAGCTTTTTTTTAAACTTCGGTTATTATAATGCCCATCATAACAGCCCGAACCAATGAGATTGGGCGCAAAAATTCAAATAACAAAGACCATTGAGTCTGATCTTTTAATCAAGCAGGGATACGAGTGTGAAGGCAAAACTAGAGAAACTTTTCAAGAAAAAAGTAAATGGAAAAACCGTACTGATTACCGGTGCATCCAGTGGTATCGGACTGACCACCGCTTATCGTCTGGCAGAGGCGGGAGCGCATGTGCTGCTGGTGGCACGTACCCAGGAAACCCTGGAGCAGGTCAAAGCAGAGATTGAAGCCAAAGGCGGCAAAGCATCTATTTTCCCGTGTGATTTAAATGATTGGGAAGCCATTGACCAGACTTCAAAAGATATTTTAGCGTCTGTCGATCATATTGATATTTTAGTTAACAATGCCGGACGTTCAATCCGTCGTGCCGTGCATGAATCTTTAGACCGTTTCCACGATTTTGAACGCACCATGCAGCTGAATTATTTTGGTGCAGTGCGTCTGGTGATGAATATTCTGCCACAAATGATGGTACGTCGTAGCGGCCAGATTATTAACATCAGCTCGATTGGCGTATTGGCCAATGCGACCCGTTTCTCGGCTTATGTTGCCTCTAAAGCCGCATTGGATGCTTTTAGCCGCTGTCTATCGGCCGAAGTACATTCACACAATATTGCAATTACCTCCATTTATATGCCACTGGTGCGTACTCCAATGATCGCACCCACCAAAATGTATAAATATGTTCCTACCCTTTCACCGGAACAGGCGGCCGATTTAATCTGCTATGCCATTGTGAAACGTCCGAAGAAAATTGCCACACATTTAGGCCGTTTGGCTTCAATTACTTATGCGATTGCACCGGATATTAACAACAAGCTGATGTCGATTGGTTATAACCTGTTCCCAAGTTCATCGGCTTCGGTGGGTCAGCCACAAAAGCTGAACTGGGTACAAAAAGCGTATGCCCGTTTGTTCCCGGGTGAACACTGGTAAAACAATCCTTTTAAAGACCTGTCTAATGACAGGTCTTTTTATGTTATAAAACCCCTCATTTTGAACAGTTAAAGTAAGACTATGCGGACCTTTTCCCTTATTCTGCAATATGGGTGTTTTGCCTTTGCCCTATTTCTGGGCTATCAGGTGGCGATGGCGCTGTATCATCAGGATTATGAGCTGATGGAATTGATTGCCGATGTGGGCACGATTCTGATCTGTATTGATTTAGGTGTGTTTTTATTTTCCAGTAAAGCTGCCAATAAGCTGAGTTTGCAGGAATATGCCAAACAGCTGGAACAGCCGCCTACGCCACTGGTGAGTTTTACCCGCAAGCTGGGGCATTTGGGCATTATGCTGATTTTATGTAGCTGGATTGTGCCGATGGTCAATTAAATAGGGCAATAAAAAAACCTCCCAATTGGGAGGTTTTTTCAGAGCTAAAGATTACTTCGAACCTTTAATCCCGGCTTGTAATAACAATGCACCTAAACCACCAATCTTATTGTCTTGTGGTTTTGCCGCTTGCGGCTTTTTGCCCTGAGGACGCGCCTGTTGCGGACGTTTACCCTGCGGCTTACGTTCAGTACGCTGTTCGTTTTGGTCACGGCGTGGCTGACGTGGTGCTTTCGCTGCTGCAGCACCTTCCGGACGCATCGACAGGTTCACACGGTTACGCTCAACATCTACCGTTAAAACACGCACCTGAACAATTTGACCCGGTTTCACCACTTTATGCGGATCAGACACGAATTCATTGGCCAGTTCAGAAATATGGACTAAACCGTCCTGATGCACACCGACATCCACAAAGGCACCGAAGTTGGTGACATTGGTGACCACACCTTCTAGCTGCATGCCTTCAGACAATTGTGATACTTCAGTAATATCATCACGGAATTTAGCGGTACGGAATTCCGGACGCGGGTCACGGCCCGGCTTTTCAAGTTCGCTCAGCACGTCCTGAATGGTTGGTAAACCAAACTGGTCATCCACAAATTCGTCTGCATTGACCTGACGGATAATTTCAGTATTGCCAATAATATCTTTGACTGTGGTCGCTTTGGCTTCCACAATTTTAGACACCAGCGCATACGACTCCGGGTGCACCGCAGAGGCATCAAGTGGCTCAGAACCATTTTGAATACGCAAGAAACCTGCCGCCTGTTCAAAAGTACGCTCACCTAAACGTGGCACTTTTTTCAGGGCCTGACGATTATCAAAACGGCCATTTTCCTTACGAAAGTCCACGATTTGCTGGGCAATTGATTTGTTCAGACCAGCGATATAACCCAGAATTGCTGCAGATGCCGTATTCACATCCACACCCACCGAGTTCACACAGTCTTCCACCACCGCTTCCAGGGTTTTGGCCAAACCAGTCTGGTTCACATCGTGCTGGTACTGACCCACACCAATTGATTTCGGATCAATTTTCACCAGCTCTGCCAATGGATCTTGTAAACGACGGGCAATGGATACTGCACCGCGAATCGACACATCCAGTTCTGGAAGTTCTTGTGAAGCCAGTTCAGAAGCTGAATAAACCGAAGCACCGGCTTCAGACACTGATACACGGGTCAGTTTCAGGTCGCTGTTCGCGGCCATCATTTCAGCCACTAACGCTTCAGTTTCACGGCTTGCGGTACCGTTACCAATCGCGATTAAATCGACGTTAAATTCACGGCAAAGACGCGCCAGTTCCGTTAATGAACCTGCCTTATCATCTTTTGGTGCAAATGGATAAATAGTGCTGTGCGCCAATACATCGCCTGATTCATTCACTACCGCCAGTTTCACACCGGTACGGATGCCCGGGTCAACGCCCAGCGTCGTACGTGCGCCAGCAGGTGCAGACAGCAGCAGATGACGGAGATTTTCAGCAAACACCTGCATTGCTTCTGCTTCAGCCGCCAGACGTTTTTCAGTCAGTAAGGAATGCTCAATGGTCGGGCGAACTTTACCCAGCCAGAACAGTTTTGCGGTCTGCTTTAAATAGTCCTGACGCGCTTGTGGCTGCACGGTATCTAAGTTGTATTCGGTTTCAATACGTGCCAGTGGCGCTTCATCTTCACCATCAACTTTTAAGCCCAGCACGTTTTCCTGACGGCCGCGCAGCATGGCCAGCAAACGGTGCGATGGTACTTTGTTCAGGCTTTCAGAGAAATCGAAGTAATCACGGAATTTTTTACCAACTTCTTTTTTCTCATCACTGGCCACCAGACTTTTCAGCACGGCGGTTTTGGCGAAGGTTGCTTTCAGTTCTGTGGTGAGTGCAATATTTTGCGCCCAGTCATCAATTAAAATATGCTGAATCGCATCGAGCTGGCTTTCCAGGTCTGGATAATCTTCATGGCTAAAGCCTGCAAGCGCTTCTACTGGATCAATCGCTTCTGCAAAGATTTTCTCTGCGATTGGACCCAAGCCGGCTTCTTTGGCTTTAAAAGATTTGCTGGTACGTTTTGGACGGTACGGCGCGTAAATTTCTTCTAAGGCATTTTTAGTTTCAGCCGCATTCACACGTGCCAATAAATCATCAGATAATTTATTTTGTTCTTTTAGTGATTCAATCACTTTTTCACGGCGTTCAAACAAATCACGCAAATACGCTAAACGTGTATCGAGCTGGCGAAGTTGCGTATCGTCTAAGCCCTGCGTTACTTCTTTACGGTAACGTGCAATAAAAGGAACACTGGCACCTTCATCAATGAGTTTGATGGCAGCTTCTACCTGATTTGGACGTACGGCAAGTTCTTTTGCCAACTGCTGAACTAAGTCAGTCATCGTGTTTGATCCCACAAGGATAAGTACTAAATGGCATGATTATAAAGACCAGGCCCATAAAATCCACAATTGTTTTATGAAATTTACAGATGGCGATTCTTGCCAATTCGCAGATATTTCACATTTTTGCGGTAAATTCATCATTTCAGGGCCTTTTCTTCCCCAAATTGTGGGATTTATCTTCTATCATAGATGTATATATTTGGTATCTATGTCTTGATTTTAACTGCAATATTTGTTGCTTTAGAGCATAGTCAAGGCATACAGATGAATCGTATACTCAAAGTCAGTGAAAGCTTTGCATACGACCACAATAAAGAATAAAGGAGCACATCATGAGTTTAGTTGTACCTGCTGAAAATACAGATGCCGTACATACCGAAACTGACCGCGTTGAACGCATTCTCGTTGTCGATGATGATGTGCGTTTGCGTACGCTGTTACAGCGTTTTCTGGAAGATAAAGGTTTCGTGGTCAAAACTGCCCATGATGCTACGCAAATGGATCGCCTGTTACAACGCGAGCTGTTTTCCCTGATCGTGCTCGATTTCATGCTACCGGTTGAAGATGGCCTGAGTATTTGCCGCCGTTTACGCCAATCCAGCATTGATACGCCAATTATCATGCTGACCGCACGCGGCAGCGACTCAGACCGTATTGCCGGCCTTGAAGCAGGTGCCGATGACTATCTGCCAAAACCGTTTAACCCGAATGAACTGTTAGCGCGTATTCGTGCCGTATTACGCCGTCAGGTACGTGAAGTCCCGGGTGCACCAAGCCAGCAGATGGAAGTGGTCAGCTTTGGACCGTGGGCACTGGATCTTTCGACCCGTACCCTGACCCGTGAAGGTCAAGTCGTGACTTTAACCACAGGCGAGTTCGCAGTGTTAAAAGCGCTGGTACAACATCCTCGTGAACCGCTGACCCGCGACAAGCTGATGAATCTGGCGCGTGGCCGTGAATGGGGCGCAATGGAACGTTCGATTGATGTGCAAGTGTCTCGCTTACGCCGCCTGATTGAAGAAAACCCGGCACGTGCGCGTTATATTCAAACGGTGTGGGGTGTGGGTTATGTCTTTGTTCCAGATGGTGCGGAATAAAGCTCACTCATCGAATCTATGACGGAGTCTTACGGTCTATTCCCCACTGATGGGATACAACCTGCGGTTCGCCTTACTTTTGTTTCGGCAAAAGTAAGCAAAACCATTGTCATCCGCAAAACTCGGCAAATTCCGTCATTTCAACCAATATTTCGCAGAAACATAAGTAATTTACTTGAGTCCTGCCTCAAACAGTTGCGGATGACCTAACGCGTATCCAATTTTGGGGGAGAACTTTCCCTTTTTAAAAAGGACTCATTGTGAAACTCGACCCCATCGATCCACAAGACTTTACCGACTTTGAAACCTATTCAGAACGCAAACGCACGCCGTGGGAACGCTTTCTGGATAAAATCAAACCGCGCTCGGCTGCCATGCGGACCACCGTGCTGGTGCTGTTTGTGGTGATTTTCAGTCTGTTTATGTCACTGTGGTTCTTTTGGCGCACCCTGTATCTGCCGGAAATCCAGCAACATGCCCGTTATCTGGCAGTTGAACTGGAAATTCTAAACAATCCGGAATTACGGATTTTCCATAATGATGCCGAAGTCGATGTGGATGCCTGGCTAAAAAACCGGGTCGGGATTGAATACATTACCGATCCCAAGGAATATCCGAATGTCCGTGACAAGGTTATTGCCGAATTCTTTACCCGACAAATCGAGAAAAAACTGGCCAATGAACTCAAAGCCGATGATGTAACCGTGTATTTCCAATTCAAGCCCAGCCCACGTATCTGGATTCAAACCCCGGAAATGAACGGCCACTGGGTTCGTGAACCATTAAAAACCTATGCCAACTACAGTCCGGAACTGGTGTTTGGCTGGCTGCTCGGCATTCCACTGCTGTCTGCGATTATTATTCTGACCTTGGTGCGTCAGCTGAACCGGCCATTACGCCGTTTGCAGGAAGCGGCCAACACCTATAGTCAAACCGGCAAAGCGCCTTATTTAGAAACCAACCACGGCCCACTGGAAATCCGTCAGGTGAATCAGGCTTTTAACCAGATGATTTTTACCCTGGAACAGACCGAGCGTGACCGCCGGATTATGCTGGCCGGAATTTCGCATGACCTGCGCACGCCTCTGACCCGGATTCGGCTGAGTGCAGAAATGATGCCGGATGAAGACTTTTTAAAAGAAGGCCTGATTTACGATGTCGAAGATATGGACGCCATTTTGGACCAGTTCATTTCCTATATGCGTGATGGCTCGGATGAAGAACTGCAAGATACCGATTTAAATGCCTTGTTACAGGAACTGGTGATCCAGTTTAAACCGCTGGACATTCGCTTTAGCCCGGAAGAATTACCGATTTTGCAGGCACGCAGCCTGTCGCTGAAACGCTTGATTGGCAACCTGATTAACAATGCCAAGCGTTATGGCACTGAACCGATTGAGCTGTCTGCCAAAGTGCAGGAACAATTTATCTGCATTAGTGTGGCCGATCATGGTGAAGGCATTCCTGAAGATCAGATTGAATCTTTAATGCAGCCTTTTGTGCGTGGGAATGCCGCACGTACCGTCCAAGGTAGCGGTTTAGGTCTGGCCATTGTGAAACGGATTGTCGATATTCACCAAGGCGAGCTGATTATTCGCAATCGCGAGCACGGTGGACTGGAAGTCATCATCTCTTTACCGCTGCCCGAACAGCCAGATGATGAAAAAAACAACAGTAGCACCCTAGAAAAAATTAAGCAAAGTATTACAGAACATTTCTAAATCATGCTTAAACATTGATCAATCAGTTCTTGGTAAAGATTTGGCTTTTAATTTTTATTATTGAATTTTCAACAAGATAAAAAGCATCAAATATATTTATACCTGCATTTTTTGAAAAAATTAGACCTTAGCCTAACAGGTATGCAAAATGGCTTTTTTGATGGGTACAATCGCCATCAGTTCTGATTTTTCAAACGAGAGTAAACCATGTCCCTAGATCGCATCCGTTTAGCTTCCCTACATGACAAGGTTATGAGTGCGGAGCAAGCTGCTCAATTCATCCAAGACGGTATGACTGTTGGTATGAGTGGCTTTACACGTGCCGGTGAAGCGAAAGCTGTTCCTTTGGCTTTAGTGAAACAAGCACAAGCGAATCCTCTAAAAATTACATTAATTACTGGTGCGAGCTTAGGGAACGATCTCGACAAACAACTGACTGAAGCCGGTGTACTGGCACGTCGTCTGCCTTTCCAAGTGGATAACACTTTACGTAAAGCCATCAACAAAGGCGAAGTTATGTTCATCGATCAGCACTTGTCTGAAACAGTTGAACAAATGCGTAACCAGCAGCTGAAAAAGCCAGATGTAGCGGTAATTGAAGCCGTTGCAATTACTGAAGATGGCGGCATCGTGCCAACCACTTCTGTAGGTAACTCTGCAAGCTTTGCAATTTTTGCTGAAAAAGTCATTGTTGAAATCAACACCAACTTAAGCCCGGCATTTGAAGGCTTACACGACATTTATATCCCGACCTATCGTCCTACCCGTCAACCAATTCCGTTGACCAAAGTTGACGAGCGTATCGGTACTCAAGCAATTAACATCGATCCTGCAAAAATCGTTGGTATCGTATTTAACAGCGAATTACATGACTCTCCATCAACTGTCACTGCACCAGATGACGAGACTCAATCAATTGCCAACCACTTGATCGCATTCTTTGAAAAAGAAGTAGCTGAAGACCGTTTACCGAAAAACCTCGGTCCTTTACAAGCAGGTATTGGTTCAATCGCTAACGCAGTATTGACCGGCTTGAAAGAATCAAACTTCGAAGACCTGATCATGTACTCAGAAGTACTGCAAGACTGTACTTTCGAATTGATCGATGCGGGCAAAATGAAATTTGCTTCAGGCTCATCTATTACCCTTTCTGCAAAATACGGCGAAAAAGTATTTAACAACCTGGAACAGTACAAAGATAAACTGGTTCTGCGTCCACAGGAAATTTCAAACCATCCTGAACTAGTACGTCGTTTAGGTATTATCGGCATCAACACTGCGCTTGAGTTCGATATCTACGGTAACGTGAACTCCACTCACGTATGCGGTACCAAAATGATGAACGGTATTGGTGGTTCAGGTGACTTCGCGCGTAACGCTCACCTGGCCATTTTCGTGACCAAGTCTATTGCCAAAGGCGGCGACATTTCATCTGTTGTTCCATTTGCATCACACATTGACCATGCAGAACACGACGTTGACATTCTGGTGACTGAACAGGGTCTTGCCGATCTTCGTGGTCTGGCACCGCGTGAGCGCGCTCGTGCGATTATCGACAACTGTGCACACCCAATGTACCGTGATGCATTAAACGACTACTTCGACCGCGCATGTGCAAAAGGCGGCCACACTCCTCACCTGTTACGTGAAGCGTTGGCTTGGCACAGCAACTTCGAAGAAAATGGTCACATGCTGGCCCAAGAAGCAGCGGTAAAAACGGCTTAATCTTGGCCTGAATCAGATCTAAAAAAACGCTCCTCTGGAGCGTTTTTTTATGGCTGGACAGTTTCCCCTGTCACGTCATCTATTATCGGGTCGGGTTGCGTAACTGTGAGCTAATATCGGGGAACAAGCTATTGCCCAGATTCATCTCATAATCGACCACGCCTAACGAAACATTGGGTAAATCAAGCTGGATCTGTCCATCCGGGCCACGAAATGGCGCCAGCAGGGTTTCCAGGCCACGTAGCGGGTTATCCGACTGCAGACCGGCGGCAATCGCCAGAATATGCTGCTGCAACGCGGGAGAAAGGTGATCCATATTGACCGGTTCTTTGGCCGGCATGGTAATGAGAACAGGCGGGTCCGGGTCAATGACCCGGTTTTGAGTGTCCTGCTGAATTTGCATGATCCGGTGCTGTAATGCCTTACGCTTTGCACGATCTTCCTGATACGGAATAAAGCCCACTTCCTGACGTAGTTCAGGTTCTGCCATGACCTGAAGCGTTGCTAGACGCTCGGGTTGCGCCCAGACCGACGTTGAGCCGATTCCCAGCATAATCATTACAGTCGAGGAGAACATCTGAAAGCGCGTCATACACGGCCTCCTGAACAGTAATGAAACATGTCTCTCTATTAAGCGCCAGAATGCAATCTTATTCAGCAGGATTCGTGTTATTGAGCTGTTATTAGCGTAACTGTGTTCCCGATCTGATCAGACCCAGTGAATCTTGAAGATGAAAGATGAAAGATGAAAGATGAAAGATGAAAGATGAAAGATGAAAGATGAAAGATGAAAGATGAAAGATGAAAGATGAAAGATGAAAGATGAAAGATGAAAGATGAAAGATCATGCTGCCATTTTTAAATGCCATAAAAAAAGCCCCTGCAATGCAGGGGCTTTTTGAATATGGTGGCGAGACCCAGGATCGAACTGGGGACACACGGATTTTCAATCCGTTGCTCTACCAACTGAGCTATCACGCCGATGCCGTGTATTAAGCCGCATCTGGGGAAATTAGTCAATATAAATCATGACATTTTTATTTAATCGAGTATTTTTTACCCAAAAAAAATCCCTGATGGGATCAGGGATTGAAAACGTTTAAACGTTTGAATATGGTGGCGAGACCCAGGATCGAACTGGGGACACACGGATTTTCAATCCGTTGCTCTACCAACTGAGCTATCACGCCGATGACGCGTATTAAACAATCTCCATCCGGTGCCGTCAAGCAGCTTTTGCATAAATTCAAGTATTTGTTTACTTTTACAGCATTTTGTACGCTGTCTGCTTATTTTTTAAGTGAAACGCCCATGATTCCAGTCATTTGCAGGCCAGCAGATAAAAAAAGAGAGGCGCTTGGCCTCTCTTGAATTTCATTTTAACTCGCTTAGAGCTTGTCCAGATGCGCCAGACAGCGGTGAATTGCGCCACAGCCCGGTTCAAACTGATTCACGCCTTTGGCTTCTTCCATGCGGCAGACTTCACTGACCAGACGCTCGGCCACACCACGACCACGATTGGCCGGATGCACCACAATATATTCCAGGGTCCTGCTTTCGCCCTGCCCGGTACACCAAATTGCACCAATTAATTTTGTATTAAATTCTGCGGTATAAAGTAAGGTATACTGGTTCAGATGTTGCTCGAGTTGCTCTACCGCATCCTGGCCATCACCAAACTCTGGACTGGTGTCATACAGTCGCTCAAGCTGGCTGCGCACTTCATCATTTTCCAGTGAAGTATAAGCATGTACGGTAATAGGCATTGATTAACCCTCCTGAGCAATCTAATATGCTGGGACTTCGTCGCAGCGAAACATTTTTACATCCATCATTTTTAACGTTTTTTGAGGAACGTGTCCATGACAGAACGTATCAGTGAAGTGGTAAGAAACACTAACGAAACCAAAATTCGAGTTCGTTTAAACCTCGACGGTACCGGTCAAGGCACACTCAACACTGGTATTCCATTTTTAGACCATATGATTGATCAAATCAAGCGACACGGTTTGTTTGATATTGATATTCATTGTGATGGCGATCTGGAAATTGATGACCACCATACCGTAGAAGACTGTGGTATTACCCTGGGTCAGGCCTTTGCACAGGCACTGGGCGATAAAAAAGGCTTAAAGCGTTATGGTCACTTCTATGCCCCACTCGATGAATCTTTAAGCCGTGCCGTGGTGGATTTATCTGGTCGTCCGGGCCTGTTTATGGATGTACCATTTACCCGCGCCACCATTGGCCGTTTTGATGTCGATTTATTCTCTGAATTCTTCCAGGGCTTTGTGAACCACTCGCTAATGACCGTACACATCGACAACCTGAAAGGCAAAAACAGCCACCACCAGATTGAAAGCGTGTTTAAAGCCTTTGCGCGCGCACTGCGTATGGCCTGTGAAATTGATCCACGTGCTGCCAATACTGTGGCATCGACCAAAGGTACCCTGTAATGACCCGTATTGCCCTTCTTGATTATGGCATGGGGAATTTGCACTCTGCCGCCAAAGCTTTGGAACACGTCGGTGCTACGGTGGATGTCACCAATGACCCGAAACTGATTGCCCAGGCCGATAAAATCGTGTTTCCGGGTGTCGGTGCCATGCGTGACTGTATGCAAGGCATGCATGAAGCCGGGATCGATGAGGTCGTGCGTCAGGCGGTGTTTAATAAACCGGTACTGGCCATTTGTGTGGGTATGCAGGCGCTGATGCAACATTCCGAAGAAAATGGCGGTGCCGATGCACTGGGTATTTTTGAAGGGGTGGTAAAACGCTTCCCGGAGGTTGAAGGGCTAAAAGTGCCGCACATGGGCTGGAACCAGGTGCATCAGGCTGACCCGAGCCATCCAATGTGGAACAACATTGAACAGGATGCACGTTTCTATTTTGTGCACAGTTTCTATGTCGAGCCGAAAGACAGCACAATTGTGGCAGCGACCTGTGACTATGGGCTGCAATTCTGTACCGCCCTGCACAAAGACAACCTGTTCGCGACCCAGTTCCACCCGGAAAAAAGCCATACTGCTGGTCTGCAACTGTTAAAGAACTTTGTCGACTGGAAGATTTAACACCCTTCCTCTGTTGCGCAAGATGTATAAAGCCGGGTTCGTCCCGGCTTTGTTTTTAGCTATTTTTTATTTCTTTCTTTTTTAAGCAATTTTTAGTAATATTTGACTGCTTTTTATACAACTCAATAAAAATAAAACAGGTAATTCAAAAATGCATAGCACCACTCATACCCAACACATCACGACACAAGATTCGGCACTCAGCGCGGCGGGGCGTTTTGGACGTTTCTCCTATCTGGCCTGGAACTGCCTGATTGCACTGTTAATGATTCCGGTTTTTCTGGTTTTGGCCCTGCTCTTTCCCGGGCTGATGAATATTGACCCTGCTGGCGGCATTCCGCTCACCCCGCTGGTGCTGGGCGCACTGATTTATCTGGGGGTGTTATATCTGATGTTTATTTTCACCATCCGCCGTCTGCATGACCGTAACCATACCGGCTGGCTGTCGTTACTGATGCTGGTTCCAGTGGCCAACCTGTTGCTGATGCTGTATCTGTTTTTCGCCCCGGGTGATCAACGTGTTAACAGCTATGGTCCACCACGTGCTACGGCTGGCTGGGAAGCGGCGCTGGCCTGGATTTATATTATTCTGTTGGTACTGCTATTTGCTTTTGCCATTTTTGGTGCAGTGCTGGCCTAAAAGGTCCCGCTTGCTTAAAATAAGGCCTGACAATTCAGGCCTTATTTTTATCGCCAGCCCAAGGAAAAGATGGCATGAGCTTATCTTCAACATCACCCCATATGCCCTCTTCCAGCCAGCTGGAACAGCTGCCGCGCTTTCAAAGTCTGCCACCCTCTAAAATTCATCTGATTCAAACGCTGGCCGAATGTCAGCACTATGCGCATGAACTGAATATTGCAGCGGTACTCGGCTTTGATTCGGAATCCAAACCGATTTTTAAAAGTGGCGAAGTGTCGGATGGCCCGCACCTGATTCAGCTGGCCACACTAGATCGGGCCTATCTATTTCAGATGAATGAGGAAATCTGGAACTTTCTTAAGCCAATCTTCGCCAACCGTGACCAGATTAAAGTCGGCTTTGGCCTGAAAAATGATGCCCATCTGTTTCGCAAAAAAGGCGTAGAACTGAACAGTGTGCTGGAACTGTCCAAATGCTTTCACAGCTTTGGCTTTAAAAACCCGGTCGGATTAAAACATGCCATGGCGCTGCTGTTTCAGGTCTATTTTCCCAAAAGCAAACGGCTCAGCACCTCGAACTGGGCCAATCCGGTATTAAGCACAGCACAAATGGAATATGCCGCCGCCGATGCTTATGCTCCGGTCCTGGTTTTTGAAGAATTGTTGCGTTTGGGCCTGTTGCCGAAACAGATTCCCAATACCTCGCTCAAACTCAGAATCCGGCCATCTAAAACCCCGCCCTAAACCGCTTTGAAGATCAAGCTGCACAGACAGCTGGATTTTCTTCATCGAACCTTTGTTGACCGCCTGACACAGCACAGGCTGTTTTTATTTTTGCATGCAAATATGGCATTTAGAAAATTTTCGTTTATTGCTAAGATGGGCGGCAAGAAATTTAACCGATGAAGCAAGGAGCGAAAGCATGCTGATCATCCCTGCAATTGACCTGAAAGATGGAAAATGTGTCCGTTTAAAACAAGGTCGTATGGAAGACGATACCGTATTTTCTGATGATCCGGTGGCCACTGCACAGCATTGGGTCAATGAAGGTGCGCGTCGCTTGCATCTGGTCGACTTAAATGGCGCTTTTGCAGGTACCCCAATCCATAAACCGGTGGTCGAGGCCATTGCCAAGGCACAGCCAGACCTGCCAATTCAGATTGGTGGCGGTATTCGCTCATTTGAAACCATTGAACACTACCTCGATGCAGGCGTATCTTTTGTGATTATTGGCACCAAAGCCGTTCAAGAGCCAGAATTTGTCGAACAAGCCTGCAAAAAATTCGCCGGGCATATCATTGTGGGCATTGATGCCATGAATGGCATGGTCGCGACCGATGGCTGGGCCAACGTGACTGAAGTGAAAGCCACCGATCTGGCCAAACGTTTTGCCGATGCCGGTGTCTCCAGCATTGTGTATACCGATATTGCCCGTGACGGCATGATGCAAGGAGTAAACGTCGAGCAGACTGTGAATCTGGCGCAATATTCAGGTTTACCAGTAATTGCTTCAGGCGGCGTGACCAATCTGGATGATGTCCGTAACTTAAAAGGCCAGCCGGGCATTTTAGGTGCGATTACCGGTCGTGCCATTTATGAAGGCAGCCTGAATTTGCGTGAAGCGCAATTGCTGCTCGATGAGCAAGCCCTCTAAGTGCTGCTATCAGAAAGAGGTCTTCGGGCCTCTTTTTTTATGCCCTCACCGGGTTGATGTCTTTTTTTGAATACTCGCTGATCTGCCATGTCTGATGCCCCTGTGAACCTTAAAACTACACTTAACAGCAAAGCGCCGCAACTGGCTCTGATCATGATTACCATGCTGTGGGGCGGTACCTTTGTGGCAGTCAAGCTGGCGCTGAATTATGCCAGCCCGATGTTTTTTGTCGGCTGCCGTTTTGCCGCCGCTGCACTGGCGGTCGCGCTGATTTCACTGCCGCATTTACGCGCTGTGCAAGCCAAAGAACTCTGGGCCGGTGCATTGATTGGGGCCAGCCTGACCGTTGGTTATGGTACGCAAACCGTAGGGCTGCAGACCATTAGCAGTAGTGAATCGGCATTTTTAACCGCATTATATGTGCCGCTGGTGCCGATCTTACTGTGGCTGCTGTTCCGGAAACGGCTGCATATCATGATCTGGCTGGGCGCTAGCTGTGCCTTTATCGGGCTGGTTTTACTGACCGGCAATGGTTTGGGGCAGCTACAGCTGAGTTTTGGTCAGCTGATTACCCTGCTCGGCGCCATTGCGATTGCACTGGAAATTATCCTGATCAGCCATTTTGCCGGACGGGTCAATCTGCAACGGGTCACGGTGATTCAACTGCTGTTCGCCTCCCTGTTTGCCTTTCTTGCCATGCCACTGGTCGGTGAGCAGCAACTGCCACAATTTTCCTGGATGCTGCTGCTCTTGGCGGGCGGTTTAGGTCTGGCCAGTGCACTGGTTCAGCTGGTGATGAACTGGGCGCAGCGCGCAGTCAGCCCGGCACAGGCGGCAATTATTTATGCCGGAGAACCGGTATGGGCGTCGCTGTTTGGCCGTCTGGCCGGCGAGCGTTTACCGTTTATGGCTTTGGTCGGTGGTTTTCTGGTGGTGCTGGGCGTGATTATCAGTGAATGGAAACCGAAATTTCTGCGTCAGAAACAGCAGCACACGCCATCAGCGAGCGATCTTCCGGACTAAATTTTGGGAAGATCGGTCTGATGATTCAGATATTTAAGAATACATCGGCTCATTGTCATTCAGGCGCATAATACCGCGAATAGCCCGATAGACAATCCACAGCCAGGACAGGCCAATCACCGCCAGACAGAAGGCCGAAGCACCAAAAATGACCTGGGCAAAGCGGTTCGGGTCTTCATCAATAAAGAAAATAAAAAAGAACGGCACAAAGGCCACAATATTCCAGAATAGATACCACCAGAAACTGCGAATTTGCCAAGTAAAGTGGCTTTCAAAAATCGAACCGCGTACCGCGCCGCGTTTTACATAATTGATGATTAGCGCGACGATTGCCAGCAAGCCGGCACTAAAAATCGCCACGATATACAGAAGATACAGAATAAAAGTCAGACTACGATTCGGGTCACGGTCAATGGAAGTATTCATATTGTTGTCCTGCACTCCCCGCCCCGCTATGCTCAGAGCGTCAACAGATTAAAAGGAGAAATAAACCATAAAATCAAAAGAATATTTAAGCCAATTGTACAAAAATAAATTTTACGAAAAGGTTGTTTTTGTGTTTTATGTCGCATTTTTTCCTGTGCCAGCCAGGCCGCCGGCCAGCCCCCCAGAGCCGAAACCAGATGCAGGCTCTGTTCCGGAATCCGGCGGTGACCGAGTTGGGCCGCTTCCTTGTCTTGTGCATACAGCCAATAGCTGAGTGCATTCATCAGGCTGATCAATAACAGCAGCAGGCCGTGCAATAAACCGGTCAGGGTCAGTACCGCCAGCACGAGAATATAGGCCACACACAGGATTTGCATGGCCGGACGTTTGGCCGCAGGACGCTGCCGCGGCTTGCTCACCACATCAGCACGCGGCTTGACCTGCGAGGCTTTTAAATACACCACCTGCTGGGCCCGATAGCGGCCGCGTTCATCTAGAATGACCTGATAATCCAGTGCACAACCGACAATCGGGCGCGGCCCCGGACGGGCAAAATCCTTGATATGCAAAAATACGCGGTCTTTGTCCGGATCATTGGGCTGAATAAAGCCATAGCCCTTGTCATCAAACCATTCAATTAACCGGCCCTGATCGCGCATTTCCCTACCCTTTATGTTTAAGCTGTGACGAACTTTAAGCGTTCAATCAACATATTACGCATCTCGAGCGGATTTTTCTGCAAAATTGCGTCACCGCTGCGTCCTTGCAAAGCATTTTTTTGTGCCACCTGTAAACGCATCATCCAGAAACGGCCAGCAGCCATTGCCAGATACAGCTCCAGACAGGCTTTTTCATCTTCGGTTAAAGGACGAATGCGGTCATAGGCTTTTAAAAAGGCCATGGCTTTGTCTTCATTCAGGCTGACCTGCGGATACTCAGTACAGAAGTCATTTAAGGTAATGGCAATATCAAACAGCCATTCATCCTGATTCAGCTCGTAAAAATCCAGAATGCCCTGCAGCTGATCGCCTTCAAACAGGGTATTATCGCGGAATAAATCAGAATGGATAAACCCTTTTGGACGGTCCGGATAAATCGCGGTAAGCGCTTCATACAGTCCCAGCAATTTGCTGAGCAGGACTTTATCTGCCTCGCTCAAGCTGGGTTTAATTTCCTGGGATACCGCCAGCCAGTACGCATGATCGCGGACAAAAGCGCGTTTTAAAGGAAAATCTTTTAAGGCCACATGCATTTTGGCCTGTGCCACGGCAATGGCTTCCACCTGAGCGATGCTGGCCGGCATTGGATGCTCGCCGATTAAACGCGGCGCAATCTGGGCCGGTTTCTGTTTAATCGAGTGGATGGCCTTGCCAGCATAACTGAGCGGCACCGCCACAGCCAGACCTGCCTGACCCAAATGTTCCAGTACCGGCACCAGTTCACCGGCTGCCTGTTCATCCATGTCTTCAAACACGGTCAACACATAGTGTGTACCGTCCTGAGCCACCAAAAAGTAATTGGTATTTTGAATACCGCCTTGAATCGGAATCAGATCGACCACCTCAAGTCCATAAGGGGCTGCAAAATCCTGAACTTCCTTTAAAGTCAAAGGCGTATAAACCGACATAGAAAACCTGCGAAAAATCTTACATAAGTTTGATAGAATAGCGTGTCCATCTGCCAAGGTGTAGCGCTTGTGTGGGTGAGTTTCATAATCAGCTGAAATGACTGGAAAAAATTATGCTTGCTAAACGTATTATTCCTTGCCTAGACGTAGATAACGGCCGCGTGGTGAAAGGTGTGCAATTTCTGGATATTCGTGATGCAGGTGATCCGGTTGAAGTGGCGCGTCGTTATAACGAACAGGGCGCTGATGAAATCACCTTTTTAGATATTACCGCTACCCATCATGGCCGTGACACCACCTACCGTACCGTTGAGCGTATGGCAGAAACCGTGTTTGTTCCACTGACTGTGGGCGGCGGCGTGCGTAAGGTCGAAGATATCCGTTTATTACTGAATGCCGGTGCCGACAAGGTCAGCATTAACTCGGCTGCGGTGTTTAATCCGGAATTTGTGCAGGAAGCCTCACAACGTTTTGGCGCACAATGTATTGTGGTGGCGATTGATGCCAAAAAAACCGGCGACAACAAATGGGAAATTTTCACCCACGGTGGCCGCAAACCGACCGGGATTGATGCAATTGAATGGGCCGTGAAAATGGCTGATTACGGCGCGGGTGAACTGCTAATTACCTCTATGGATGCCGATGGTACCAAAGCCGGTTATGACCTGGCACTAATGCGAACCATTAATGACCACGTCAATATTCCAACCATTGCTTCTGGCGGTGTTGGCAATTTACAGCATCTGGCAGACGGAATTTTACAAGGCGGCGCCGATGCAGTTCTGGCGGCCTCAATTTTCCACTTTGGTCAGCACACCATTCCGGAAGCCAAGCAATACTTGGCGGCACAAGGTATTGAAATGCGCCTTTAAGCCCGCTGGCTCAAAAATTTCAGAACTGAAAAAGAGTGTAGTCATACACTCTTTTTTTATGCGGCAAAGCAAAACAAATAAAAAATGAAGATAAAAAAAAGGAGTCCTGAAGACTCCCTATAAACCAAGAATTGCTACAGCGCTTGGCATTAAAACGTACATATTTCAACAGAATCACCTTCGATGTAGGCAGAAGTTCTGCCGCTATCTTCAGCTTCTTTACTATAGAAAACTTCCCTGAACAGATATTGACCATCAACGCCAATTTTATTGACAATTCACGACAACAGCTTACAAAGCAGTTGTTTTCAATCAGTTTTATTTGATCTCTATCACATAATTGATCCAGTATTATTGTTCCGCGAATATACTGACTTTGGGCCAATCAACGATGAATTTGCTCAGCAGATAAACAACCCTCTCATTAACTGGCTTTAGATAGTGGCTCAAGATCTGGGGATGGCTTTTCATTCCGGTCGACCCATTTGGCCGGGAAGAATTTTTCCGCGCCGCGGTTTAACAGTGCTGACAGCGGCTGTGGCAAGGCAATCCCGAGCGGATTCTGCTCCTGCAAATCGGGTGAAGATATAACCCGGGTGCCCAGAATATAGTCAAACCAGGGCTTGGTCACACACCAATTGGCATCCTGATTGCTGTTCATATGGTGGTCATAGTGCCAGGGAATTTTTGTTCTGGCCCACTCTGGCTCCAAATGGGCACGGCGGTGAATATAGTAATAATTCAGGGCGCTATACATGCTGCCGGCCATCATGCCTTTGGAAATCGGGAAAAAGACCAGCCCAAACACACCCGCGGCGGCGGCCAGCGAAATAATCTCGTTTTTATTGCGCCAGTGCGACCAGCCAATCACATAGCTTTCATCATTAAACTGATTTTTCCGCACCTCACGATGATGCTCCCAATGCGAACGCATACTACGTGGCACCGGACTGTGACGCGGCTGCCCCGGCCGATGGGTACCATGTAATACATATTTATGTGCCACCCATTCAAAGGCATTGGCCACCAATAAACCTGCAATAAATCCTTTTAACATGCTCCAGTCCTCCTGTGCTTTTCCTTCACTATAAGCGTCGGCACAGGCTAGATATTGACGGAAAAATTGAATATGATTGACAAATCACGACAAGAATAAAATGACAAGCTATGCAACGGATAAAGGATTATACCGGCTCGATTTATGGTGGCTTGGCCCAGTTGTTGTACGACTTTTATCAAGCACAACAGCTGCCGGTTCCAGAAAAATTACAGCAGGTTCAACATCAGGAACGTTTTGATTATATTCTCTGGCGCGACTTGCTGACCGAACTGGAACAGCAGCTACAGCGTCCGGCGTTGGGACTGGAAATTGCCGCACTGGTGCAGCCCAAACATCTGGGCATTATTGCCTATATTGCCCTGTCCTGTGACAATCTGGGCGAAGCGTTGCAACGCTATCATGACTTTCACCGGCTGGTCTACGACGGCAGTCCGTTACAGGTGGAAGTGCAAGGTAATTATCTCTCCATTCGCTGGGCTGACCTGCCGCCAACCATGACCACGCAACTGACCAATGAAATTGCCATTGCGCTGATGGTGGAGTTCCTGAAACATTTTATGGAGTTTCAGGATATTTGCCTGCATGAAGTACATTTCCAGAATCCGGCGCCACGGCATGTGGCGCTGTATGAGCAGTATTTTCATTGCAAGGTACGTTTTTCCCAGGAAAAAACCCAGGTGCTGATGCCATTGCAGGAACTGTCGAAACCCTTTTATCAGGGAGATCAGACCTTACAGCATTTATTGCTTCAACAGGCCAAGGCACTGCTGGAAAAACTGCCAAACTCCACCCAGATTGATCACCGTTTACAGCAAGCGATTCTGACCGGTTTACAACGCAATATGTACCAGATTGAGCATATTGCCCAACAGCTGAATTTGTCAGTACGGCAGCTACAACGGCATTTACAGCAGCAAGGCACCACCTATCAGCAACGGATTCAGGAAGTGCGCTGCTTACTGGCCGAACAATATTTAAAAGATCCACATTTAAGCCTACAGGAAATTGCCCTGCTGCTCGGCTATTCGGAACAGAGTGCCTTTCAGCGTGCCTTTAAACAATGGACCCAACACACTCCACAGCAATGGCGTCAGAACAACTTAATCAATCTTTCATCTTTTTAGTTTAATTTGAAGCGTATAAAGTGGTTGGCAAGAAAGACTAATCTTGCTGCACGCCCGACAAGCTCACTTCGGTGGGCTTTTTTATATTTTAAATGAACAGTTTATTAGTTAGAGCGTAAAAACCCTGTCCTCTAAGACAGGAAGAATGTCAAAGAAAAGGATTTTCGATTTCCCGTACTTCGGTACGCTGGACTTTTTCAGGCAGATTTGGCTCTTTTTCCAGAGCCGCAACCACCTCATTCAGCAGTGCCTGCAAGGCTTTAGCCGCAGCCAGACCCGCCTGGTCCTTGGTGAGCTGTAAATTGCCATAGACATTCACGCAGTCCAGATCATTCTCGACAGTCAGATCATGAATGGCATGAGATTCTGTCCCATGTTGAAACGGTTTAAACATACCCACCTCGGCCGTAATGCTGGTTGTTGTGGCAGGATCAATTGCTCATCCTGCCGTTTATATGTGCTGATCAGCTTTTATTCATTAACTGTAAGATATAGTGCAACAAGGCCTCAATCAACTGCTTAATGATGGCATCCTGGGTTTCGGCATCCAAGGTTGTACCACTGGCAGTGGCCGTGCTACCGCCAGATTTAAACTGACGCTGTAAGGCCTGTAGCTGCTCCGGGACAACATCTTCAGCACACTGACTTTCTGCATCCCAATGCGAATATTCCAGTGGTTTATTGGCTTTTACTGCGTTGGCGGTCAGCGGCAATTTATAGGTATTGCGTTTTTGCTCTTCGGTCAGCTGCGGAAACAGGTTAATGCCTAACTGTTCTTCTAAATAACAGACGCTGACCACCTTGACCTGCAGGGAGTTGTCATTCGGTGCGTAGTAGGCGCCAATTGCGCCGGTTTTAGGTAAGTAAATGGCTTTATACACCGAGGTTGGAACAATCACCCCATTACCAATCGCTTTCAGTTTTTTGCCACTAAAAGTCGGCCCGGTGATGACATACACATCCTGTTTATGCTTGGTCACCAGCGCACGGGTGGCTTCTTCCAGTTCACGCCAGACCTGCTGATTATTCTTCGGCGCTTGCGGCACCATATTGGCCAGCGAGAAACTGTCGTATTGCGCCGCTTTATTGGACATATCCGCATTTGGGGCCATATGTCCGCGGTCATAACCTGAACCACGATAATCCGCCAAGGTCGCGCGGTGCTGCTCTTTCACCCGCTCTTCTTCATGGAAACTGTCTTCACGGGGAATTTTCTGGCTTAAACGCGCCGGGGTCAGACTTTCAGCCACCCACAGCGGGGTTTTGGACACGCCGGAATACATCACATTAAAACCATTAAAGCACAGCGGATAACTGTCTTTGCGCAGGCTGTCTTTAATTAAATACGGCGGCACATCACGGTAAAATTGTTCCAGACAGGCACTATTCGAAGTGCTTGGTGTCAAGGACATCCACTGGCTGATTTTTTCCTGTCCAAAGGCAATCGCGAAACTGCCAGCGGCCACCACACCTAAAACAACTTTTAAACTTCCTTGATGAAAAAAGGGAAAGAGAGGCGGATTTGTACTGCGCTTTTTTCTGGCCATTACACTGCTAAAAACTATAAGAATCACATATTGGCCGAGCTTAACAAGGGGTCTGCAGCTTGTATATGTTCTGGCTGTTGTTCGCTTAACAATTAGACAATAAACCGCTGTACAGGCGGTGACTGTGTAACAGTCTGTCAGAGTTTTAACACAGTTTATGATAAGTCTGGATGGCTTTCAGTGTGCTGCGTTGCGTCAGGCCAGTGTTATATGCCAAGGTAGTTCACGAAAAAATCGTGTGATAAAAATTTGATGGAGGAATCTATGTATTCCAAATTACTGGGTGCCGGCCTGATTACCGGTTTAATGAGTGCAACTGCCTTTGCCGAACCTCCCATTCAACCGGGTGATACCCTGGAAAGCTTATCGAAAGCCAAAGTGGTGACCACGGTTAATGGTCAGCCGGGTTCATTGCAGGATATCGTGGCCAGCGGTCAGGTGCGCATTGTCTCTGAAGCCAATCCGCAAGTGGTTCAGCCGATGCCGACCAATCCGCAGCTGGATGTGATTCCGGCAGATGCACCCGCCCAGGTACCAGGCCATGATGCTCCGGTACAAGCGGTTGCACCCGATGCATCAGCGCTGACCTCACAACCGGTACCGGCTGGCCAGTCAACTGATCCGTTGGCCCAGGGCGCACAGCCTATTACTGAACCACCCGCAGCAGAGTTGACTGCACCTGCAGCGGAAGCCGCCCAGAATGCAGCGCCCATGATGGACTCCTCAGCTGAAGCGCCGGTGAATGGTATAGAAGCCGAAACCGATGTTACCCAGGAAGCCTTAGCCGCTGCACCAGAAGCAGCACCAATGGCAGACCCTGCTATTCAGGCCGCACCTGAAGCTGGCGCCGAGCAAATGCAAGCGCCTGTTCAAGCCTTACCTGAAGCCCCAAGCCTGAATGAAGCCAATTAAAGACCTGTTTTAGGCTTTTATCCTCCAAAAAAAACCAGAGCTATGCTCTGGTTTTTTTATTGCAGTTGCGTTGAGACCACGCCGTTGCATCAGATCTGGATTTGACTGCCCAGCTCCACAACCCGGTTGGTCGGAATCTGGTAGAAGTCACTGACCGGACTGGTATTGCGCTGCATCGAAATAAACAGCTTTTCCCGCCACGGTGCCATGCCTTCGCCGACTGTGCTGATAATGCGTTCACGTGAAATAAAGAAGCTCATTTGCATCATGTCGAATTCAAAGCCCAATTCATCATAGGCCTGCTTTAACGCGCGCGGAATATTCGGCTGATCTTTAAAACCGTAATAGATAAAAATCCGGTAAAAACGTTCATCTAGCCGTTCAATCTGCACCCGCTCTTCTTGCGGCACATACGGAATATCGCGCGTCACCACCGTCACCATAATATTGCGCTCATGCAACACCTTATTGTGCTTGATGTTATGCAGCATCGCATGTGGCACGATATTCGGCGTACCAGTCAAGAATACCGCTTCGCCCGGCACAAATTTGGTGTCATTGCCCATGCTGATACTTTTAATAAACAGCTCAATCGGCAAGGCATCTTTTTCCAGATGATGAATCAGCAAGGCACGGCCATCTTTCCAGGTCATCAGGAGGATAAATACAATGGCACCAATTAAAATTGGTACCCAGCCACCGGCGACAATTTTCAGTGAGGTTGAACCGACAAAAATCAGATCCAGAATTAAAAAAGGCAGTGCAAACAGCAGCACTTTCCACACCGGCCAGCGCCAGAAACCATAGGCCAGAATGGAAATTAAAATGGTGCCGCAGAGCATGGTCATGGTCACCGCTACGCCATAGGCACTGGCCAGATTGGCACTGTTTTCAAACAGCAGAATCAGAATCACCACCGATACAAACAGTACCCAGTTAATGAACGGCAGATAAATCTGGCCCTGTTCCACTTCTGAGGTATGCTTGACCGATAAACGCGGCAAATAACGCAGCTGAATAGCCTGATTGACCATCGAAAATACGCCAGTAATCACCGCCTGTGAGGCAATCACCGCCGCAGCCGTGGCCAGCGCAATCATCGGATACAGACCCCAGTCCGGCACCAGCAGATAGAAAGGATTGGTAATCGCATCCGGATCACGCAGCAACAAGGCGCCCTGTCCGGCGTAATTCAATAACAGACATGGCAGCACAATCACAAACCAGGCCATCCGGATTGGCAAGCGGCCAAAATGACCCATATCGGCATAAATCGCTTCACCACCGGTCATGGTCAGAATCACCGCGCCCATGGTTAAAAAGGCCACATAAGGCTGTTCCAGCACAAAGTTGATGGCCCAGTGCGGGCTGACCATCGCCAGCACATACGGCGTCTGGATAATACTCCACAGCCCCACCCCGCCAATCGACAGGAACCAGAGCAGGGTCAACGGCCCAAAGAAGGTGCCCATGATGCCGGTGCCATGACGCTGCACCAGAAACAGTCCGGCCAGAATCCCGATAGATAAAGGAATCAGCCACTGGTTAAACATCGGGGTGGCAATACTCAGCCCCTCAATCGCCGACAGCACCGAAATGGCCGGGGTAATAATCCCATCACCAAAGAACAATGATGCGCCAATAAAGCCCAGTGCAATCAGGTAGATTTTCTTCTGTTCGGAAATACGGGTGGTACGCAGGTTTAAGGCCAGCAGCGACATAATCCCGCCTTCGCCGTTGTTGTCTGCGCGCATGATGATGGTGACGTATTTAAAGCTGATGGTCAGCATCATGCACCAGAAGATCAGCGATAAAATCCCCAGAACACTGCCTTCAGAAATGGCCAGATGTGCGGTCAGGAAACATTGACGCAAGGCATAGAGTGGACTCGTTCCAATGTCACCAAAAACTACGCCCAGTGCCGCGAGGGTAATCACAGGCAGGGCGGCTTTTTTTGCAGTACTTTGCATAGAATGTCTTCATGGATAGACCGTATTTTTGCGCATAATAGCACCAGCCCAAAAGTTTTTCCGCAAATCAATTGTTTCAGCTTGGCAGAGTGACTTTTTTTGGGTATTATCCACGGCCTATGGTGAGGTGTCCGAGTGGCTGAAGGAGCACGCCTGGAAAGTGTGTATACGTTGACGCGTATCGAGGGTTCGAATCCCTCTCTCACCGCCAGAATGTTTAAAAAGACTCAAATTGTAAAATTTGGGTCTTTTTTTATGCTTCGACTTTTCTGCTTTTTCAAAATTATTCAGTTCCAGACAGTGAAATTATCTGATTGTTTCTGGATTAGATTTTAAAATAACAACAGTACTTTTATTTTTTTGAATTTAAAAACTTGAGCCTGAATACATCCGCTAAGTTTTAAATTCATCAGCTTTTGAATTTAAATTTATAGTTGAAAAAGCAGAGCATCTATCGCATCTGCTTCCCTAAAATTTAAATGGATGGTCAAGTTTTTAACACAGATAAAATAGGAAACCTGAGATAGACTTTTTCTATCAAATTCAAAACTATATTGATAAATTCATTAACTTGAAGCGCTTATTTTTCCAGCACCATCTCAGGCTTTGCTGAAAATAGCATCAATTTTTCTGACTCCCCGTTCATCTCTTGGGTTGTTAAGCATGATCTTCGGGTTATGCCATCCTGCCGCATATATGTGAAAGTTACAGCCTGCCACAGTTCCAACCTGTTTTTAAACCACAGATGTCAACAAAAAGTCATCATCTCATGCTACAACAATAAAAAGTAGCATAGAATTCGCAAGCTTTACAGCAGCAAGCATTGTGCTATGTTAAACACAGACCTAAACAGAACAAGGAGAACAATAGGCAAAATAAACAACTGTTTAAAACTATTAACTTAAAAAATATTCTTCATTTAATCGTGCCAAAAAAGATGTTTAAAGCCAATCAGTCAAAAAACTGCTATTCGGGAGCGAGCATGAATAACAGCGCAAATTATGTCAAACAAATTAAAAATGCCAAACGTGGTGGTTATACCCCCACCATCGCCAAAGACCTCAATCGACATAAAATTCAAAAAGCCCTTAAACTTATTGAGCAGTGGAGATCTCTCGCCAACGAACTCAAACCACAAATGCAACTCGATATGGCTTTTACCCTTGAAGAATGTGCACAAGATTTAGACCGTATTTTAAGGAGCAAGTAGCACGCCTCTGCGGCACTTAACCCCCCTTTATTTTAAATTCAAAACAATAGCTCACCCTGAACGTGAGCTATTGTTGTCTTGAGCAGAAACTTGCCTCTTCCACGATGTTTAAGCGCGAAAACAAGAGCTGGATAAAAATAAAACAGCGCCTGTCGCCTACTTTTAATTGCTTATTTTTTCGCTTGCGCCCGAATTAAAAATCTGTAAAATGCAACTCCACAATGCCGGCATAGCTCAGTTGGTAGAGCAACTGACTTGTAATCAGTAGGTCCACAGTTCGAATCCGTGTGCCGGCACCATTTTCTTAGGCTCGCTATTTTAGTGGGCCTTTGTTGTTTTTATGGCGCTATTTTTTCTGCTTTATTGCGTGTGTGCGGTCACTTGCACATATCTCACCAAGCCATCTTTATATAAACGTCGGCACAGCTTTGCGGTCATGGCAATCTTGATCCGGTCCAGACCTGGACTGTGCTGCGGCCAGTGCAGCTGCTGGATATATTCGGCAAATCCGTTTAACACTGGTGCAGATAAATCTTCAATCTGAATCTGGGTAAAACCGCGTTCCTGCAAACACTGCTCCAGTTGTACTGCGGTTTTCAGTTCCGGCAACGACACATCCGCCGCCTTTAATAAAGCGCGATAAGAATGCTGCTGCACAGTATTTGAATTTAAAAACTGCGGTGACAGTATCAGGGTGTGAAAACCCAGACGGCCTTTTGAATTTAAAACCGGTTGCACGGCATCCAGAAATGAATTCAAAGCATGATGATAGGCCGCATCAATACACAGCACCACATCAAACGGCGCCAGAGGCATGAGATTTTTTAAATTTAAAAAAGACTGCGCATAGATGGGCAGCTCTGGCCAGCGCGCTTGAATCTGCTCGACACAGGTCGTTTGCAGTTCAACGGCGGTAATATTTGAGAGTTGATAATGCTGTTGCCAGTGCAACAGGCTGGCGCCCTGTCCACAGCCTAAATCGAGCAGCCGATCTGTGGATTGCAACTGAACGGCTTCGGCCAAATGATCGGCCAGCTGCTGGCACGCCGCCGGATAGTCCTGTGCAGATGAGTGCCAGTAGCCCAGATTGCTCCAGGGCAACTCGGCAGGATCTCCCAAAAGCGCTGCATTGATTGCATATTTATAGGAAGGAGCCTGTCGAAAAATTGCCTGAAGCCAGCGCATAGATTAATAGCCGAGTTGGGGAGCAACCTCTACTTTAGGTTTTAAGCCCACAAACGGCAACGGTGCACCAAAAATTTCTGCAATATGCATGGCTGAAGTCACGGCTGATTCTAAAATTGGCAAGCCGTCACATGACCATGAACCACAGAAGAACACCTTACGATCAGCGACTTTATGACGCTGTTGCAATTCTTTGTTCAGTGCCACGGTTTTTGAATCCACCACCGCACGGGTCAGGGTGACAGAAGAAATGACTTTCTTCGGATCAATAGGCGTGACCGGACGCCAGGTCTGGAACACCGGCGTTTTACCGACCAGCGATGGCTCAATCGAGTTTAGCCAGACAGTAAATTGCTGACGGGTAAACTTGCGGTCCATCATATAGCTCAGTACCGACCAGTCTTTGCGTTTTGGCGGCATCACTGTGCTATCGGTATGAATCACCAGTTCGCCCTGTTCAAACTTGAACTGCTTTAACAAGGCAATATCTTCGGCAAACTGTTCACGATCAAGGAAGTTCTCGATATTGGTGGTTGGGGTGGCCACCACCACACGGTCAAATACCGCAGTTTCGCCTTCGGCATTTTTGACATAGACCTGATCATCTTGCTGGCTAATATGGGTGATGGGTGAACCACTCTTGATATGAATACCTTCAATCAGCTTATTCACCAGCGCCGGAGTGCCACCCTGAATACGCAACAGCGCATCACCATCGGTCAATTGACGCAAGAAGGTCAACAGCGGCTTCGCTGGCCATTCGCCAATGGTTTTCGGGTTACAGGTACAGATGGTGTACAACACCGGCATTACCGCGCCATGCCAGAACACTTCTTCAATTTCATTCTGGTTGATGAACTCGGCCAGGGTAATGTCCTGATTCTTCGACCGGAAGAATTTGGCAATTGCCGTTTTTAACTGCAACATGCCTTTAACCAGACGCCAGCCGTATTGCTGCAAGCCTTTACGGTTATTGATAATCGGGAAATTCCCGATACGCGTACGCGAGGTGGTTAACCAGGTTTCGGTCCGGTCCTCAAACAACCAGCTACAGGCCATATAGGTCCGTACCGGGAAGGTCGGAATACCCAGATAAGTGGCTAAACTGAGCGTGTTTTTCCACAAATGCGGATTCATGACCCGCAGCGGTGCGTCAATTAAACCGCCTTCAAACTCAGTACTGTGGCTGTCCATTCCACGTCCAGGCAGAGCTTCAAAAATTGTAATGTTATGCCCTGCATCTTTAAGAATTCTTGCGGTAGCTAGCCCAGCCATGCCACTACCGATGACTGCAATATCCAAAACGTCTTATCCGTTAATGAAAACATTGACCGAAATTATGAACCATGCCTTGCCAAAATGAGCTATTAAAAACTACCAGATTCACCCTTTTTACAAAGTGTAATAAAGTTCTAAAATGCCACTTCTGTTACATTTTTTAACGTATTTTCAAGCCCCGTGTAAATGTAAGAAATACCTGAAATTTTATTTATTAATTTTTAAAAATCATTTAAAAACAATAGGTATAAATTAACCAGTTTTAGAATAGTTGTTTTACAAAGTGCGTGCTTTCCGCTAGTATACGCTCCACACAATAATGACAACCACATCACATAAAATCATTACAGATAATGATACAAATGAGATAAAACAAGAAACTTAACAGCGCAATAACAAGAAAGCCTCTGATTTTTATCAGAGGCTTTTTTCTTTTCGCAGCAGGATCGCTGAATGCTTAGCTTTGCGGCGGAATTTGGCCAAACTTACCAGAATGAAAGTCCTCAAAGGCCTGAATAATTTCCTGTTTGCTGTTCATCACAAAAGGACCATGGCCTTGAATTGGCTCATTTAATGGCTCACCGGTCAGAATTAAAAACTGTGTTTCCTGCTGCGCCTGCAACTGAATGGTCGGCTCGGCATCGCGGGCAAACATCACGATAGAACTGTCCTGCACCTGTTGATTGCCATTCACCAGCAGCAGGACATTGTGAGTCACCAGGACATGCACAAAGGTTTGTGCATCTTTGTGCAAGTTGCCATCCCAGACATTGACCGGGCTAAAGGTCTGTGCCGGCCCGGTGTGACCTAAATAGTTCCCGGCAATCACCCGGAGGTGCCCGGCGGCATCGTCCAGTTCAATTCGGGGAATATCGGCAGCGGCAATGGCCTGATAACGCGGTGCGGTCATTTTGTCTTTGGCTGGCAAATTGACCCAGAGCTGGACCATTTCAAACAGTCCACCGGCTTCGGCAAAATCGGCAGAATGAAACTCTTCATGCACCACGCCGGCACCGGCTGTCATCCACTGCACATCACCCGTCTGAATGGTGCCCCCGCCACCGGCCGAATCTTGATGGGTGACGGCACCCTGATAGGCCAGAGTCACAGTTTCAAAGCCACGATGCGGATGTGAACCCACACCACGCTGCGCTTTCGTCGCCTCAAACGGATAAGGCGCAGCATAGTCGAGCATTAAAAACGGGCTGATGGCCTGACCTAAACGGTCATAAGCAAACAGGTTCTGTACCGGAAAACCATCACCGACCCAGTGCATGTTTTTATTTCGATATAAACCAATTATTTTTTTCATACTGTCCTGCGCCTGCAAGGAGAATTGATCGTTTCATGTTAAGCCTTTGTAGTGCGGCCAGCTAGCGCAAATCTGGCATACTGCATTGCAAGAATAGAATCATCCGGGCGTATCCGGATTCTGCTGGTTTCTGTTTCAACAGACAAAAAAATCCAGAACCGGAGTTCTGGATTTTCATCAGAAGATGAATACAACTGGATTAGATTTTACCGACCAGGTCGATTGACGGTGCTAGGGTTGCTTCACCTTCTTTCCATTTTGCCGGGCAAACTTCACCTGGGTGTGCATGGACATATTGCGCTGCTTTGACTTTACGTAGCAGTTCCTGGGCATCACGGCCGATACCGCCAGCGTTAATTTCAACAATCTGGATGGTACCTTCCGGATCAATCACGAAAGTACCACGGTCAGCCAGACCTTCAGCCTCAATTAACACTTCAAAGTTTTTTGCCAGAGTCCAGGTTGGATCGCCAATCAGCGGATACTGGATTTTACCAATCACGTCTGAAGTATCGTGCCAGGCTTTATGGGTGAAGTGGGTATCAGTGGATACGCCATAAATTTCAACGCCCATTTTCTGGAATTCAGCATAATGATCAGCCAGATCGCCTAATTCGGTTGGACAGACAAAGGTAAAGTCTGCAGGATAGAAAAATACCACCGACCATTTACCCATCATGTCCTGCTCAGACACTTCAATGAATTGACCATTCTGGTAAGCAGTAGCGTTAAAGGCTTTCACTTGGGTATTGATTAAACTCATTTTGTATTCCTCAGTGCGTTGTGGGGATTGCTTATCTTGTGAAGCTAGAATACAAAACTGATGCAAATCGGTAAAACAGTACTTTTTTATAAAAATAATCGGAAATACAGATTTAAATATTCTATCTCCATTGAAGTTTTTATCGTTTTCCTCAATTGATCTATCCTACTTTTCACACAGGCAATAAAAAACCCTTTGCCAAAACAAAGGGTTTTTATCAATTTCTGCTTAAGATGATGACCTTAGAACGGTAAGTCATCATCCAAATCTGCCGGTGCAGGCGTTGCAGCAGGAGCTGGTTTCGGTTGCTGATAACCGCCCTGGTTGCCATAGCCACCACCAGCATTATTGTTGTTAAAACCACCTTGAGCTTGCGGCGCATAGCCACCCTGGTTGTTATTACTATAACCACCGCCCTGGTTATTGTTAAAACGTGGCTGGCTAAAACCATTATCGCCCTGCTCACCTTGCTGACGACCAGAGTCCAGCATCTGCATTTGCTCGCCACGAATTTCTGTGGTGTAGCGTTCCTGACCATTCTGATCGGTCCACTGACGGGTACGCAATGAACCTTCAATATAGACTTTTGAACCTTTGCGTAAGTATTGCTGCGCGATTTCACCTAAACGGTTATGCAGCACAATACGGTGCCATTCGGTTTGCTCTTTACGCTCACCGGTGGTTTTATCGGTCCACGCATCACTGGTGGCAATGGAAAATTGAGTAAGCGAGCCACCATTCGGGAAAGTTTTTGTTTCTGGATCTCGACCTAAAGTACCAACTAAAATGACCTTATTTACACCACGCATCAGCTGTATTCTTCCTATTTGTTTCTATTATTTACTTTATAAGAGTTATGCTTAAATGGCTACCTCTTTACCCAACAAGTGCGTTAATTGTTGTCGCGCAGTATCATCAATTTGCTGTTTATCGACTTTTATATAGGCAACTTGCTGTTCAGACATCACCACGACTTCTTCAATACCATGAATGGCCAAAAGTTGAGAAGTCCACTCATCCGTTTGTTTGGCCTCAGGCAGGCGAAATACCATCGACGACAGATAACGCGGCTGGGCCAGACCAAAACTCATCAGCAGCCAAATTATAGCAACTGCGGTCAGAATACTCCAACCCATCGCCGTGTTATTCAGCAGTAACAGTTGCCCGCCAATCATGCCGCCAAAGAAGGCGCCAAGGAACTGGCTGCTGGCATTGACGCCCATTGCAGTGGCTTTGGATTGAATCGGTGCCGCCTTCGATAACCAGGACGGTAACAGCGCTTCCATCACGTTAAAGGCAATAAAAAACAGGCCCAGTCCAATCAGCAGGATATATTTAGATTCAAAACCAAAAATCATCACGATCAGGCCAAGAATAATCCCGCCAATCGCGGTCAGGAAAATACCGCGCATTTTGCGATATTTTTCCGCCAGAATAATACTGGGGAAGGCAAAAAACAGACTCAGCACCAGCAGCGGCAAATACACCCAGCCATGACTGGACAATGGCAGACCGGCATATTCAATCAGCTGCGGCGGTGCATAAATAAACATCGCCGTTAGCAGTAAATGCAGGGTAAACACTGACAGATGCAAGCGGTTTAAATCGCCCATTTTTAGCACCTGTTTGAGCTGCGGCAAATAGCCCTGCTGGAAATTACGATGATGGCGCGTGACTTTAGGCACCAGCAGCAACATGGCAATGGCCGCCAGTCCCATAATGGTGGTCACCCAGAACAGCCCGGAAATACCAACCAGTCCGGTCAGCCACGGCCCGGCACTAAAGGCAATCACGAAGGATAAACCAATACTCATGCCCATCATGGCCATGGCTTTGGTGCGCTGTTCTTCCCGGGTGACATCGGCCAGTAAAGCCATCACCACGGCAGAGACTGCGCCGCCACCGGCAATGGCCCGGCCAATGATGACCCCGTAAATGGTCTCTGACATTGCAGCAATGGCACCGCCTAAAGCAAACAGTAACAGTCCAAGCACCACCAGCGGTTTACGGCTATAGCGGTCGGCAATCAGGCTAAATGGAATCTGTAAAATGGCCTGGGTCAGACCATACACCCCAACCGCCAGACCAATTAAGGTCGGAGTTGCATATTGATAGGATTGCCCTGCCACCGAGAAAACCGGAATAATCATGAACAGACCCAACATGCGTAAGGCAAAAATACTGCTTAAGGCAAAAGTTGAACGGCGTTCTAAGGCATTCATCATATCAATAGGCTAAGTGCAACAATTTTGTATGCGAATATCCTACATCATTCATGCTGCAGATGCTGCGATATTCAGCACAATATTCTGCATCTGAACTGCCAGTCATAAAAAAAGGTGCAATTGTTTGCACCTTCTTCAGATCAAACTGCAACTTAGTGCAGTGCCTGACGTTTTTTATATTGAATTGAGGCAAATACCGCCCAGACAATAAAGGCCACACCAATCAGGCCGGTGACCACTTCCGGGACATGTAAACCGGTTCCGCTGGCAATCATGATAAAGGCCAGTGCACCAATCGCATAATGCGCACCATGTTCCAGGTAAATATAGGCATCCAGGGTGCCTTTTTCTACCAGATAAATGGTCATCGAACGCACGAAAATCGCACCAATCGCCAGACCGAGCATGATAATCACCACGTCTGAAGTAATCGCGAAAGCACCAATCACACCGTCAAAACTGAACGAGGCATCCAGCACTTCCAGATACAAGAAGCCACCAATACCGGCTTTGACCACACCGGTCGGCACGCCATTTTCATCATGACGAATCGCATTGCCGTTTTCATCGACTTCAGGTTCGCCACCCAGTAAATGACTCAATACCTGTACGCCAATATAGATCACGATGCCCCAGATGCCGGCCATGGTCACCACCAGACGTTTATCTTCGACCACATTGGCCGCCATGATCAGCAAGGCCACCAGTGCAATAAAGACCGACATGGCCGGTACACTGGCCAGATTGGATAAACGGCGCTCAATCCAGCGGAACCAGTGGGTGTCTTTTTCATCATCGAGGAAGAAGTTCAGGAACACCATTAACAGGAAGGCACCACCAAATGCTGCAATTTCAGGATGATGTGCCATTAATTTGGCCGAATATTCTTTCGGATTATTCAGTGCCAGCTGCACCACTTCCATCATGCCCATATCGGCTGTGACGGCAACAATCACCACCGGGAAAATTAAACGCATACCGAATACGGCAATCAGAATCCCGACCGTCAGGAACAGCATTTTCCAGAAATGGTCCCAACCGCGCAGGACTGATGCGTTAACAACCGCGTTATCAAACGATAACGACACTTCCATAATGGCGAGAATGGCCGTAATGGTCAGTGCTGTGAACATGGTTTTCAGGCCTGCTTCCGGGCCGTGGGTATAGCCCCAATAAGCAGACAAACCGAGACACACGATCGTAAATGCAATAGAGAAACCAAAATGTTTCATCATGACAAATCGACCTATGACATTATTAGATAAAGAAATTCGGTAAATATTAAACTTGAATTACACCGAATGCGCCGCGTGCATCCTGCTGAAGACATGCAGGACCTCGGCGATAGAGATATGGCCGCTATTATGACGCTTTTTCATGACGATGCCAAAACACTTCGTATGCTTTTTTGTTGATTCTGATACAAATCAAAGCGGCTCATCTTTGCAGCGCAAGTATGCTAGTCTTTGGGCATTGATCTTGATGCTTTACAGGAACCGGACATGCGTTTTTCTGAACAATTGTGGCAACAGAATTTAGAACTGTATCAAAACACCCTGGCCCTACCCTTTAACCAGGAACTGGCGCGAGGCAGCCTAAGTCGTGAGGCCTTTAGCCACTATGTGATTCAGGATGCGCATTATTTACTGGCCTATGGCCGCGCGCTGGCGGTGTGTGCTGCCAAAGCCTTTGATGCCGATGATGTGATCCAGTTTGCCGAAGCCGCCAAGGTAGCGATTGTGGTGGAACGTTCGCTACATAACGGCTTTATGCAGGATTTTGGCATTAGCAAAGAGCAATTTGAGCAGACACCGTTGACGCTGGCATGTCATCACTATACTTCTTATCTGACTTCGACCGCCTGGTCAGAAAGCTACCCGGTGGTGCTAGCCTCGTTGCTGCCATGTTTTTGGATTTATGCCGAAGTCGGTAAAGATATTGTCGGTAACTCGGTCGCCAACAACCCATATCAGGCTTGGGTCGATACCTATGCCGGCGAAGAATTCCATACCGCAGTGCGCAATGTGATTGCCACGGTTGACCGCGTGGCCGAGCGCTGTGATGAAGACACACTGGCGAAAATGCGTCAGGCCTATACCCGTGCTGCTGAACTGGAATGGCTGTTCTGGGACAGTGCCTATGCACAGCGTAACTGGCCGGGACTGGACAGCAGCAACTAATCTTTGATTACTCGCCCTGGTGCAAGATCAGCAGACTTGCACAAGGGCCGACAGCTCTCTTTCATTCTTGTGCGCTTTGATCCCTACATTCTTTATCCTGACAATTTTTTATCCTTGTCGTTTTCAGATCTTGGCCTTTATTTGCAATCAACCGACATAATTTGACGTAGAAATACCTTAAGCCTGCACTTGAACATTTTTCATGCGCTATCATATAGAGGTTTTAAATGAATTTTCTAGGATCATTGCATGAGCCAAAGTCATATCCGTATTCGAGGCGCACGTACCCATAACCTGAAGAATGTGAACCTTGATATTCCACGCGACAAGTTTGTGGTGATTACGGGACTTTCCGGTTCAGGTAAATCTTCCCTGGCTTTCGATACCCTGTATGCCGAAGGACAGCGCCGTTATGTCGAATCGCTCTCGGCCTATGCGCGCCAGTTCCTGTCACAAATGGAAAAACCGGAAGTCGACTCGATTGAAGGCTTAAGTCCGGCCATTGCCATTGAGCAGAAATCGACCAGCCACAACCCGCGTTCTACCGTCGGCACCATTACCGAAATTTATGACTATTTACGTCTGCTCTATGCACGCGTGGGTACGCCCTACTGTCCGGAACATGACCTGCCGATGGTGGCGCAGACCGTGTCTGAAATGGTCGATGTAGTCAAAGGTCTGGAAGAAGGCACCGCCCTATTACTATTGGCACCGGTGGTGCGTGAACGTAAAGGCGAATATACCCATCTGTTTGAACAGCTGCAAAGCCAGGGGTTTGTCCGTGCCCGGGTAGATGGCGAAATTATGGAGATTGATCCGCCGCCAGAACTGGACAAAAAGAAAAAACACAGCATTGAAGTGGTGGTCGACCGCTTTAAAGTCCGGGATGATTTGGGCAACCGTATTGCCGAAAGTTTTGAAACCGCTTTACGTTTAGGTGGAGATATTGCGATTTTATCGTGGATGAAAGGCGAACATCCGGACCGGGTATTCTCGGCCAAACACTCCTGCCCGGAATGTGACCGTGCCGTGGCCGAACTGGAACCGCGCCTATTCTCGTTTAACAACCCGTTTGGTGCCTGTCCGGTCTGTGATGGTCTGGGCACACGCAGCCATTTTAGTGCCGACAAACTCATTCCCAATCCGGAACTTTCTTTAAGCCAGGGTGCAATTCGTGGCTGGGACCGTCAGCGTCCTTATTATTATGGCATGCTGCAAAAAGTTGCCGATCATTATGATTTTTCGCTGGATACGCCCTGGAATGAACTGGACAAAGACACCCAGAAAAAATTCCTCTACGGCAGTGGCCGGGAAAAAATTGACCTGAGCTATGTCGATGAACGTGGTCGTCGTCACAACCGGGTACAGCCGTTTGAAGGAATTTTGCCACATCTGGAACGCCGCTATCGTGAAACGGAAAGTAATTATGTCCGCGATGACCTGGCGCAGTATCTCTCCAATGCCGCCTGTGATGCCTGTGATGGTTCACGTCTGAATGAAATTTCGCGTCATGTGCGAGTCAAAGACAAAACCATCAGCCAGATTACCAAAATGTCGATTGGTGACGCCGAGCATTACTATCAGAACCTAAATCTGGAAGGTGCCAAAGGCGAAATTGCCGACAAGATTTTTAAGGAAATCCGTGAACGTCTGCACTTTCTGGTCTCAGTCGGCCTGAACTATTTGAGTCTGTCACGCTCTGCCGAAACGCTCTCGGGTGGTGAGGCCCAACGCATCCGTCTGGCGTCGCAGATTGGTGCCGGTTTAATGGGCGTGATGTATGTGCTGGATGAACCGTCTATTGGTCTGCATCAGCGTGATAATGACCGCCTGCTGGAAACCCTGATTCGCCTGCGTGATCTGGGCAATACCGTACTGGTGGTCGAACATGATGAAGATGCGATTCGTGCCGCAGACCATATTATTGATATTGGGCCGGGCGCCGGCGTGCATGGCGGGAATGTGATTGCTGAAGGTACCTATCAGGAACTGGCAGCCAATGCCAATTCCCTGACCGGTCAATACCTGTCGGGCAAGCTCAAGATTGAAGTGCCGAAACAGCGCACCCAGCCACCGAAACCAGATGAGCAGATCAAGCTGATGGGCGCCTGCGGCCATAACCTGAAAAATGTCGATCTGACCCTGCCTTTAGGCGTGATGACCTGTGTTACCGGGGTATCCGGTTCGGGTAAATCGACCCTGATTAACCGTACCCTGCTGCCATTGGCCGCAACCCAGCTGAATGGCGCCACCACGCTCAGCGCGGAAAAGTTTGACACCATTGAAGGACTGCAATTCCTGGATAAAGTGGTGGATATTGACCAGAGTCCGATTGGCCGCACCCCGCGTTCCAATCCGGCCACCTATACCGGTCTGTTTACCCCAATTCGTGAACTGTTTGCCCAGACGCCTGAAGCCAAAGGCCGCGGTTATGCGGCGGGCCGTTTCTCCTTTAACGTCAAAGGCGGACGCTGCGAGGCCTGTGAAGGTGATGGCATGATTAAAGTCGCCATGCACTTCCTGCCGGATATGTATGTCCCCTGTGATGCCTGCCATGGCAAACGCTATAACCGCGAAACCCTGGAAGTGCATTACAAAGGCAAAAATATTTCCGATGTGCTGGAAATGACGGTCGAAGATGCCATGCATTTCTTTGATGCCATTCCGGTGATTCACCGCCGTCTGGAAACCTTGAATCAAGTCGGTTTAGGTTATATCCGTCTGGGTCAGTCAGCCACCACCTTATCTGGTGGTGAAGCGCAGCGGGTCAAACTGGCACGCGAACTGGCAAAACGGGATACCGGTAAAACCCTGTACGTGCTGGATGAACCAACCACCGGTCTGCATTTCCATGACATTGCCAAACTACTGGACATCCTGCATGAGCTGCGCAACAAGGGAAATACCATTGTGGTGATTGAACACAATCTGGATGTGATTAAAACCGCAGACTGGATTGTGGATTTAGGCCCGGAAGGCGGTGCCGGCGGCGGGATGATTATTGCCGAAGGTACCCCGGAAGAGGTGGTGAAAGTGAAAGCCTCCCATACCGGAAAATTCCTGAAACCGATGTTAAAATAAAATGAAAGGGCTCTGAGGAGCCCTTTTCTTTGTTATTAGATTCACCTGAAAAATATCAAGATATATATTTAAAATATTTTTCTATTTTAATTTACGGTTTAGAGCATACTTTCCACCCTATTCCGCCCCTTCTCTTTGGCCTTAAATAAGGAGTGATCTGCCCGGCCAAACAGTTCCATCCAGCTGCCTGCATCTGCGGCGACCCCGGCACTGACAGAAATATTTAACGGCGTGTCCAGTCCCGGCAGGGTCAGAACATTCTGGCTAATTTCCTGACGTAATTTCTCGGCAATACTCAAGGCCCCGTCCAGATCAATCTGCTCAATCAGAATCAGGAATTCATCGCCCCCATAACGCACAATCAGATCAGATGAACGCACACTGTGTTTTAACACTTCGGCAATTCCCTGAATCACCCGATCTCCGACAATATGCCCATACTGATCATTGACCTCTTTAAAGTCATCAATATCAATAATAATTAAACCGGTTTGATGGAGCTTGTCCGGATTCTGGTTCAGATATTGAATATATTCTTCCAGCGCCAGACGATTGGAAACTCCGGTCAGGGTATCGGTATTGGCCATATTGCGTAGCTGGAATTCCAGCAAATCCCGTTCAGCCAAACGTGCCTGCAACTGCTTGAGCGCAGCAAATAAAGAGGTGGGTGAGGAATCTGGAGCTGTGGCCGTCTGCGGCTGGGCTTCAGATAACTCTAAAATCAGATCCCGCGCTTCAATTAAAGGTTTAAATACCTTAAAACGCGCATAGACCATGGTAAACAGCGCCGCCAGCAAGGAAATAATCGACACCGACAGCGTCAGGATAAACTGCTGCCAGGCAGCATGACGCTCCTGCTGAGCCAGCCAGACACTATAATCCAGCAGATATTTCTGCAGATTCACCACTGTCGTAAATTTATCGACAATCTTCAGAGTCAATTCAGTTCCGCTTAATGAATACGGGCGCGCATGCAGACTTTCTTCAATCAGCTGGCTGACAATGGGAACCCCCTGATCCAGATATTTTTGTTTAACCTGTTGATGCAGTCCCAGATATTCAGGCGTTTTGTGCTGTTCAGGCTGAATCGAGTTGACCAGATCCCATAAATAATAAGACTGTCGCTGGCTCTGTAAGGAATAGGCCAGGTTCTGTTCAGAAATCGGTTCTTTAAAAGTCACTGCCGCCATAATCGTCGAGGCCAGACGTCCGGCCTGATCACGTAAATCGGCCAGTACCAGAATCAGACTATAGGACTCCGACAGCATGGTCTTTTTGCCTTCCGACTGCATCATGACATGCTTCAGCACCTCATAGACTTCATCCCAGGCATGAAACATAGCCTGAATGGCCTGATCCAGCTGTGCTGAACTGCGCTGGGCATAGGGTTGTGCTGCATAGGCATCCACCGCAGCACGTCCTTTTGCCAAAGCCGGTGTTAAATCGGTGGTCAAGGCATTGGCCTGTGCAGCAAAACCGGCGCTGTTTAACAGTTGCATGGTATGTTCAATCTGCAGATCGACCCGCTCTCGAAACAGGGTCAGCTCTTTCAGGTTGGCACTGAGTTCATCTGGAGTACTGGACATGACCTTATTGGCGGGGCCACGTTCGCGTGAAATCTCGTTAGCCAGATCGGCCACATGACGTAAGACTGAAATTTCGGTCAGCACCACATCGGACTGCTGATAAGAGCGATAACTCTTCAGTGTCACTGGAACCGAAATAAACAGAATCGACAGGATGATAATGAGCATAGAAATAAACAGACGCTGCTTAGTATTCTCTGAATGCAAGCGATGGGACATGTTTATAACCTCACTACCATGAGCATGAACTGAACGTATTGAATCAACAAGCGCAGATCAACGACCTGAAGCGGATGACCACACTGCTGAGGAAAAAATAACAGGACAGCGGTAGCGTTCATTCAACTATAAGTCGAATAAATCAGCAAGATAACTAAAAAATTGTGACAAGGCTAACAAATTTATTGATTAAGTTGAATAAAAACCGACGAAAATAGAGTAAGTTTCTATTTTTTTTGAAGGGCAACCGAGATTGCATTCTCTTAAAAATTAAATATAAGCCAATGATTTATATAATAAAAATAAGGTTTTAAAAATTGTATAAAAAATTAAAGAAAACATTTTACAGCTGCATCAAATAAGTGCATAATGCACCGCATTGGGGCGACTTTAGATATTCCTCAGCAGAATTTTAAATTTTCCCGCAAATTTTGGCTAAAAAATCCCGGTTTTCGTTGAAAACCGGGATTTTTTTATGGTCATATATTCAATAGCGCTTTTTAATTCAAGAAATATTGCACCAACACAGTGCACAATAAATTTATACTTAAGCGGTTTTTAATCCTGACTACAGGGTTCAGGCATAAAAAAAACCCAGCCTTGGGGAAAGCTGGGCATATAAAAAGTAAAACTTTGTGGAGAATCTCAGTGCAGTTCCTCTAACCTCTAGTCCTGCATCAAGAAAAATCATGACCGAAATCACAATTTCGATAAAGCTAACCAAACGGTATAACTTTACCTAGCCATTATGATACTTATCACACTTTTTGTAAAGCCTATTAAAATAGTCTGCTTTTAGTTTAACCAGTATTAATAGTCAGCGAATTTAGACCTATAAAAACCAGAAAACGTAGAAAAAAAGTAAAGCGTTATCAATTTCAGCTACATAATCTTGGTCTTAAGTTTCATTTTTTAAGCCTTATGCGCTGCTTTTCACATTTTTATTAGATTGCTTTTATAGATAATTTATATTGAATCAATTCATATTAACTATAAATAAAAGTGAGGCAGCAAACACTTTTCTTTCGCAAATGAGATTTAGCCGCTTGTTCTTTATACACTTTTTAGGTTGACAACAGATTTATCAATTGACTACTTTTTCGCCTATACGCATTTTAGAGCAATTACTCAACCAAATAATCTCCTTTGTCTTCATTGACTTAATAAATTGTTACAATACAATGCCTATTGTTTAATCCATTTTTAACAAAACTGGTAACTATCATGAAAAAACTCGGTTTAGCCACAGCTTTATTATTAGCCATGACCGGTGCTCAAGCGTACCAATTTGAAGTTCAAGGTCAATCAGAATTCCTAGATACAACTGAAAACGATCAAAACTTTACTGGTGCAGTTCAAGGTACTTACTACTTCAAAAATGTTGATTCAACTAAAGGTCCTTTAGCTGAAGCTGCATTTTTAAACCAAGCATCTAACTTTTCTTTAGCTTACCAATATGGTCAATACGATGCGCCACGTGAAGGTGGTCGTTCAGATGTAGAATCTCATGTTTACGGTGCTAAAGCTGAAGCTTACATTCCGACAAAATTCGTTCCAGCCTATGCAAGCGCTTCTTATAGCCACACGCACAACGATGGCAAAAATGAATTTACTGCTGATGACAATGGCGACCGCTATGCATTAGAAGTGGGTGCATTGCTAGCACCAAACTTTCTGGTTGCTGTAGGTTATACCAGCATTGCTGACACAATGGCTGTTGATGCCTTCGGTACACTTGCAAATGGTGCAGTTAAAGCCGTTGGTGAAGCATTAACAATCAATGAAGATCAAGATGCTATTACTGCACGTACTAAATACGTGGGTGCAATTGATGGTACAAACATGGCAATCGGTTTTGAAACTGGCCTTGTTTACGGTGAAAGCACAGCGTACAACCTGAAAACTGATCTTTACTTAACGCCTGCTCTTAGCGTAGGTGCTTCTTATGCTGAAACTAGCGGTGATTTCCTAATTGATTCAGCTTGGGGTGCAAACGTAAACTACTTCATCACTCCAGCAGTTGCAGTTGGCGCAAGCTATGTAAATGCTAACGCTGAAAATGCAGCAGTAGATACTCAAACTGTTGGCTTAAATGCTAAATTCCGTTTCTAATCTGATTTAGAAACTGATGTAAAAAAGACGCTCTATGAGCGTCTTTTTTTGTTTGAAAGAAATGATTATTCCGGACTACGTACAATACTCAGGAAATATAAATGCCGTTCATATTGATCCAGGATATCCTGTAGTAAATCTTCCTGGGTCCAGTCCATTACATCGTAGTTCTGCCCGCCCTCTCTTAAAAATACCTCAGCCTGATAAAACGGCGCATCGGCCGTAACTTCTGGCATAAAGCTCGGCGGCACAGTTTCACGGGACACCACCTGATAAATAAAGTTAATCTCATGCTGATGATCGACCTTTAAACGCAGGCCATCTTCTAGTGAATCAATCGACACAGTCAGATGCCGCTTCTGGAATTCCTTTTGAATATTCTCAAAAGCCTGCTGTACCTGAATCTGAATATACTGTTCTACCTCAGCCTGGCTATGCGGATAATGCATGATCAGCCCCAGACGCTGTTGCCAGCTGCGTGGATTATGAATGGCGCGCGGCGTAATCCGCGCTTCCTGCAAGGCATTCATTTTGGTGACATCTAGCCGTAGGGCTTTGAGCAGGCCCCAGCACATCAGCAGCAGAATGAGGGTAAATGGCAAGGCACTCATAATGGTGGCCGACTGGAGCGCACTCAGGCCACCGGCCAATAGCAGGATAATCGCCAGCACCGCCATCAACACGGTCCAGAACAGCCGTTGCCAGACCGGAGAATGTTCTGTTTTTGCAGTGAGAAAATCTGTGACCAGCGCACCCGAATCTGCCGAAGTAACAAAAAACAGCATCACCAGCAGGGTCGCCAGCAGACTCATGATGGAAGCAAAAGGCAGATTACTTAAAAACTCAAACAGGGCCACCGAGGAATCCTGCTGTACCGCGGTCATCAGTTGCAGGTTCGCCTCATGCAAAATGCTATTCAGCGCGGCATTGCCCATAAAACCCATCCAGACCAAAGTAAAACCGGTTGGAATCAGCATTACTCCCACAATAAATTCACGGATACTGCGTCCTTTGGACACCCGGGCAATAAACAGTCCCACAAATGGCGACCAGGAAATCCACCAGGCCCAGTACATGATGGTCCAGCCCCCAATCCAGCCACTCGGTTGATAGGCATATAAATTGAAGGTCATATGAAACAGATTCGAGGCATACTGACCAATATTCTGAATGGTGGTTTGTAGTAAATAGATACTCGGCCCCGTTATAAATACAAATAACAGCAGCACCACCGCCAGCACCAGATTCAGCTCTGACAGCCGTTTAATACCTTTGTCCAAGCCAAAAAACACCGATAAAGACGCCATGCTGCTGACCACAATAATCAGGATCATCTGGGTACTGGCGCTTTGCTCAATCCCGAATAAATAATTCAGCCCCGAATTGATCTGAGTCACACCAAAACCTAAAGTGGTGGCAATTCCGAAGACAGTGCCGAGCGTGGCAAAGGTATCAATCCCATCTCCGAGCGGGCCGTAAATTTTTGAGCCAATCAGCGGATACAGGGCCGAACGGACTTTTAGCGGCAGATTGTGCCGGTAAGCAAAATAAGCCAGTGCCAGCCCGACCAGCGCATAAATGGCCCAGGCATGAATGCCCCAGTGGAAAAAAGAAATGCGCATCGCCTGCTGCGCTGCCTGGATGGTGGCCGGCTCACCGACCGGTGGTGAAACATAGTGCATCACCGGTTCAGCCACGCCAAAGAACATCAGGCCAATGCCCATCCCGGCGGTAAACAACATTGCAAACCAGGAACCCTGATGATATTCCGGCTGGCTATGGTCCGGACCAAGCTTGATTTTACCCATATCGGACAGTGCTATATAAATCAGCAGAATCAGAAACACCGCCACCGACAATACATAGAACCAGCTAAAAGAATCGGTAATCCACTGGTTCATGCGCTGGGTCAGCAGTTCAAAACTATTGGGCGCCAGCAACACCACCGCCAGAAAAATCGCAATAACCGCGACCGTACTGATAAATACATTCGGATTGATATTGCCCCACCAGGGCAATTTTTCGGAAGGCATAACTCCCCCATTTTATTTTTAAAGATGATAGACAGACGCTTCAGGTCCGGGCAGCATTCACCGCAAAGGTGAACAAAAGATGAGTGTCGTGAGCTTAAACTCGCGCACAGCTTAGTCCGATTACAACCAAAACACTATTGAGGAGCTGTAACAGCAGCATAGCTAGCCAATGATTAATCTTTATTTCTGGGCAAATGACGAATGTATTGCAAGGCAATCAGCCGGGAAACAATTAAGGCCAGATACATCACTCCGCAAAACATTTGCAGCATGGCAATCACCCGTACCGCCGGACCAATCGGCATCAGGTCAGACAGGCCGGTGGCAGACTGCAGACTGAAACTCAGAAACAGTAGATCCAGCCAGCTTTGCAAATCTGGTTGGGTCGGATGATAAAAACTGGAAGGATCGAGAATCTGGCAAATGTTATAAACAAAGGCAAACGCCCAGGCAATTAAGGTGAATACCGCGCCGGCGGCAAACAGTTCATCGCGGGTTAGATAACGGTCTTCAAACATATAACGCAGCAAGCCATAGGCCGCACTTAAATAGGCCGCGGCTTCAAAGGCATGACTAATCACCAGCACGGTCGGGTTGTTAACCCCCAGCACAATCAGCAGAGAAAAGAACAAGGCGCCCGTGACAAAGCTCAGCCCTAAAAAAGTAAACATCGGGGTCTGACGAATGACTTTGGCAATTAACAGCAATACCACCACGCCCAGCATCCAGATCAGCACGCGATAGGTGGCATGATGACTGAGCAGCGACAACACGAGAATAAAAAACTGCATTAACAGCAGCCAGGCCGAAGGCAACAGCCGGAATCCTTTCCATAAATCAATGAATGCTTGCATGGGCACATCCTGGGTATCTTGGTGTAATGCGGACATCACTTTCTTTTTTGTTCTGATTACCATAGCATGCTTAAAAGCGCAGACAGATCACTCCTTTGTATGAAAATTACAGAAAAAGTACGTCAAGAAATCACCCAGATTGAATTCCGGGATGATCTTTCTCAGGATAAAAAAATTGCCAAAATCACCCATCTGGCCTGTGCCACCTGTGCCGGTGTCGCCATTCAGCCCCTGCCTTTTGCCGATATTCTGATTCTGACACCCTTACAAGGCTACTTTGCCAGCCGGATTGCTGCCATTCACGGTATTAAACTGACCGACAATGAAGCGCTGGACTGGGTCAAGGAACTGATCGGGCTGGTGGGTTTGGGCATCGCCGCGCAGCAGATTGCACTGGGGGTCTGGAAAACCGTGACCTTTGGCTTTGGCGGCCTGCTGACCATTCCACTGGTCTACGGCCTGACTTTTGCGATTATGAAAGTGGCTGATCTGTATTTTTCCCATAAAGCCCGTAATGAAAAACTCAGTGAGGAACGCATTAAAGCGGTATGGAAACAGGCGTTCCAGCAAGGTAAAAAACAGGGACAGACTCAGGCAGAGCAGCTGCAACAGCCAGAGGATTAAGCCATGACCCGATCGTCCTCTCCGATTCACTATCTCCGTAAAAATTTTGATGCGCTGGCCATCACCACCGTATTGGCCAAACTGGCCTGGAACGCGCGCACGCCGCAACTGACTGAAGCGGATCAGGCGGTACTGGCTGCATTAAGACGCAGCCATGCTGAACTGGCAAACGCCCCTCTGGAAGATATTCAGGCTTATTTACAGGGTTTTGATGAGCAGCAGATTGTCGGGCTGGTATCGACGGTTAAAGGCATGTTGCATGATATGGAGTTTGTACGGCTGGACCATGAAGATGGCGACAGTCTATATGCCGCGTATCTGGACCAGCACGACCATACCGATTTTGATGTGCTTCTGGCCGATCAGCACAGCGGCGAAAGCTGGCAACTGCAACTAAAAGCCATCGAAGGTACTGGCACCGGCAAAGACTGGATTGCTGCCCCTCCTGAAGAAATGTTGCTTGCCACTGAAGAAATCGCGGCACAGTTGGGTCTGGAAAGTTCTGGTCTCAGCACCAAAGAGCTGACCCAGAGCGTGGAAGATGCGATTGATGTAATTGTTACCGCCAAAGACCCGAATGATGAACACTTCTGGGACTACTTTCCGGCCATCTCCGTGGCCAGTGTTTCACTGGCGATTTATGAACTGTTCCGGCACTATCAGCAGCAGGAAATCAGCTGGTCAGAATTTAAATGGATGGCGGCCAAAGTATCTGGCATCAAGGTCAGTAAAATTGCCTTTATTGGTCTGCTGTTGGGTCTACCGGTGGTCGGTCAGGTCACGGGTGCCTACCTGGTCGCCAAGCTGTTACTGAATGCCAAAGCCACCTGGTTTGAAAAAGAATCAGCGCTATATCGCAAACTACAGGCCTACTGGGCCAGCAAGCAAAAACCGCAGCCATAAAAAAGCCCCTTGCGGGGCTTTTTTTAGGCATATCTGCTCATCTTAGTGATCAGATGCACCTGAGATACCAATACCGGTTTGTGAGCGGACAAACTGTGCATCGAATGCTTTACGTTCCGCTTGTGCTTGCGCAGAGTTATCGGTAATCGAGAACAACCAGCAGCAGAAGAATGACAATGGCATTGCGAAGATTGCAGGACCGTTAAATGGCACCACTGGTGTATCAGAAATTGCCAGCGTATCGACCCAAACAGCTTTCGACAATACGATCAGCACGACAGCAGACACTAGACCTGCAACACCACCAATTACCGCACCACGTGTGGTTAAACCTTTCCAGAACATCGACAGAACCAGTACCGGGAAGTTCGCACATGCCGCTACCGAGAATGCCAGACCCACCATGAAGGCAACGTTTTGTTTCTCGAACAGAATACCCAGAATCATCGCGAAGATCGCTAAACCTAAAGTTGCGATTTTAGACATGCGCAGTTCAGATTCAGGTGTAGTTTGACCTTTCTTGAATACGTTGGCATACAAGTCGTGAGAGATTGCTGAAGCACCTGACAGGGTCAGACCGGCAACCACCGCAAGAATTGTGGCGAATGCTACTGCTGAAATGAAGCCCATGAACAGGTCACCGCCAACCGCATCAGCCAAGTGCACCGCAGCCATGTTGTTACCACCAACAAGTTCTAACTTGCCAGTAACTGCCATTTTCGCAACATCAAGGAATTGTGGGTTGTTTGATACATAAAGGATCGCACCAAAACCAATGATGAAGGTTAACAGGTAGAAGTAACCAATAAAGCCGGTTGCAACCACAACAGATTTACGTGCTTCTTTGGCATCTTTTACCGTGAAGAAACGCATCAGGATGTGTGGCAGACCTGCAGTACCGAACATTAATGCCAGACCCAGTGAGATCGCATCAATCGGGTTAGATGCCAGGCTACCTGGACCCATGATATTGGCTGCATCAGCCAGGCTCAGGTCATGTACCTTCGAGAACACCTGAATTGATTGTTCAAACATATTGGTGAAGCTGAAGCCCACGCCTTTCATTACCATGAAGGCCATGAAGGTTGCACCAGACAGTAACAGTACCGCTTTAATGATCTGTACCCAGGTCGTTGCCAGCATGCCGCCGAACATAACGTAAGCCATCATCAATAAGCCAACCAGCACAACTGCAATGTTATAGTTCAGACCGAACAGCAGTTTGATCAGCTGACCTGCACCCACCATCTGTGCAATCAGATAGAACGCGACGACGACTAGCGAGCTGAATGCCGCCAGGGTACGTACCGGTTTTTCTGATAAACGGAAGGAAACTACGTCAGACAGGTTGTATTTACCCAGGTTACGTAAACGTTCTGCAATCAGGAACAATACGATTGGCCAGCCCACCATGAAGCCCAGTGAATACAGCAAGCCGTCGAAGCCTGACATAAACACCATGGCGGAAATACCCAGGAAAGACGCAGCCGACATATAGTCACCGGCAATGGCCAGACCGTTTTGGAAACCTGAAATACCACCACCGGCAGTATAGAAGTCTTTGGTATTGGTGGTTTGTTTCGCCGCCCATTTGGTAATGAACAGGGTCGCACCCACAAAGATCAGGAACATGATAATTGCAGGCCAGTTGGTGGCTTGTTGTTCTGCTGCGCCCAGATCAGGTGCGGCAAAAGCCATACCTGACATCATCAACGCTGAAGCTGCAGCAGCTTGCGCCTTCAATGAAGTCCATTTCATCTTAGTCTTGTCCTTTTTGTTGTGCAATTGCTTCTACTTCACGCATTGCTTCTTCATTCAGTTGATCCAGCTTGTTATTCGCAATATAGGAATACACTGCACACAAAATGAAAGATAACACGATGATGCCCAGACCCAGTGGAATACCCCAGGTCGTCACGCCACCAGAAATGGAAGATAATAGAAACTCTTTGTTATAGCCAACTAACAACATGAAGCCGACATAAACGATTAACATGATTGCGGTGAGCGTCCAGCTAAGATTACGCTTTTTTGCAACCATTTCTTTGAATTTTGGATTGTGTAGAATTCGATCTACTTGAGCCTCATCCATAGTTTTACTCCTTGAAACGCCCAGCCTTAGGCGTAATTTTTAATTTGAATTATATTCATGATGAAAACTAACAAGTTTGTAGGGTGCTTGTAATTTAGACTTTGGTCGTTAAATTTTGAGCAATTCAAACTGATGCGTTCACGAATAGAGTATTATAACGCGAGATAAATACACCGCGGGTATTATGAACAGCTGGCTGATTATCGGGGTGTTAGCCCTTTATATTGCATTACTTTTTATTTGTGCATTTTTTGGTGAAAAACATGCGAGCCGCCTCAGTACGCGCGGTCGTATGCTGCTGTTCAGTCTGACCTTGGGCGTCTACTGTTCATCCTGGACCTTTTATGGGGCCACCGGTGCAGCGGTACGCGAAGGCATCATCTTCCTGCCGATCTATTTAGGGCCGCTGTTGTTCGTGGCGGTTGGCTATGACATCTGGCGCCGTTTGGGACGGGTCCGGCAGCATCATGCCATTTCTTCGATTGCCGACTTCGTGGCAGCGCGATATGGCAAAAGTGGTGCCCTGGCCTCGCTGGTGACCATTCTGGCAGTCATTGCGATTATTCCCTATCTGGCCCTGCAGTTACGCGCAATTGCCTTAAGTGCTGCCGTAATTCTGGATCAGACCACTCATGTCGAAAGTACCACCAATGGTGTACTGTTTTTAACCGCGCTGCTGGCAATTCTGGCGATGCTGTTTGGCACCCGGCAAATTGCCAACACCGAACAGCACGGCGGTTTAATGCTGGCGGTGGCGTTTGAATCTTTCGTCAAGCTGTTTGCCCTGCTCTGTGTGGCCGGTTTCTTTGTCTTTGAATCGGCCGATAACCTGAAGCAGATCAGCAATGATGTGGCCCAGACCTTCCATGAAGTGCAGCTGTTGGGCGTACCGGAAACTTTCTGGGTGCAAACCCTGCTGGCCGCACTGGCGATTATCTGCTTGCCACGCCAGTTCCACGTGGCGGTGGTCGAATTACGCGATGAAAAACATATTCGCGGGGCACGGCGCTGGTTTGCCGTTTATCTGATTTTAACCACCATCGCGATTATTCCAATTGCCAGCTGGGCCTTACATGCAGCGCCGCAATATCTGATGATTCCGGATGTCGCCGTGCTGTCCTTACCGCTCAGCTACAATCAGGAATGGCTGACCTTACTGGCCTTCCTGGGTGGTTTTTCGGCTTCAACCGGGATGTTGCTGGTATCTTCAGTGGCGCTGTCGATCATGCTCAGTAATGACCTGATCATGCCGGCGCTGTGGCGCTCGGGCCTGATTTCACGTCATGACAAACGGCTACCACTGGTGCTGAAATTCACCCGCCGCATCTGTATTCTGGCAGTGATGCTGCTTGGCTTCCTGTTCTTCCATTTCTTTAATGATATTGACCAGCTTTCGGTCTTCGGTTTACTGGCCTTTAGTGCGGTAGCGCAGTTCTCCCCTGCCCTGATTGGCGGGCTGTACTGGCGCGGCGGCAGTAAACAGGGTGTTTATGCCGGCCTGATTGTCGGTTTTATCATGTGGGCCTATACCCTGCTCTGGCCAACAGTTTTACGCAGTCTGCCAGAGCAGTTCTCAGCGATTACCCAGTACTATTTAACCGTCGGTCCATTTGGCATTAATGGCTTACGTCCGGAAGCGCTGTTAGGTTTTGAATCATTTGCGCCGCTGACACATGGTGTGGTCTGGTCACTTGGTCTGAACCTATTGCTGTATGTCTGGGTATCGCGCATGTTCCGCCCGAGTGTGGCTGAACAGATTCAGGCTGAAAGTTTCTTCTACTATGAAACCAAGCCGCTGCCATCGCACACCACCAGCAATGAAGTCAGCTATTCGCATCAGGATGTGGCGCGTTTAAAAGTCGGTGACCTGATTACGCTGGCCAAACGCATTACCGGCGATGAGCCAACCATGCAGGCCTTCCGGCAGTTCAGTGAACAGAATAATGTGGTGCTGAATGAAAACAGCAATGCCAACGGCATGTGGTGGCGTTTTACCGAACAGTATCTGGCCGGCACCATTGGCGCGGCATCGGCACGGACCCTGCTCACCACGGCGATGGTCAACAATGGTCTGGCACTGGGTCAGGTCGCCAATATTCTTGACCAGGCCTCCCAATGGCAACGCTTTAACCAGAATCTGATCATGACCATGATCGACCACATGACGCAAGGGGTAAGCGTGGTCGATGAAAACATGTGTTTGGTGGCCTGGAACAATCAATATCTAAAACTGTTTGATTATCCAAAAGATATTGTCTATGTCGGCTGTCCAATTGCCGACCTGATCCGCTATAACGCCGAACGCGGCGAATGTGGCCCGGGCTCGGTGGAAGAACACGTGCGTAAACGGATTCACTGGATGAAAGTCGGCAGTGCGCATGAGTTTGAACGTATCCGTAAAGATGGCCGCGTAATTCAAATGCGCGGTAATCCGATTGAAGGCGGCGGCTTCGTGACCACCTTTGCCGATATTACCGCCTTCCGTGAAAATGAAGCGGTCCTTGAAGCACGCGTGCAGGACCGTACCCAGCAATTGGCCGATGCCCTGGCCGAACAGCAGCTGGCGCGCGAACAGGCCGATAAAGCCAATATGTCCAAGAGCCGCTTTATTGCCGCGGCCAGTCATGACCTATTACAGCCGATGCACGCAGCCCGTCTGTTCAGTACCGCGCTGGAGCAAAGCATCCAGTCAGATGATGACCGTAAAACCTTGCAGCAGCTGGATCGTGCGCTGCATGGGGCTGAAAGTATGCTGTCTGCGCTGCTGGATATTGCCCGTTTAGAAGGCGGCACCATTCAGCCAAAACGTCAGCTTTATCCACTGCATGACCTGCTCAGTGATCTGGAACTGCAATTTAAATCCATTGCTGCACAGCGTGGCATCCAGTTTGCCGTGCATGATGCCCAGTTCTGGATTGACACCGATCCGCAATGGATTCGCCGGATTATCCAAAACTTTGTCAGCAATGCACTGCGTTATACCGCCAAAGGCAAAGTCGTGGTCGGGGTATTACGTTCTGCACAGCGTCCGCAGCATATCCGCATCGGGGTCTGGGATACCGGTCCCGGCATTGCCGAAGAACAGCGCATTAAACTGTTCCAGGAATTTGAACGTTGCGGCCATACCTCGCCGTGGGGTGAACAGGGTCTGGGCCTCGGTCTGGCCATTGTGCAGCGTATGACCAGCCTGCTGGATTATCCGGTCTATGTCTATTCCACTCTCGGACAGGGCTCCTGCTTCATGATTGAAGTACCGGTGGTGGATGCACCTAAAGCCGTGGCTGCACCGGTTCAGGCCGTACCGCTGAAAACCAAGGCCTATAAGATTCTGTGTCTGGATAATGATGAAACCATTTTAGAAGGCATGGCGACCTTATTGGGCAAATGGGGCTATCAGGTCTTTAAAGCCACCGAACCGGAACAGGCCCTGGAGATTATCCAGCAGGAAAATATTCAGGTCTGGCTGGTCGATCAGCATTTAAATAACAATAAAGTCGGTCTGGACTTTATTCTGGCCAACCGTCAGGAAAATGTACCAGTGGCATTAATTACCGCCGATTCGGATCCGGAATTACCGCAGCGTCTAAAAGAGCTGAATATCGTGTTGCTGAAAAAACCGCTGAAACCGGCCTCCTTGCGAGCCTGGTTATCCGGTCTGAAAATTTCAGCTTAGGCTGACATATTTTGAAACCTCTTTGCGGCTTCGGCAACAAAGAGGTTTTGTATTTTGGGCCTGAAAATGGCGATTTATTGCAGCCCGCTAGGCAAAACTGCTCAAAACAGGCGCTATCTGCCTGCCAGCCATTGGCAGAAAATTCCATTGAATTATTTACTATGGCAAAGGCTACCAAAAATCTCAGTGTACAGCTGTATACCTGGTTACAAAATTTTAATCTTATGATTTTTAAAATTATTTTTTGATTAAAAAATACACATTAGACTTTAGTCGTATATCTGATATGTAGCAATACGCGCATAAAAAAGACATTAAAAAGAAAAGATCAGTGTTTAGTCTGGAGATGAGCCCCTGAACGTCCTGTCCGGAGCTGATCATCATCCAGCCTAGAGGAGTTTTTTGATGAATCTTTCAAGCGCAGTACAGCAAGGTCATGAGCAGAACCAACAGTTTCACCGTCAGTATGGCGCCAATGCCCTGTTGCCGGCCATCGACTGGAAAACCCTGTTTCAGCACAGCAAATTAGAACATGCGCATATTGAAGCCCTGAATACCATTTATCAAACCGCTGTACCGCTGGCCTTACAGGTCTTTGATGAACTGCATTTTGATGTATTTAGTCCGGCAGCCTATAAACCACAAGGACTGGGCCTGTTTGAAAAACTGTCTGAACAGGAACAGAAACTGCTGCGTTCGCTGGAAACTGAATGTGACTGTCTTGGTGCCACCACCCGTCACCAGATCTGGAGCATGCTGCTGCGCGGTGGTGCGGTCCTGGTATTTAAAGCCTGGCTCGGCAAAGTCAAAACCGATAAAACCGAACTCGATACCAGCCAGTTTGATGAACTGTCCGATTTACTGTTTATCAAAACCCCGCCGCATGAACTGGCACAGCGTTTAGGTGTAGATATTCATTCCCATGAAGATCATATCTTCCTGATGTATGGCAATGATGTCTATTTGGACCGTTTTAACAGTCTGGAAACTGCCGCGCTATTTGTCGATTTAGGCGTCTATGATCCGGCATTTTTAAGCCTGCGCGATGATCGTATTGCCGACTACTTAAAATCTCAGGACTATGTGACTCAGGAACAGATTGATGAATTGCAATGCGCTTTGAATCCGCTGTTCTGTACCGATGCCACACCGAAACAGGATTGTCTGGCTTAAGCCTTAGCCGATCTGCAAAACAAAAAGGACATCATTTGATGTCCTTTTTATATATTTTTCAATATTTAGATTTTCTTTTCTTCAATATTCAGCGCATTAATCGCCAATACCGCCTGGGTACGGTTTTGTACGCCCAGTTTACGGAAAATCGCCGTCACGTGTGCCTTAATGGTCGCTTCAGAAACATCCAGTTCATAGGCAATCTGTTTATTCAGCAAACCTTCAGCCACCATCATCAACACACGGAACTGCTGCGGCGTTAAGGACTGAATCCGCTCTGCCAGTGCAGTTTCATCGGCAGCACGCGGGTCAAAATTGACATTGGCCGGCAGGTTTGGCGGTAACCAGATTTCGCCTTCCAGCACCTGACGAATCGCTTCGCCAATATGGCTTGGGTGGGCAGATTTTGGAATATAACCCATGGCACCATGCGCAATGGCACGCTGGATAATCGACACTTCTTCATGTGCCGACACCACAATAATCGGAATTGAAGGATATTGTGCACGCACATGCACCAGCGCAGAGAAACCCGAAGCGCCTGGCAAATTTAAATCGAGAAGAACAAGATCAGGTTCAGGTCCTTTTTCTAAACGTTCATAGAATTCATTGACTGCAGCAGTTTCATGAATTTGAGCTTGCGGTAAGCTATAGCGTACAGCCTGAATTAAAGCATGACGAAACAGCGGATGATCATCAACGATTAAAATATTCATAAGTGACATGAGAGATCTTGTGCACAATGGCTCCTATTCTACCCATACAAATGCGGTTAAGGATATGCAAGAGTGAACTATTTTTGGCTTAAACGAGATTTTTTGTCCGATTATTCATATTTTCTTACATTTTCTTAAATCTGAGATAGGAAATCTGATTTTGATATAACATTTATCAGCCTGATTCAGATGCTTATCTGAGTCGCATATAAGTATAAATTTCAATTATTTATTTCATTAAATTTAGTTATTAATTGCTCATTTTAAAGTTATCTGAAAAACAGATAACTTTTCTGTATTTGCTTATTTTACAGGGTAATTCAACTATTGATTAATAACAGACATTCCGAGATCAACCACAATTCAGGTAAGCCTATGTCTGTTTTCAATTCAACCAAACCACTCAATATTGTCGCAGTATCGGGCGGCTTAAATCATCCGTCTAAAACCGAAGCTTTGGTACAAGCCATTATTGATGAACTGGGCGAAGCCACCCCGATTCAGGTGCATTTTATTAAATTCAGTGAAATTGCCCCTTTGCTGGGCGGCGCCATTTACCGCAAGCAGTTGCCACAGCGCGTGCAGGATGATCTGGCTGCCGTTGAAGCAGCGGATGCATTAATTGTCGGTACACCGGTATATCGCGCCTCCTTTACCGGTCTATTCAAACATTTCTTTGATTTTGTCGAACAGACTGCGCTGGTAGATGTACCGGTATTACTGGCGGCATCGGGGGGTAGTGACCGCCATGCCTTGGTACTGGAGCATCAGCTGCGTCCGTTATTCAGCTTTTTCCAGGCGCAAACCTTGCCTATTGGTGTCTATGCCACAGATCGTGACTTTACCCCGGAATACACCATCCATAGCGAGGCCCTGCGTGACCGGATTACGTTGGCTGTGGCACGCGCCCTGCCCATTCTGGAATGGGCACCGGCCAAAGGCCAGCGCGCCGAAGTGGTGAAAAGTAAAACCCAGCAGGCCAACCAGAACCTGGGCATTAATAAACAGATTGAGCAGGATGAAGTACTACCTTCTGCTGCAGTACCTAGTCTGGATGCAGCAGAATCGCGTCTGCATCAGAACAAGGTCAAACCTCAAGTGGCGTAATCTGCTGACCCGCTGGCATCCCCTTCTTCCGAGTGTAGTCTTGGCCATTGATCCTGCGGATTCAGGCTTGCAGCAGCCTGGGTCCGCAAGCTTGCAGCGAAACATCGCTGCAATGCCGGATCAAATAAACACAACAACAGGCCCCTTATTTTTCCCTCAAGACTCGGCTTGAGGGATTTTTTCATTTTAAGCTCTGACTCACTGAAATGAGAATGAAGCGGTTTAAGTCTTAAGAATAAAAACTGGGATCTGGCACTTTGCCAGTCAGCACCCATTCGCCCAGTTCCTGATATTTATAATCTACCGGATCATGCAGGGTCTGAGTACGCACATTGCGCCAGAAACGGTCCAGATTCAGCTGGGCGGTGGTGGCCCGTGCGCCCATTACCTGAAACATGTGCTCGGTAATATATAAAGAGGTATTGGTCGAGGCAATTTTGGCCGTAGCAATGGCCACCGCTACTTCACCGCGCTGTTCAGCCGTGAGTTCCGGTCCGATGCGCCAAGCCTGCTGCACACTCTGCACGGCTTTATCTGCCAAAAGCCGGACACTTTCCAGCTGCAGATAAAACTCGGCGCAATGCCGTTGAATAAACGGGTCATCCACCGCCTGCTCGACCCGAGATTTGGACCAGGCTTTTTGACCTTGCACGCTCTGAATCGCGGTTTCAAATGCCCCTTCGGCCACACCCAAAAACAGATGCACAAAAATCAGTTGTGCAATTAGCGGCCGCAAACTGGCATAAGGCGTACTTAGCGGTCCGGGATTCAGCAGCAATTCATGTTGATGAACACGCACCTGTTCAAAATGGGTCGTGCCGCTATCGGTCTGGCGCTGTCCCATATTGTGCCAGTCACCCAGAAAATGGACACCACTCCGGGTACTCGGAATCACCGCAATCAAAAGCCTGCCGGTCGCATCATAACCGGAACAGAGCAACAGGTCTGAATCGACCGAACCGGAGCAGAAGCTTTTATCGCCCTGAAATAGATATTCAGAATCTGCAACCGGTGTGACCGTGGTACGCCGATCCAGCGGATTCAGGGCATTGCCCCAGAACAGCTGCTGCTGAACTGTCTGTTGTAACCAGTGCTGATATTGTACGGGCTGGGCAAACAGCTGCACGGTGGCAATCAGTAAATGATGAAAGGCATAGACATGCGCCAAGGAGCTGTCCGCTTGTGCCAAAATCTGGACCGTTTTAAATATGGTCGGCCAGGTGGCACCCTGCCCGCCATATTCTGTCGGGATTGATAAACTCAACAATCCGCTACGGCGAATCAGATCACGCTCTGCTTTGGGATTACCGCCCTGCCGGTCACGTTCAGCAGCGGTCTGGGCAAACTGGCGGGCCAGTTGCCGGGCAATTTCCAGCGGGTCTAAAACAGTGGTCGTAGTCGGGTTCATCTGAAAATCATATCCTTGATCAATCGTAATACTGTGGATGGAGCGGGCTGTTGTGCTCGCATCGTGTCCAGCTATGCTACACGGCTTTCAGCATAAAAATACCGCCTGCGAGAGGCGGTATCTTAATATTTATTTTTAACGGCTGGCTTGCACCGTGGCAATCAGCTGATCCACCACTTGCGGTTCCGCCAGGGTCGAAGTATCACCCAGACTATCCAGCTCATTGGCGGCAATTTTTCTCAGGATCCGGCGCATGATTTTACCGGAACGGGTTTTTGGTAAGGCCGGTGCCCAATGCAGCGCATCTGGAGTGGCCACCGGTCCCAGAATTTTCCGGACCCAGTTAACCAGTTCGGTACGCAGCTCATCACTTTCTGTCACGCCGGCTTGCAGGGTAACAAAAGTACAAATGCCCTGACCTTTAATATCATGCGGTATGCCCACCACCGCGGCTTCGGCCACTGCATCATGTGCCACCAGCGCACTTTCAATTTCAGCCGTGCCCAGACGGTGTCCGGAAATATTCAGGACATCATCGACCCGGCCGGTAATCCAGTAATAGCCATCTTTATCACGGCGCGCGCCATCTCCGGTAAAGTAACTGCCCGGATAAGTGGCAAAATAGGCTTCAATAAAGCGAGCCGGATCGCCCCAGATGGTACGCATTTGTCCCGGCCAGGAATCCTTGATAATCAGGTTGCCTTCGGCTTCGCCTTCCAGCTCATTGCCTTCGGCATCGACCAGGGCCGGTTGTACCCCAAACAGCGGACGCGTGGCCGAGCCCGGTTTCAGTGGCGTTGCCCCTGGTAGCGGCGACATCAGAATCCCGCCAGTTTCGGTTTGCCACCAGGTATCCACAATTGGGCAGCGGCTTTCACCAACCACGGTGTAGTACCAGTTCCAGGCTTCCGGGTTAATCGGTTCACCAACCGAACCAAGCAGACGTAGACTGCTGCGGTCACTTTCCCGTACAAAGCTGTCGCCTTCACGCATCATGGCGCGAATCGCAGTGGGTGCGGTATATAAAATCGTGACGTTGTGTTTATCAATTAAATGCCCGGTGCGCGCCCAGGTCGGATATTGCGGCACCCCTTCAAACATCACTGTGGTGGTGCCATTCGATAATGGTCCATAAATCACATAGGAATGCCCGGTCACCCAGCCAACATCAGCGGTACACCAGAACACATCATCCTGTTTAATATCAAAAACTTCACGGAAGGTGCTGTTGACGTAGGTCAGATAACCGCCGGTGGTGTGCAGCACCCCTTTCGGCTTGCCGGTCGAACCGGAGGTATATAAAATAAATAACGGGTCTTCGGCATTCATTGGCTCAGGCGGGCAAATTTCATTAACCGTCATGATTTCCATGTGATACCACAGGTCACGCCCGGCTTTCATTTCAATCGGGTTACCGGTCCGGTGGACCACAATCACATTCTGCACCGACTCTGTACCGGCCACAGTAAGGGCCTGATCGACATTGGCCTTTAAATAAATCGGCTTGCCGCCACGCATGGCCGAATCCGCAGTAATCACCAGTTTGGCCTGACTGTCTTCAATCCGGCTGGCCAGCGAATCTGGAGAGAATCCACCAAACACCACACAATGTACCGCACCAATCCGGGCACAGGCCAGCATAGCAATGGCAGCCTCGGATACCATTGGCATATACAGCACTACGCGGTCACCTTTGGTGACGCCATTTTTCTTCAGCACATTGGCAAAGCGGCAGGTTTCATCGTACAGCTCACGGTAGGAAATAATTTTATGCCGTGAAGGGTGGTCACCTTCCCAGATAATTGCCGGTTTATAAGGATGTTCTTTTAAATGCCGGTCCAGACAGTTGGCACTGACATTGAGCTGGCCATCGGCAAACCATTCAATCTTGAAATTGTCCGGATCAAAATTGGTATTTTTGACCTGGGTAAACGGTTTAATCCAGTCCAGACGCTTGGCCTGCTCGGCCCAGAACTCGTCGGGTTGTTCAATGGATTGCTGATAACGTTCGAAATATTCTGCCTCGTTGGTACGCGCAGTTTTCTTAAATTCTTCGGGTACAGGATAGATCTCATTCATATTATACTTCCTTGATCTTCTCTCATCTCATCACGCGATGTATGCCACATTCTTGATTTTTTATTTCTGCATATCAGCAGTATGACGCTTATTTTTTCTCCACCACAATCATGCTTTGGTCGTAGCGATTGATTTAATTTTAAGCACAGATACACCAGCAGATTCAATGTCTTTGCCGTACTTTTCAGTATAAAAGCGGTAGCTTTATCTCTAAAAACTACCCGCTTGTAGCCAAAACCGCAGTGTACTTTGCAAAAATCGGCAGCGCGCTTGCAGAATATTTATTATAATCCGGCCGGATTTCAGGCAAAATACGATTTTATTGCTGAGGACTGGCAGATTCGTGGCCGAAGAAAAAAACCAACTGGGCGAAGTCACCCAAGAAACTTCCGAGCTGATTCAACAGGCCACGGAAAAAACCACCCAGAAAGTCATTGAACATACCCATAAATACAATGATGCTTATTCTGCTATTGATAAAATCATGGAAGGCTTCTGGGAGCGTGTGCCCTATTTCCTGATCGCGCTTGGCGTGATTCTGATTTTCTGGCTGATTGCCCAGCTGTTTAAATTTTTTGTGAAAAAAACCTTATCCAACCGCAGTTATACCCGGCAAAATCTGGTGCTGGTACTGAACCGGGTTGGCAGTTCGGTGATTATCTTCTTCGGTTTCTTAATTGGTCTGGTGATTGCCATTCCTGGTTTTACCCCAAGCCAGCTGATGAGCGCCCTCGGGATTGGTTCGGTTGCCATTGGCTTTGCCTTTAAGGATATTTTCCAGAACCTGCTTTCCGGCGTGCTGATTTTACTGGGTGAGCCCTTTAAGATTGGCGACAGCATTCTGGTGAATGGACTGGAAGGTACGGTCGAAGATATCCAGATTCGCGCCACCTTTTTACGCTCGGCCGATGGTCGCCGCATTGTGATTCCCAATGCCACGGTCTATACCAGCGCCATTACCGTCAATACTGCCTTTCCACGCCGCCGCTGCGAATTTGTGGTCGGCATTGGCTATGAAGATGACATTCAGAAAGCCAAAGATCTGGTGATGTGCATTCTGAAACGTGACCCGACCATTCTGACCCAGCCGGAATTTAGCGTTAATGTCGATGCGCTGGCCAATTTCTCGGTCAATTTACGCGTGCAATGGTGGATTAATACCAGCGAAACCAATAGCGCGGCATCTATCAGTAAAATTCAGGAAGAAGTCATTCAAAGCTTTGCCGAACAGGGCATTTCCATTCCTTACCCGGTGCAGGAAGTGAAAGTCTATCGCGGTGATCCATCGGTGGCAGACAGCTCAGAGGCTAAATAAACGTCCCAGCACATACGGAATCACGGTTTCCGTGCGGATAATCCGGTTGCCCAGACTCACCGCCTGGCAGCCGTTATGTATCAAAAGATCGACCTCATAAGGAATAAAACCACCTTCCGGCCCAATCACAATGCTGCACGGGTGCTGAATCGCGGCAGGCATGCGCATCTCTGCATAGGGATGTGCCACATAGGCAGGACAATCGGCGCTAATCAGACCCGGTAAAACATCCTCAACAAAGGGTTTAAAGCGTTTGTACAGTTCAACTTTTGGAGCAATGGTATCGCCGGCCTGCTCCAGCCCCAGTTCAATATAATGCTCCAGCTGCTGTAAAAATGGCGTCTGCCAGTAGCTTTTATCGACCCGATAGCTATGCATCAGGATAATTTTTTCCACCCCGACCGTGACTGCATCCATAATTAAACGGCGCAGCACTTTCGGACGTGGTAAAGCCACAATTAACGTCACTGGCAATTTTGCTGGCACAGCTTCTTCTTTTAACGGTTTTAGACGAACTGTTTTGTCTGTAATTTCGATAATTTCCGTGAGATACCGTTTGCCTTCACGAATCCCAACTTTCAGGGTATCACCAACCTGAATATCCAGATGCTGTTGTAAATGCGCTAACTGCCGCGTTGAACTAATCGACCACAGTTCAGATTCAGTTTGGCGAGGATCAAGAAGGACAATATTCATAAAAAAATAACTCAACAAATCCATCACTGGATAGGCGGAAACGTCATCCACAACGGTCCGAGGCAGGACTCCTTTTGCCGAAACAAAAGTAAAAGAAAGCAGAGCTCCTGGTATTAAATCTATAAAGAGAAGGCCCGGTTTGAATCTGATCTCGTAAATCCATAAAAATCAGCTTCTTTACCCATCAGAATAGCATCAAAGATATTGATCAATCACCGAAATATGCTTTGCCAGTGAACCCTGATTCTGCCGCATAATCTTTTGTGCTGCAGTATTTAAAGTCAGTGCTTTGGAGGAATCCGATAAGATCTCCAGCATGGTCTGTGCCGCTTGTTCAGCATTCTCTACCACCACCACCGCTTGAGCGTCGAGAAACTCATCAACAATGGTCTGAAAATTAAAATAATTCTTGCCCAGAATGGTCGGCACATGCAGCGCAATCGGCTCCAGAATATTGTGTCCACCGCCCGGTTCATTTAAAGAACCGCCGACATAACAAGCTTGGCTAAGTGCATACCATAGCCACATCTCACCCATTGAATCTGCCAGATAAATCTGGGTATCCGCTTCAATTTTCTGTCCCAGGCTACGGCGTTGGGTGCTCAAACCCAAAGCCTGTGCGGCGTGAAAGACCTCATCAAAACGTTCCGGATGGCGCGGTACCACAATACAAACCAGCGCCGGATCTGCTATCAAGGCTGGTTTTAACACGGCCAGTACGTCTTTTTCTTCCGGTGCATGGGTGCTGGCCAGTGTGATCACTTTACGGCCTGCCAGCTGCCAGTCCTGCTGCAACATGTTGGCCTGTTCAATAAAGGCCGGCGGTGCACTAATATCAAACTTGATACTACCCACCACCTGGGTCTGTTCAGCAACTGCACCGAGTGCCACAAAACGGCTATGTGAGGCCTGATCTTGTACCAACAGCTGCGTCAAACCCTGCAACATCGCCCGGGTCAGGCCGGAGACTTTGGCATAGCCTTTGGCCGATTTTTCGGACAGCCGTGCATTCAGCAACAGGCACGGCACATGGAAGTTTTGGGCCTGATCAATCAGGTTCGGCCACAGCTCGGTTTCTATCAACAGCAATAATTTCGGCTGATATTTCTGATAAAAATCCCGAATCAGATGTTTTTGATCGGCTGGTAAATACACTGCCTGAAACAGCGCCTCATACGGTGCTTTTAAAAAGAGAGATTTAGCCCGTGCCTGTCCGGTTTTGGTGGTGTTGGTGACCAGCACCGGATGACCGGCTTTTAAATAATGTTCAATTAAAGGCTGGGCCGCGTTGGTTTCTCCCACCGAGACCACATGAAACCAGATCGCCTGCAGATTTTTCGGCGGCTGAAATGGCCCGAAACGCTCTACAATTTCCTGCTGATACTGCGCTTCACTCTCGGCCCGCTTTTTAATACGCGACCGATACAACGGTTTTAGAACAGATAACGCTGCGTTATACCAAAACGGAGTAGCCAAAGAGATGCCTCAAACTGATTTTTTGCCCTGAGAATATAACAGAGCCCTATCCTCATGTTAATGGATATGGCTCCAAATAAAAAAGCAAAGCAACAACGCGGCTGCTTTAGTCGGCATTCACCACGCTTTCAGCCAGAGTTGGATAATCGGTATAGCCTGCTGCACCCTGCACCCCAATCATGGTTTCCAGCTGCAAATCATTTAGCGGTGCATCATCCAGCAGACGTTCATATAAATCCGGGTTGGCAATATAAGCCTTACCAAAAGACACGGCATCGGCTTTGCCCGAAGCCAGCAGTTCAATCGCATCGGCACGGCTTAAACGCATATTGGCAATGTAGGGAACACCACCTGAACGCTGTTTCATATACTCGGAAATACTGTCTTCTGCCAAATATTCACGGGTAAAGAAAAACGCGATCTGGCGTTTACCCAATTCCTGCATCACATAGCCAAATGTTTCACGTGGATCATCATCACCCATATCATGCTCATCACCGCGCGGTGCAAGGTGTACACCCACACGTCCAGCACCCCAGATCTCAATCAAGGCATCCACCACTTCCAGCAGGAAACGGGCACGGTTTTCAACCGAACCGCCATACTGATCTTCACGCTGGTTGGTCTTGCTTTGCAGGAACTGGTCAATTAAATAACCATTGGCCGCGTGCAGTTCTACCCCGTCAAAACCGGCGTCTTTGGCACGTATCGCCGCCTGTTTATATTGCTCGGTAATGGCATGAATCTCTGAGATTTCCAGCGGACGTGGAAGAACATAAGGACGTTTTGGACGCAGCAAGCTGACGTGACCGGCCTGTTGTACTGAACTCGCCGATACCGGTGTTTCACCATTTAACAGCTCTGGATCAGAAACACGCCCCACATGCCATAGTTGGGCAACGATTAAACCACCCTTCTCATGTACAGCATTGGTTACCAGTTTCCAGCCTTCGACCTGTGCATCTGTAAATAGCCCAGGTGTATTGCGGTAACCATTGGCTTCTTCAGAAATAACTGTCGCTTCAGAAATGATCAGGCCTGCACTTGCACGTTGGGCATAGTACTCAGCCATCATCGCGGTTGGGACACGCTCATCGGTTGCACGACTACGGGTTAAGGGTGCCATCACCACACGATTTTTTAACTGGAGTTGACCCAGGGTTAAGGGAGTATTCAGTTCTGCCATAGATGCCTCTGTAGCTGCACGCGACCAAACAGATGCTGTTTTGTCTTAGAGTGAGCTTTCTAAAAATTCAATATATTGCTGAATCAGGGCTTCGTTGCGGGAGAAATAGGACCATTGACCATGTTTTTCAGCCTGAATTAAACCGGCCTGCTGTAACACAGATAAATGATTGGACATGGTTGACTGCGACACCTTACCGAGTTTTTCGATATTGCCGGCACAGACGCCACGTTGAAAGCCGCCGCACTGCTCTTCTGACAAAAACTGTTCCGGATGTTTTAACCAGAGCAAGATTTGTCGGCGCGTCGGATTGGCTAAGGCTTTAAAAATTAAATCAATATCCATAATTCAGGCACGTCGCATCAGGCTGTGTTCAAGGAACGCAACAAAGCACTATTCAGTGTTCTTATCCAATATATCGTATTTTTTCGATTTATATATCGATTTTTTTAGATATATTGCTTTTACACCACTAGTGCCTTGTTGTTGATACTTTTTTATTGCCAGCGGCTTAAAGCCCCTGCTTTAAGCTCGCTTCAATAAATTTGTCCAGATCACCGTCCAGCACTGCGCCTGTGTTGGAGTTTTCGACACCGGTACGCAGGTCTTTAATCCGCGAGTCATCCAATACATAAGAACGGATCTGGCTGCCCCAACCAATGTCAGACTTCGAGTCTTCTAATGCTTGAGCCGCTTCATTACGTTTGTTCATCTCCAGTTCATAGAGTTTGGCACGTAACTGTTTCCAGGCATGGTCACGGTTGGCATGTTGTGAACGCTGGTTCTGACAGGCCACCACAATACCGGTTGGAATGTGGGTTAAACGCACGGCAGAGTCAGTTTTGTTAATGTGCTGACCACCAGCACCCGATGCACGATAGGTATCAGTACGGACATCTGACGGATTGATTTCAATTTCAATATTGTCATCTACTTCAGGTGAAACGAACACTGCAGAGAATGACGTATGACGGCGGTTACCCGAGTCAAATGGTGACTTACGCACCAAACGATGGACACCCGATTCAGTCCGCAACCAGCCATAAGCATACTCGCCTTCTACACGGATCGTAGCAGACTTGATCCCAGCCACATCACCATCTGATTCTTCCATCAGCTCGGCCTTAAAGCCATGACGCTCAATCCAGCGCATATACATACGCAGCAGCATTGAAGCCCAGTCTTGTGCTTCGGTACCGCCAGAACCGGCCTGAATTTCCACATAGCACGGGTTCGGGTCCATTGGATTGTTAAACATCCGGCGGAATTCAAGTTTTGCCAGCTCTTCTTCAGCGGCGCTCAATTCGGCCTGCACATCTTCCAGCATGGCTTCTTCATCGGCTTCCACCGCCAGATCCAGCATTGCCTGTGCATCTTCGAGCTGTGTTGCCAGACCGTCTAATACATTCAGGACGTTCTCAAGCTCGCCTTTTTCTTTGGCCATGGCTTGGGCGCGGTTCTGGTCATTCCAGATGGCCGGATCTTCCAATTCACGGAGAACTTCTTCTAAACGCTCTTTTTTAAGATCGTAGTCAAAGATACCCCCGTAGTGTTTGACCACGTTCGTTCAAGTCTTTTAGCTGGTTTAGATAAGGATTAATTTCCACGTGAATGCTCTCAAAAAATATCGATAAAACCCGCGTATTGTAGCATAGAGCCAATCAGGAGTAAGAGGCGCCTGCATCCACTCAACTAAAATGATGGATATAAACTTAGACGGCCATGATGAGCACAACCTACAGAGACCAGCAAACTAGAAGAAAGATCAAGAAAAAAACGCATTTAAAATTCGGTTTAATTGCCCGTTCTTGGCTTTCAAATTGATAAAAATGAAATTTTTCATCTTTCGCAAAAGGGTTTTACAAAGCCGCATCATAACTTATAATACAGCGCAAAAATTATACAAATTGACCTAAATTCACAGAATCTCCATACTTTTAATAAAACAAAACATTAATTATTTTCTATTATTTATCAATATCTTAAAATTAATCAATTACACAATATTACAGCTGAAACAATGCGGTAACTTTTGCTGGATTGACCAAAATTTTATTTGGCCTAGACTGAAGTTGTAACAAAAAATTAAACAGTCAACCTGATTTCAGAGGGGTAAGATCCATGAAAAAACTAGCAATTGCTTCAGCACTTTTATCTGTATTCGCAGTCGCAGGTACAGCACATGCATACCAAGCTGAAATTGGTGCTTCTGCAGGATTAATTGATCCAGATCATGGCGGCACAAGTGGTTCTTTTGGTGTAGATGGTACCTATTACTTTAACCCTGTTCAAACGCGTAATGCGCCTTTGGCAGAAGCAGCCTTCCTTGATCGTGCCAGTAATGTAAGCGCTCAATATCAATATGATGAAATCGGTAATGATGACCGTCATCGTTACGGCGTAGGCGCTGAATATTTTGTACCAAATTCAGACTTCTACCTAAGTGGTAATGTTGGTCGTGATGATGTTAAACGCGACGTTGGCCCTAACTCTGATCAAACCGTTTATGGTGCTGAAATCGGTTACCTTCCAGCACCGGGCCTATTAATTGCTGCCGGTTTAAAAGGTTATGATAATGACTATGATGACGGCGTAGATCCAACATTACGTGCTAAATATGTGACTACACTTAGTAATGGTAAAGATATCAACCTGGAAGCTGGCGCAGGCTTTGGTGATCTAGATGAATACAATCTGGCAGCAGACTATTTTATCGATAAGACACTCAGTGTTGGTGTAGATTATGCAAGTAAAGATCTTGGCCCTACAGATACCAATGAGTTCGGGATCAATGCCCGTAAATTCTTCACCCCACAAGTCAGCCTTGAAGGTCGTGTCGGTTTCGGTGAAGCAGGTAGCAACGACTACAACCGCTTTGGTGTAGCAGCAAAATACCGCTTCTAATCTGTATAGAAACGCATAAATCGTAAAAAACCCATCTTCGGATGGGTTTTTTGCACTGATAAGAAGCATTTAGGTATTTTTTGCACATTGACTGGGCGAATATAAACTGTACAATTTGTTACAACTGTTAATAATACAGTCATATTTTTATAACAAAGAGAGAAAATCTAAATGTTTAAGAAACTTGCTCTTGCTACAGCACTTCTTGCCAGCCTAGGCACTGCACATGCTTACCAAGCTGAACTTAATGTAGGGTATGAAAACACTGATATCGATAACCTTGGGGATCTAGATACATTTTTCATCAATGGAAAATACTACTTAAACGCTGTCCAAGTTAAAAACTCTCCACTTGCAGAAGCTGCTTTTCTAAATAAAGCAAGCAATATTGGCTTAGGTTATGCCAATGCCAGCGGTGATGGCGATGAAGATATTGATGTCTTTGGTGTGAGCGGAGAATTCTATATTCCAAATACACAATTCTATGTGGGCGGTACTATTAACCAAGTTGATTTTGCAGGTGACGATAATACCGGTTATGCGCTTGAAGTTGGTTACTTACCAATTAATGGCTTGTTATTAGCAGTAGGTGCTGCAAATGAAAGCGTAGATCCAGTTCAAGTAGCAGACTATGGCTTCATCGCAAATCTTTCAAATGCAGTTACTGTAGGTGATGACACTGCATTATCTTTACGTGCCAAATACGTGACTCAAATTGGCAATCATTTTACCAATTTTGAAGGTTTAACTTATATTGGCGATGAAACAACTTATCGCTTAGCTGCTGATCTTTATATCGATCCAACTCTCAGTGTAGGTCTATCTATTGCTGATTCTACTGCAGATGGTTCAGATACACTGTTCGGTATTAAAGCTCAAAAATTCTTTACGCCAACTATTGCAGCAGGTGTAAATTACCACACAACTGACGGTATTGACTCGTTTGGTATCAATGGTACTTTCCGCTTCTAATCATTCCGATTAAAAGTCAAAAAACCGCTCACTCGAGCGGTTTTTTATGGCCTATTGTTCTAAATGGATAATCCGCATTTGCAGGCTGACATTGCCATTAAAGACATTTTTATCCAGCTCATACACCAAGCGCGTATCTTTCATCGGATCAAATTCATATTTATCGGCTGCATTGAAGGCGATCGCATCAATCACCTGCCCATTTTCCAAAGCCACGCGTAATTTAAGATGTACATCTTTGAGCCAACGATAATCCACAATCTGAAATTGTCCCTCAAAAATTGGCGGTGGAAATTTCTGCCCCCACGGCGCCAAGTGCTGCAAGGTATGCACAGTGTCTAGATGAAAATCTTCTACCGGCAATTCGCCATCGGTCCATAAGGTGGCCTGAAACAGCTCAGGGTCCATGCTGGCAATCAGCTGTTCAAAAATCTGCCTAAATTCCTGAAAATGAGCTTTTTGAATGGTCAGTCCAGCCGCAGCTGCATGTCCACCAAAATGGCTGACCAGATGCGGATACTGCTCGGCTACCTGTTCAATCGCATCACGGATATGAATACCATCAATGGAACGTGCCGACCCTTTAATATGAATACCATCTTCATCAGCCGCAAACACAATACTCGGGCGATGGAACTGTTCTTTCAGCCGACCTGCGACAATACCAATCACCCCTTGATGCCAATGCGGCTCAAACATGATTAAGGCCGCAGGCAGTTCGCTAGCATCGAGCTGGATTTTTTCCAGTTCCTGCAATGCTTCCTGCTTGATCTGCCCTTCAACCTGACGACGCTCTACATTTAACTGGTTTAACTGTTCAGCGAAGCGATAAGCAGTTTGTGCATCATTGGCCAGCAGACATTCAATACCAATATCCATGGTTTCCATTCGGCCCGCGGCATTAATCCGTGGTCCCAACACAAAACCTAAATCCTGGGCTTTTAGGCTGGCTGCCTCTCGTCCGGCTATATCCAGCAGTGCTGAAATTCCCGGCCGACACAGATGTTGCTGGATTTTTTTCAGTCCGGCATCCACCAGAATACGGTTGTTATAGTCCAGACTGGCCACATCGGCATAGGTGCCCAAGGCCACCAGATCCAGATATTGGGTCAGGTTGCTGCTGGATTTGCCTTGTTTTTTACGATAACTGGACAGGTTGGCCAAGACATAAAATGCCACCCCGACGCCGGCCAGTGCTTTACTTGGAAATTCGCAGCCGAGCTGGTTTGGATTGACAACGGCATCCGCCGCTGGTGTAGCTTTGGTGGTCAGGTGATGGTCGGTAATAATAACCTGCATACCATGCGCTTGCGCCTGTTCCACGCCGGCATGGCTGGAAATACCATTATCAACGGTAATTAATAAATCAGGCTGAAAACGGGTAAAGGCCAGATCGGCAATTGCCGGGGTCAGGCCATACCCATATTTAAACCGGTCCGGCACCAGATACTGCACTTTGGCACCCAATTCACGCAAGGCCAGTACCATTAAGGCGGTACTAGTGGCACCATCGGCATCATAATCACCGACAATGACAATCTCTTTGTGCTCGTCAATGGCCTGATCCAGAAGCTGAATGGCCTGATCCAGCCCTTTCATGGTCGGCGCCAGCAAGTGTTTCAGCTTCAGTTCCAGTTCCTGCTCGGATTGCACACCACGTCGCGCCAAAATCTGGGCAATCAACGGCGTCACGCCCTGAAAACTTTCAGGGCGTGTCAGAAAAGGTCGTTGTTTAATCTGTATATTCGACATTTAAGGCATCAATCGTTGCAGTGTCCATGCCCCATCGGTTTTTTCATAACTTAAACGGTCATGTAAACGATTCGGGCGCCCCTGCCAAAATTCATAATAATCCGGTTCCAGACGATAACCGCCCCAGAATTCCGGCTTGCTCAGTACATCCTGCTCACCCACCTGGGCAGCAAGCTGTGCAAAACGCTGTTGCAACGCTTCACGGCTGGCAATCACACCACTTTGCGGGGTACTGATATGCGCCGCAATCTGGCTGTCACGTGGACGCTTGTTATAGTACAGATGCGACTCTTCCTCCGGAATTTTACTCACCCGGCCGCTAATCCGAATCTGGCGTTCCAGTTCCGGCCAGTAAAACAGCAATTCCGCATAAGGATTTTCCAGTAAGTCGGTGCCTTTCTGGCTGTCATAGTTGGTATAAAAGTCATAACCAAGTTCGGTTGCACCGCGCAGTAGCACGGTACGCACATGCGGACGGCCCTGCGCATTGGCTGTGGCCAAAGACATGGCATAGGGTTCATACAGTTTGATTTCCAGTGCATGATTAAACCAGTTTAAGAACTGCTGATGTGGATCAGCCAAAGCGGCTGACTCATGCAGCTCGCCTTTTTGATAGCTTAAACGTAATTCACTTAAGTCTTTAATTAAATCAGACATCTATACTCCCCTTAGGCAGCAATCGCATGATGACGCACGGCATCGGCCAGATGGTTGGCCAGTACGGTCACTTCCTGCTGGTCATCCCCTTCGACCATTACACGAATCACCGGTTCAGTGCCTGACTTACGAATCAGGATACGGCCACGGCCTTGCAGCTGCGCTTCTGCTTTACCAAATTCTTCCACTAAAGCGGGCACGGCATACGGGTCAAACATGGCCTCTAAACGTACATTCACCAGCACTTGCGGGAACAGTTTAAAATCGGCAACCAGTTCATGCAGGGCTTTGCCCTGCTCTACCATGACGGTTAAGACCTGTAATGCGGCAATAATCGCATCACCAGTGGTGCTTTTATCCAGAGTCAGGACATGGCCCGATGGCTCACCGCCGATATTCCAGCCATTTTCCTCAAGCGCCTGCAACACATAGCGGTCACCAACTTTGGCCCGGACAAACTCGACTCCAGCTTTTTCTAACGCCAGTTCCAGTGCCATATTGCTCATGACAGTTCCGGCAATACCTGCCGGTTTGTTTTTGGCCTGCGTCGCCAGAATATAAAGGATATGATCACCGGTGATCTGCTCACCATTTTTGTCAACCATAATCACCCGGTCAGCATCGCCATCAAAGGCAATGCCCAAATCCGCCTGATGTTCTACCACCGCCTGCTGTAACTGTTCCGGATGGGTCGAACCACAATCTTCATTAATATTCAGACCATCTGGGGTGTTATATAGCGGAATGACCTTGGCACCCAGCTCTTTAAATACCGCCGGACCAACGTTATAGGCTGCACCATTGGCACAGTCCACCACAATTTTTAAATGGTTCAGATCGAAATGATAAGGAAAGGTCGATTTACAGAATTCGATATAACGTCCGGCAGAGTCTTTAACGCGGAAGCTTTTACCCAGATTGGCGTTATCTTCAATCTGAATTTCATTTTCGAGTTCTTGATTAATCGCTTCCTGCAGTTCATCCGGCAGTTTTTTGCCTTCGCTGGAGAAGAATTTAATCCCGTTATCAAAATACGGGTTATGCGATGCAGAAATGACAATGCCCAGACTGGCATGTAAGGCACGGGTTAAATGTGCAATCGCGGGGGTCGGCAATGGCCCCAGTAAATGTACATAAATACCGGCAGCGTTCAGACCAGCCTGTAGCGCCGATTCCAGAATATAACCTGACAGACGGGTATCTTTGCCCAGTACCACAATCGGTTTATTTTTCTTGCTGTATTTTTTTAAAACTTTACCTGCCGCGAAACCTAGTTTCAATGCAAACTCTGGTGTAATTGGAAGCTCCCCAAACTTGCCACGTATACCATCGGTTCCAAAATAACTCATGTCTTACTCACTTCTTATAGGGTTATGGTGATTTTCATCATCCTGTTTCAACACGCTTACTTTACACCAAAATTAAAAAAGCCGTCACATTTATGACGGCTTTTCTATAAGGCGAATTACCAAAAATCAACCAACGCGATAGTTCGGTGCTTCTTTGGTAATGGTCACATCATGCACGTGAGATTCAGACATACCGGCTGCAGTAATCTTCACGAATTTGGCATTCTGACGCAGGTCTTCAATGGTTGAAGAACCGGTATAACCCATTGATGAACGTAAACCACCCATCATCTGATGCACGATATTACCCATTGGGCCTTTGTACGGTACGCGACCTTCAATACCTTCTGGCACCAGTTTTTCAGCACCGGCTTTAGAGTCCTGGAAGTAACGGTCTGCAGAACCGGTTGCACCCGCCATGGCACCCAATGAACCCATACCACGATAAGCCTTGTAATAACGGCCCTGGAAGAATTCAACTTCGCCCGGTGCTTCTTCAGTACCAGCCAGCAGTGAACCGACCATAATCGTGCTGGCACCTGCGCCAATCGCTTTGGCCATATCGCCAGAGAAACGGATACCACCATCCGCGATCAATGGAATCTGTTCTTTTAATGCATTCGCTACAGAGTCAATCGCCGAGATTTGCGGCATACCAATACCGGCCACAATACGGGTAGTACAGATAGAACCCGGACCAATACCGACTTTCACTGCATCTGCACCGGCATCTAATAACGCAAGCGCAGCATCACCCGTTGCGATGTTACCACCAATCACTTGCACTTGCGGATAATTCTGTTTTACCCAGCGTACGCGTTCAATTACACCGGCAGAGTGACCGTGTGCAGTATCGACTACAATCACGTCTACACCAGCTTCAACCAGTGCTTCTACACGGCTTGGGGTTTCCACACCGGTACCCACTGCAGCACCTACGCGTAAACGACCGAGGTCATCTTTACAGCTGTTTGGATAAAGTTCTGCTTTACGGAAATCAGTGACCGTAATTAAACCACGCAGTTCGTTGTTCTCACCCACCACCAGTACTTTTTCAATACGGTGCTGTTGCAACAGTGCCTGGATATTTTCTTTTGATTCGCCTTCACGTACCGTCACCAGACGGTCCTGACCAGTCATGATGTTGCTGACCGGCTGCTCCAGATTGGTTTCAAAGCGTGTATCACGACCGGTGACGATGCCCACCACTTTGCCATCTTTCACCACAGGAACACCGCTGATGTTGTTGGCTTGAGTTAAGGCAATCAGTTCACGTACTGTGGTTTCTGGGGTCACAGTGATCGGGTCTTTGACCATACCGGCTTCAAATTTTTTCACACGACGTACTTCAGCCGCCTGCGCTGCGATATCCATGTTTTTATGCAGGATACCAATACCGCCATTTTGCGCCATTGCAATGGCCATACGGGATTCAGTCACCGTATCCATGGCTGCAGACACAAGAGGAATATTCAGATTAATGCCGCGAGTTAAACGTGTCTTTAGAGAGACATCTTTTGGGAGGACAGTTGAGTAGGCAGGGAGTAATAAGACATCATCGAAGGTTAGCGCTTCTTGAACGATGGTCAACATAACAGTCTCACTGGTAATTTCCGTGCGCTATTATAAACAAATCTTGCTATAAATTTCATTTGTTATTGCATAAATAATTATTTATTCCGCACATCCTGACAATTCGGATGAGTTTGCTGATGAAAAAAGCAGGCCATGGCCTGCTTTTCTACGATAACAGCATCTGGATGCTGAAGTCTTTAACTGACCCGGTCAAAATCCGGGTCCTGGCCATCATTGGCCGCTTCGACCAGCACTAAAGGAATCAGGTTATGCGCACGGCGTGCCTTATTGCACTGCTCATCGGCAATCTGTACCTCTTTGCAACTGGAACTGCGCTGCTCGTACATAGAGCAGCTGACCTGTTGTCCGACCGTTCCCTCCAGCGCAATACAACGCGGATTGGCCTGATTGGTCCCTTTCATGCATGAATAGAGGGCATTTACCGGTTCGGTATAATGCTCAGGCATGGGAATGCCTTCTGCCCAGTAAAATGAAACTCTAAAATAGGTGCAGCATGCGCCGCAGCTAAGACACGCATCTGAGGAAGCAACTTGAGACAACATTGTTAAAATTCTCGTCATCAAAAAAGAGTTTTTTTGGGGAAGAAAATATAAAAAATGTTGTTTTTACACTCAAGTTATTTTTTCAGTTTTTTACGCGATTTTGACCTTAAGTTGGGCAGGTAAATACCGACTCATCCATCAGGTCGACACCGCATTCCAGCGTTTCAATCCAGTCCAGGAACTGGTTGATCTGCTCTTTGCCCACAAACGCGGTACCATGCTGTGGCACAATCATTTCGACATCCATTTGACGCACCATATTCACCCATAAACGGATGACTTTATTGGCACACATATAACGCTGATGGAAAGCTTTCATTTTTGGAATATGCGCGGCAAAGTTTTCTAACGGCTTGGACGCATCTTCGACCATTGAAGCGCCCATATCACCGGAAAACAGGATTTTAGCCACCGGATCATAAAACTGGAAATTACCGACCGAATGCAGGAAGTGCGCAGGAATGGCGACAATGGATGCCTGTCCCAGTGGAATCACCTGGCCATGATCAGGCAGTTCAATCAGACGCTCCAGCCAGTTGCCTTTCATCCGGTCACTCATAAAGGCCGAGTTCAAGTGTGGCAAGAAACGCGCCCACAGTTTCGAAGCCACCACTTTGGCATCGGTATACACCAGCCAGCGCGGCATCGAGGTAATAATATCCGGGTCCTGATGCGATGCCATCACATAGTCCAGATTGGTCAGGCGGGTATATTTATTCAGTTCCATGGTCAGCGGCACATAAGTCAAATCGCCGCCCGGATCCAGAACCGCAGCACGGTCATTGTCCAGAATCAGAAACTGGTTGGCCTGTACGCCCTCACCTTTGACCAGACTGGTGAAACTGATACATTTATGCGTGCCATTATCAAATAATACTTGTGATGTGGTGCGATCGAACGCCATACCTTGTCCCCAAAAAAATCTTATCTTTACATTAAATTTTTAATTCCCTATAAAATAAAGGGTATTCCGCCAACTTACAATCAATATACAATTTAACTTTCAACTATTTTGTAGAAGCACGGGTCAGGTTCAGCCCATAAAAAAGCCCAACCGGGAAGATTGAGCCAAAATCAGTAGCAGCCTTTAAAAGAAATAATATTGCAACAAGGTGCTGACCCCGATGATCAGGAAAATCAGTGCACCAATTTTATGAATCAAGGATACCGGTAATTTCTCTGCCATTTTATTGCCGATAAATACTGCCGGCGCATTGGCAATCATCATCCCCAAGGTGGTGCCAATCATCACCCAGAAAATACTGTCAAAACGCGCGGCCAGGGCTACAGTTGCAATCTGGGTTTTATCACCAATTTCTGCCAGGAAGAACAGAATAAAGGTGGCACCAAACACCCCGTATTTCTGCCATTTGTTGATGCTTTCATTTTCATCATCCAGCTGATCGGGAATCAGCATCCAGATCGCCATTCCAATAAAACCGAGCGCCAGAATCCAGCGCAAAATTTCAGGACTTAAAATGGTGGTAATCCATTGTCCCAAGGCTGCAGATAAACCGTGATTGATCAGGGTGGCGGCCAGAATCGCCAGTAAAATTGGCAGCGGTTTACGGAAGCGGGCCGCCAGTAACAAGGCCAACAGCTGGGTTTTATCACCCATTTCAGCCAAAGCGACAATTGCAGTTGAGATCAGGAATTCATACATGATGGATTTCTCTGGCTAGCACACATACCAATGACCTATCCCTCCTGCTAGCCAAATCTGCAGAGTGATAAATCAAAGGTCTTGCCAACAAAAGAAAGCTTGAGAAAAGCATTTTGGTTCTTTGCTATGATGACCATGCCCTGTTGAGCAAATATGTTGACCATCACCTTTTTACTTTGCGTAAAAAGCGGCTACTCCCCAATGAAGTGCTGTTATTGTAATCGGCCACAGAAAAAACTCAAGTACCAAAAGCAAAAACCCTGCCGAAGCAGGGTTTTTTCAACTTTGCACGTTCTCCGCAACAGAAAAACACCAAGCGGCATTTTAGATTAACAAAGTCCGGATATCTTTGAGCAGCTTGGTCAGCTTGTTGGTAAATCGGGCTGCATCTGCGCCATTAATCACACGGTGATCATAAGACAGCGACAACGGCAGCATTAAGCGTGGATCAAAGCCTTCGCCATTCCAGACCGGTTGCATGGTGGCTGGAGAAATCCCCAGAATTGCCACTTGTGGCCAATTCACCAGCGGCGTAAAGGCAGTACCACCAATTGCGCCAAGGCTGGAAATGGTAAAGTTGGCGCCTTGCAGGTCTTTCGGTGACAGTTTCTTGTCACGCGCTTTTTGGCCCAGCTCGCCCAATTCAACTGCAATCTGCTTAATTGATTTTTGATCCGGATTACGCAGTACCGGTACCGTCAGGCCATCTGGTGTCGCTACCGCAATCCCCATATGGATTTCATTACGGAGCAGCACGGACTTACCATCATCAGACAAGTGACCGGCAAACTCGCGCTCTTCTTTCAGCAAGTAGGCCACTGCCTTAATGATAAAGGCCATAATGGTCAGGCTGATGCCCTCTTTCTTGAAGTTACCTTTCAGCTCATTACGCCATGCTTCCAGTTCGGTGATGTCTGCTGCATCAAACTGGGTTACTTGCGGAATGTAGTTGTTTAAAGACAGCTGCGGAATGGACACTTGCTGCAAGCGGGTTAAAGCTTTCTCTTCCACACCACCAAACGCATCGAAACTTGGCAGTTTCGGCAAGCCTGATGGTGCTGCTGCCACCGCTGCGGCTGCCGGAGCAGTTTGCGGTGCTGTCAGACGCGACTTCACATAGGCCACCAGGTCTTCTTTCATGACCCGTGCATGTGGACCGGAAGCTTTGACATCGGCCAGGATGACACCCAGTTCACGTGCCAGTTTACGCACTGCAGGACCAGCATATACTTTCGAGTTCGCTGCATTTTGCTCTTTGGTGAGCTTGTCTGCAGTATGCGTGCTCGGTACAGCGCTTGATGCCGGTGCGGCTGGCGCAGCAGGTGCGGCTTTTTGTGCTGGCGCTTCAGCTTTTGCTGCTGCTTGCGGTGCAGGTGCTGCCTGTCCTTCCGCCTCAATGGTCACCAGCGCAATGCCTTCCGACACACTCTGACCCAGCTCGACATGAATCGCCTTGATTACACCGGCGGCGGTACTTGGCACTTCAACCGTGGCCTTGTCCGATTCCACCACAATAATACTTTGATCTTTTTCGACCGTATCACCGACCTGAACCAGAATTTCTGCAACCGCGGCTTTATCAACCCCTAAATCCGGGACCTTCACTTCGACATCACCCGCCGGTGCTGCAGAAGCTGGCGTTGCTGGTTCAGCTTTGGGTTCAGGCGCCGCCTGAGCAGCGGGTTGCTGTTCGGCTTGAGCTTGCGACTGTTCAGCTGCTGGTGCTGCCTCTGCCGTGGCCACGGTCAGAATCACCACACCTTCTTTGACGCTATCGCCAGCATGAATCTCAATAGAGGCCACCGTACCCGATACCGTACTTGGCACTTCCACCGTGGCTTTATCCGATTCCACTACCACAATGCTCTGATCGACATCAATCTGATCGCCGACCTGAACCAGAATTTCACCAACCAGCGCTTTTTCTACACCAATATCCGGCACTTTCACTTCAACGGTTACAGCGCTGCCAGCCGCTGCTGTCTGGTTTTGCGAGGCTGCCGCAGGTTGATGGCTGCTCACTTCCGCAATAATGTCCTGATCAGACAATGAGGTCGGGGTGTTTTCAGACGTTTTTTGCGGTGCATCGGCCAGTTGTGGTTCAACGGTTTGTGAGGTCCCGTCTTCGGCTTCCAGCTCAATCAGTACTGCGCCTTCTGCGACTTCATCACCCTGATTGACCAGAATGCTTTTCACCACCCCGGCTGAAGTGCTTGGCACTTCAACAGAGGCTTTGTCGGATTCCAGCAACACAATACTGTCATCGACCGCAATGCTATCGCCGACCTTGACCAGAATTTCGGCCACGGTGGCTTTATCTACACCAATATCAGGAGTCGTAATGTGCATGATTAGTTCTCCTCTTTGTAGTCAGCCACAGCGTGCAGCTCAGGCGTAGCCTGTGGTGCCCACGCGACCGGACGGTCGGTATCCAGCTCAAAGCTTGAAATGGCATCTTTGACCAGACGCGCATCAACTTCGCCTTCATCGGCCAGCTTCTTCAAGGTTGCCACCACAATGTGCGCGGCATCGACACCAAAGTAGCTACGCAGGTTGGCACGCGTATCCGAACGGCCATAACCATCTGTACCCAGCGCCACAAACGGACGGCTGTCTGGCAGATAAGCACGGATCTGTTCGCTATAAGCACGCATATGGTCAGTTGCAGACACCACAATACCATCCGTACCACGCAGCTGTTTCGATACCCACGGCTCTTTGGCTTCTTCCGCCAGCGGATGCAGACGGTTGTATTCTTCGCATGCCATACCATCACGCGCCAGTTCGTTGAAGCTGGTCACGCTGTAGACATTGGAGTGAATCTGATATTCCTCACGCAGGATTTTCGCGGCTTTAATCACTTCACGCAGAATTACACCTGAACCAAGAAGCTGAACCGTGGCTTTTTCATCTTCTTCAAGCAGATACATACCACGCTTGATGCCTTCTTCAACGCCCTGCGGCATTTCAGGATGCTCGTAGTTCTCGTTCATAACCGTCAGGTAATAGAACACACGCTCCTGATTGACATACATGCGCTGTAAACCGTCATGGACGATAACCGCCAGTTCATAACCGAAACATGGGTCATAAGAGACACAGTTTGGAATGGTATTGGCCAGAATGTGCGAGTGACCGTCCTGATGCTGTAAACCTTCACCATTCAGAGTGGTACGGCCTGCGGTTGCACCGAGCAAGAAACCTTGCGCCTGTGCATCACCGGCTGCCCAAGCAATGTCACCAATCCGCTGGAAACCAAACATCGAGTAGTACATGTACATCGGAATCATTGGCAGGTTATTGGTCGAATAACTGGTCGCCAACGCCGCCCAGGCACTCATCGCACCGGCTTCGTTAATCCCTTCTTGCAGCATGTGACCGTCTTTGGCTTCACGGTAATGCATCAATTGTTCCTGGTCTTCCGGGGTATATTTCTGGCCGTGTGCGGCATAAATACCCAGTTGACGGAACATACCTTCCAGACCGAAGGTACGCGCTTCATCTGGAACAATTGGCACCACGCGGTCTTTAATGGCTTTTTCTTTTAACAGTGCAGAGATCAGACGCACCATCACCATGGTGGTCGATTGTTCTTTACCGTTTGAACCTTTTAGCACTGCATCAAACACCGACAGCTCAGGAATCGCGAGAGACTCGCTGTCTTTACGACGTGCCGGCAAGTAGCCGCCCAGTGCTTCACGACGCGCCTTCATATATTTAATTTCAGGCGAGTTTTCACTTGGACGATAGAATGGTACTTCTTCCAGCTGCTCATCGGTAAATGGCAAGTTGAAACGGTTACGTACATATTTCAGTGATTCAAGCTGCATTTTCTTGATTTGGTGAGTTTTGTTCACCGCTTCAATTTCTTCAGACAGACCATAACCTTTTACAGTTTTGGCCAGAATCACGGTTGGCTGACCTTTGGCTTTGGTCGCTTCGGTATAGGCGGCAAATACCTTGTACGGGTCGTGACCGCCGCGGTTCAGATTATCAATATCTTCATCGCTTAAGTTTTTCACCAGCTCTTCAGCTTCCGGATAACGGCCAAAGAAGTGCGCACGGGTATAGGCACCGCCCTTCACCTGATAACGCTGATAGTCACCATCCACCGCTTCTTCCATCACTGCTTTCAGCGCGCCAGATTTATCTTTATCCAGTAGCGGGTCCCAATGACGGCCCCAGACTACTTTAATCACACGCCAGCCTGCACCGCGGAACAGTGATTCCAGTTCCTGAATAATTTTACCGTTACCACGTACCGGGCCATCCAGACGCTGCAGGTTACAGTTCACCACCCAGATCAGGTTGTCGAGCTTTTCACGACCAGCCAATGAGATGGCGCCCAGGCTTTCCGGTTCGTCCATCTCGCCATCGCCCAGATAAGCCCAGACTTTACGGTCTTCTTCTTTGATCAGGCCACGGTTCATCAGGTATTTTTGAATATGCGCCTGATAGATTGACATGATCGGACCCAGACCCATGGATACGGTCGGGAACTGCCAGTAGTCTGGCATCAGGTATGGGTGTGGATAAGATGGCAAACCTTTACCGCCGACTTCACGGCGGAAGTTATTTAAATGCTCTTCCGTCAGACGACCTTCAAGGAAAGAACGTGCATAGATACCTGGTGCACAGTGACCTTGATAATAGATCATGTCGCCGCCAAAGTTATCGCTATTAGCACGGAAGAAATGGTTAAAGCCGACATCATAAAGGGTGGCAGAAGAAGCAAAACTGGCCAGGTGACCACCAAGGTCATCGCCCGTTTTGTTGGCACGCAGTACCATTGCCAGTGCATTCCAGCGAATCAGGGCGCGGATACGACGTTCCATATCCTGATCACCCGGCAGTGGTGGTTGCTCTTCAACTGAAATGGTATTTAAATAAGGCGTATTTAGACGCTGAATGGGAACGTGTTTCGCGATTGCCCGTTGATAAAGTTTTTCTAATAAAAATGCCGCACGCTCGGTTCCCATGTGCTGCAAAACTGAATCAAACGCATCCTGCCACTCTTGGGTTTCCTGCGCGTCGGTATCACCATAATACGCCATAGTTGGTCATTCCTGAATCCTAATTATATGGTTTATATGTACCATATTTCTGCTTTCTACAGGTATGGCCATCGGTGAATACGACTTTAGACTACTATTTCGAGAAAAAATATCTATTGATGTTTTATTACCCAAAATAACAAAAAACCGCCAATAGCGGCGGTTTAATATACAGACAATATTCTTTTGAGTGATAATATAATCGTTATAAGGTCTTAATGCATGACGTGCTCAAAAATTAGGCCTTTTGAGCAAAAGCCGCAAGCTATTAAGGCAGCATTGCCAGGTAAGTTGATGGGTTTTTACGAACGCCGTCTTTTACTACTTCATAATGTAAATGAGGACCGGTACAACGACCTGTACAGCCTACGTTTGCAATATGCTCACCTGCAGCAACACGGTCGCCGACACGTGCAATTAAGCGTGATGCATGAGCGTAACGCGTTAAATAGCCATTGCCATGGTTAATTTCAACATATTGACCATAACCTGTACCCCAACCTGATTTAGTTACGATACCCGGGCCAGTGGCATAAATTGGTGTACCGCTTGGAGCGGCTAGATCTAAACCTGAATGACGTTCAGCACGGCCATTCATGGTACGACCGCCATAGTTTGAGCTTACACGGGCATTTGGTAAAGGATGCGCCACTAACCAGCTATATGGATTAGCGCTATAAGATTTCGCAGAAGACGCTGAACCGTATTTTTTCGCTAAAGATTCGTTGTTTAATTCAACCGTTTTTTCACGCAGTTTGACATTAATTTCAGTTTGCGCCGGAATATTGATGTCTTGTGACTCGCTATAGGTCCCTTGTGCCAGGGTGCGGGTCAATTCTTCAATACGGTCTGTCGATGAATTTTGGCTGTTTAAGTCAACCAGATCAGCAAAAGCCACTGACGCCGCAGAAGCCGCCAAAGAAAACGCTAATAAAATACGTCGCGTATGCATAAAAACCTCATAAAAACTGTTCTTACTCAGAGTTCCTTGGTGATCTCTTCCTTGATCTTCACTGAAAAGAGCGCATAAGATTAAGACATAAACATGAAGGAAATATGTATGTCCGAACCTTGTAACGTCTTTCGCCAAACAAGAAAACACATAAAAACAGGAAACCTAACGTTTCTCTCAACGCAAGTTGCTGCCTGGCAGAAACTTACTCAAATTATTCAACCCTTGTTGCCCCAACCCGAACTTTGGCAGGTTGTTTGTTATCAGCAAGGGATTCTTACCATTACTGGCACCAATCAGGCGATGGTGAGTCAACTGGCCTATTTGCAAAAACAGTATGTTGCTCAGCTATCACAATTGGCAGAACTTCAAGATTTACACAAGATTCAGGTCCGGTTAAAACCGCAGTTGCAAACGCCCCCAAAACAGGAAAAATCTTCAAGAACACTCAGTACAGAAACCCAGGAAATGCTTCGCGGTGCTGCTGACTTTGTGAGCGACCCTAAGCTTAGCCAAGCTTTGTTACGTTTGGCAAGCAATAAAAAGTAACATTGCGCCAATCTAAAAAATACAAAACCGATAAAAACGAGAATTAGTTCACTTTTTTAGATGTTACATTATAACATCACCAAGGAAAGACAATGACTTATGTCACACTCACATACGGAATTGGACATTGATTGATGTCATCAAATGTTACAATTTCATAGCTGCTTGGATCTTTTTGCACATTCCGCAAGAGCTGGTTATTCAGTGCATGACCCGATTTATATCCATCAAATTTCGCAATAATTTGATGACCGAGCAAATACAGGTCGCCCACCGCATCTAATATTTTGTGACGAACAAATTCATCCGAGAAACGCAGGCCCTCTTCATTGACCACACCGGTGTCATCGACCCCAATGGCATTTTCAAGGCTGGCGCCCAAGGCCAGATTGTTGGCTTTTAAATAATCCAGATCTTTCATAAAGCCAAAGGTGCGTGCTTCACTGACTTCATAGACGAAGGTTTCGGTAGAAAAATCAATGGTGGCAGACTGATATTCTTTTTTAAAGGCGGGATGATCGAAATCGATGGTGAAATTGAGCTGGAAACCGTCATGCGGGGTGAAGATGGCACGTTTATCATCAATTAGCGCTTCAACCGGTTTTAAAATCTTGATGAATTTTTTTGGCGCATCCTGCTCTTTTAAACCACCCTGCATTAATAAATAGATGAAGGGACCGGCACTGCCGTCCATAATTGGCACTTCAGAGGCGGATACCTCGATAATCAGGTTATCAATTCCCAGACCCGCCAGCGCACTCATAATGTGTTCAATGGTGCCGACTTTGGCATTGTCCTGAACCAGATTCGAGCACATAAAGGCTTCCTGAATCAGCATGGCATCGGCCGGAATATCGACCGGTGGATTCAGGTCAATACGGCGAAACACGATTCCCCCGTCAGCATGGTGCGGCACAAAGTTAATCATGACTTTCTGTCCACTATGCAGACCTATACCACTCGCTTTCACGACACGTTCTAGGGTACGTTGTTTCAACATGCTCTCAATTCATCTGTATATAAAACCGCTATACGTTAGCATATTTAGCCATTGATAAAAAACAAAAAGGTAGCCATTTGGCTACCTTTTACAAGTTCTGGAATAAAAATCTATATCGTAAAAATTATTTACGTTGTTGATTTTTAAGATATTCCTGAATACTCATTGGCGTTGGACGTGAATTATTGCTGCTGCCTGCAGTCGCATTGATGGCTGGCGCTGCCTCTGCCTGACGCTGAATGGCCGGAACATCATCTTCTTCAACTGGCTGTTGAGCGGTTGCCTGTGCAGACTGCACCACTGAAGAACGCTTGACTGGCTCAACCGCATCGGCTGAATTACGGGTCAAACCGGTGGCAATTACGGTCACGCTGATTTCATCACGCGCATCCGGATCAAATACAGTACCGTAGAATACCTGGCCTTCATCCAGATCGACAATCTGGTTGACAACATCGGTAATTTCTTCAATTTCACCAAAGGTCACGTCATCACCACCAGTCACGTTAATCAGAATACCTTTGGCATTCATGATGGTCACGTTATCCAGTAACGGACTGCGGATCGCCTGCTCTGCTGCCTGACGGGCACGGTTTTCACCACGACCCAGACCGACACCCATCATGGCATAGCCACGGGTACTCATGGCCGTTTTCAAATCGGCAAAGTCAAGGTTGATGTGACCCGGACGTACCACTAAATCAAAGATACTGCGCACGGCATTTAACAGCACGTCATCTGCCTTTTTATAGGCATCTTTCATGGAAATGTCGCGGAATACTTTTAACAAGCGCTGGTTTGGAATGATGATCAGGGAATCAACATGCTGCTCTAAAGCTTCAATACCTTTTTCTGCAGATTGCAGACGGCGTTTACCTTCAAAGTTAAACGGTGTGGTTACGACACCGACAGTTAAAATGCCCATTTCTTTGGCAATTTCAGCGACAACAGGTGCAGCACCGGTACCGGTACCACCGCCCATACCGGCAGTCACAAACACCATATCGGTGCCTTCTAACTGCTGGCGAATCAGCTCGCGGCTTTCTTCAGCAGCGGTTTGACCCACTTGCGGATTAGCCCCTGCGCCCAGACCACGGGTACTTTGCTCGCCCAGCTGGATTTTGCACTGTGCATTCATGCGGTCCAGTGCCTGTTTATCGGTATTGGCACAGACAAATTTCACACCCTGGATATCTGATTCCAGCATATGCTGTACGGCGTTACCGCCTGCACCACCTACACCAAATACAGTGAAACGGGCTTGACCGTTGTTATCGGTTTGATCATCTTCAAAAAATTCAAATGAGGCCATGACCTTTAGCTTTCCTAATTCATAATTGGCAGTCACTTCAGCCCGTATACTGCCTTGATCTTAATAAAAAATTGTTTTTAAGAATGCTGTCCAACGGCTGCCTTGTCAAGTACAAGCGATAATCCGTACAACTTCCTAACAATATTCCCTAAAAAATCAACTAAAAAATTGATTTCAGTTTTTCGTTGAGTCCTGACCAGGCACGACCTACACGCGCCCAGACCGATAAGGTCTCCGGGTCTTCGGTTTCGACAATGGTGTCCTGACTGTAGCTCTGGCTATACATCAGCACGCCCGCTGCGGTTGCATACTGCGAACGGCGTAAGGCAGCCTGATGCGGTTCATCGGCATAAACCTGTACCGGCGGATTGCCCAAATGCGCAGACACACCCAGGGTGCGGCGCACCAGACTGACCATGCCTTCAATCTGACAGGCATCACCAGCCAGCACCACACCATGATATAAGCCATGAATGGCGCCACTGTTTTCCAGTTCCTGACGGATTTGCGCAAAAATTTCTTCATAACGCGCAATAATAATTTCCGACAGTTCAATCCGGCTGATGGTTTGCGGACCATCAATGCCCTGAATCTGAATCATGTGATCAGGTTTGACCACTTTTAAATCGACGCAGCCGTAAAGCAGTTTAATCCGCTCGGCTTCTTCGGTGGTGGTCTGCAATACCGCCGCGATATCACGGGTCACATGCTCACCGCCACGCTGCAAAGTTTGTGACAACGCCAGACGGCCGTCCAGATAAACCGCAATATTGGTGGTACCGGCGCCAATATCAACCAGGCATACGCCATATTCTTTTTCATCTTTGAGTAAACTGGCTTCAGCGGTGGCCAGATGCGACACCACCATTTTTTCTACACCAATATTGGCCCCTTTTAAGGCACGGTCCAGATTCTGCATGGTGCTAATCGGCAGCATCATCAGCTGATAGTGACCGGTCATGCTGTGCGCCGACATACGGATCGGATTTTGTACCCATTCACCGGAATCATCCAGATCAAAGCCCAATGGCACCGCGCTGACCAGATAATGGTCTGAAGTTAAATGGCTGGCTTTGGCCAGATCTAAGGCACGAACCACTTCACTTGTTGTAATTGTGTGGTCACTATTTTCAATTGGGGTACGCCCCGCAGCATAAAAACTTTTTAATTCTGCACTTGGAATAGAAATCCAGGCTGAATGCACCCGGCATTCCGCCATATCTTCTGCTTCTTGAACGGCATTTTTAATGGCTGTAATGACTTTATCGAGACTTACAATTTTTCCTTTATTCATGCCTCGGTTACGAGCGGTAGCCATACCAATCACTTGGATATTGTCTGGCGCGTGTACCTTACCAATCAAAACTGAAACTTTGTGTGTCCCAATGTCAATCGCAACAACCGAGGGAACAGCTTCACTCATTTATTTACTACCATCACATGTTTGTTTAATTAATGGCTTAATGCCTCTATTTTTAAAGCCAAGTATTATGGCTTTGCTGCTATTGCATTCGCAATGCTTGTGTCATCAATCGTTACAACAAAATGACCATTGGCAATTTTTGGTGCCAGCGAGTTTTTCCACTGGATGGCCAGACCATTGCGGTAACGCAGGTCAATTGCAGAAATCCTGGACCATACCGGCTTGAAGTCACTTTGCGCCAGATGACTCAGGCGCTGCAATTTATTCATAGTCTGATCCTGATCCACAATCACCCGCAGGCCAGAATCAAACTGCATAAACCAGGTCATCCGGTCGGTGAGATATAACTCTTTTAAACGCAGATTCACCGGTAAAAACAACTGGTTAATTTCATTATAGCGACGCATCATCATTTTGGACTGATGCATCGGGCCATGTAATAACGGCAGATGCTGATTATTCTTGGGTGTCACTTCCGAAAATACATCACCGCTGTCACTGAGTAAACGTCCGGTACCCCAACGCGCAATCGCATGGCGTGGCATGACCCGTAAACGGATGGCATTCGGCCAGGCGCGTGATACCACCACCCGATCGACCCAAGACAGTTCCAGTGCAGTATCACGAATCTGTTCCAGATCGGAAGTAAAATAGTTATCTGTCACCACCGGCGAAACATGGGTCATGACCTGGCGTAGTTCGGCATTGGAACGGGTGCCGACCACATCCAGTTCGGCCACGCGTGCATCAGTCATGACTTTATATAAACCGTAGATTCCTGCTGCCAATACCACAATCGCCACGCACAGCAATACCCATCCACCCAGGTTCGTCAGCTTTTCTTTACGCGTCGGTGGCTTATCGTGAATCGAGGTAATCGCTGCGCGTTTACGGCGCATGGAAGCAGGAAGTTGAGCCATGGCTTAGTGGGTCGCATCCGTTAAGGTTTGTTCAAGAATTGCCATGCACAAGGCATCAAAACTGTAGCCCACCGCCTGAGCGGCTTTTGGCACCAGTGAGTGACTGGTCATGCCCGGTACAGTGTTGACTTCAAGCAGCCAGAAATTGCCTTGTTCATCCTGCATTGCATCAATACGGCCCCAGCCGCTGGCACCTACCGCCTGGAACGCACGCAGGGCCAAGACCTGTAACTGCTGCTCTTCCGACTCGGTTAAGCCACATGGAATGCCATATTGCACATCATTACGGTTGTATTTGGCTTCATAGTCATAGAACGCCACATCTTTAGGCGGTTCCAGACGAATCACCGGCAAGGCCTGACCATTCAGTAATACAATCGTGAATTCGCGACCGGTAATCCATTTTTCGGCCATTACCACTGCATCATGCTCGGTGGCTTTGGCAATCGCTTCAGCAAAGTCTTCAATACGTTCGACTTTGCTCATGCCAATACTGGAACCTTCATGTACCGGCTTGATAATCAGCGGCAGACCCAATGCAGCGACAATATCAGCCGGGTTTGAATCTTTGGTGACAATACGATACGGCGCTGTTGGCAGCTCGGAACCTTGCCAGACCTGTTTGGTTTTAACCTTATCCATGCCAATGGCTGAACCCTGTACGCCAGTACCGGTATACGGCACATTCAGCCATTCCAGTACACCCTGAATCTGGCCATCTTCACCGCCGCGGCCGTGCAGGACAATAAAGGCACGATCATAGTTGACCAGTTCGGTCACACTACGATCTTTCGGGTCAAACGCTTCTGCCTGAACGCCTTCGCGCAGCAGCGCATCGAGCACTGCCTGTCCACTATCCAGAGACACCCCACGCTCGGCAGATTTTCCACCAAATAACACGGCAACTTTGCCGAACTTTGAAGCATTTGACACGTTTATATCCTTAAACTTTACACTGAGCGACCAAATTCAAATATCACTTTGGGTGATTATTTTAAATACAATTTATTTTGAGCAAGCTCGATGGAGATTGCTCCTACATTACCCGCACCTTGGGTCAATAACAAATCATTCGGTTGTAACACTTTTTGTACCAGTGTTTCCAGATTGCCTTCAACCGGATCAATCAGGATCGGCTCGACCTGACCACGCAGACGGATACTGCGTGCCAGACTGCGGCTGTCGGCACCCACAATGGCTTTTTCACCGGCAGGATACACTTCCAGCAACAGCAGTTGATCGACCTGCGATAACACTTCAACAAAGTCATCAAAACAGTCACGGGTACGGCTAAAACGGTGCGGCTGGAACAACATCACCAGACGGCGGTCCGGATGGCTCTGACGCGCTGCTTTAATGGTGGCTTCCACTTCTTTAGGATGGTGACCATAGTCATCGACCAGTTTGATGCTGCCACCGTCCAGTTCAAATTCACCTTGCACCTGGAAACGGCGACCTACACCACTAAAGCCTTCCAGTGCACGGCAAATCGCACCATCAGAAACACCTTCATCGGTCGCCACACCAATGGCGGCCAAGGCATTCAGTACATTGTGCAGACCTGGCTGATTCACGGTAACACGCAGTGGCTCGCGGTCTTTACGCAATACGGTAAAGTGGGTACGCATACCGTCCTGATCAACATCGACTGCGCGAATATCATTGTCTTCATTAAAGCCGTAGGTTAGCACCGGACGGGCAATGCGCGGCATAATTTCACGGATGTTGGCATCATCACCACAAACCACTGCCAAACCATAGAATGGCAGTTTGTGCAGGAATTCAATAAAGGTATCTTTTAGCTTGTCAAAGCTGCCGCCATAAGTATCCATGTGGTCGGCATCAATATTGGTGACAATCGCTGCCATTGGCTCCAGATGCAGGAAAGATGCATCTGATTCATCGGCTTCAGCCACAATATAACGGCTCGCACCCAGTGCAGCATTAACCCCGGTACGGTTCAGCAAACCGCCAATCACGTAAGTCGGGTCCAGATTTTCTTCTGCCAGCATACAGGTAACCAGACTGGTGGTGGTGGTTTTACCATGCGTCCCGGCCACGGCAATCCCGTGACGATAACGCATCAGCTCACCCAGCATTTCAGCACGGCGCACCACCGGAATACGGCTCTCAATAGCGGCTTTAACTTCCGGGTTTTCCGGATCAATTGCAGTAGAGACTACCAGTACATTGGCGCCCTGAATATTATCTGCGCTATGACCAATAAACACCCGAATGCCATTTTCTTCCAGCTGGGCTGTAGTTTTTGAGGCTTTAATATCTGAACCGGAAACATCATAGCCCTGGTTTTTTAATACCTCGGCAATGCCACACATCCCGGCGCCGCCAATCCCGACAAAGTGGATATGTTTGATACGACGCATTTCAGGCACTTTAATCAGTTCTTTTACTTGATCAGCAGGGATAGATGGAGACATAGTTTACTCGGTTTACAAATCTTGAATTAAAGCAACCACATGTTGGGTTGCATTAGGTTGTGCCTGTTGACGCGCCTTGCTGGCCATTTCAGAGAGCAGTTGGCGGTTCATCAACGGCATTAACAGTTCTTTTAAGCTGTCCGGGGTCATGCTGGCTTGCTGACAGATTTTTGCCGCGCCCGTCTTGGCCAGGAATTGTGCATTGGCCGTCTGATGGTCATCCACAGCGCTTGGCAAGGGCACAAATACCGCAGCCACACCCGCGGTTGCAATTTCCGTAACCGTCAGTGCGCCGGCCCGGCAGATAATCAGATCAGCATCGCTATAGGCCTGTGCCATATCTTCAATAAAGGGTTGCACTTCAACCGTTAAGCTGTCCGGCTTGTTGGCATAACGCGCTCGGGTGCTGTCTGCATGATTTTGCCCACACTGATGATACACATTTAAAGGTACATTCAGCTGTTTTAAGGCTTCAGGGACACGTTCATTCAGTGCCTGCGCGCCCAAAGAGCCGCCAACAATTAAAATACGCAGCGGCAAACCTGCTTTTTCACGTTCCTGATAACGCCAGGATGGGGTTAGAGTCGCGCTAATTTCTTTACGCACCGGGTTGCCAGTGGTGACAATTTTAGTGCTGGCCGGAAACGTATCCGGGAACGCCTGACAAACAGTGTTGGCAATACGCGACAGCTGGGTATTGGTAAAGCCGGCAATTGCATTCTGCTCATGAATAATGACCGGAATACCAAGCAGACGTGCGGCCAGACCACCCGGTCCAGCCACATAGCCACCAAAGCCGGCGACAGCCTCTACTTTGTGTTTTTTCATTAACTGCATGGCGCTTAAGGTGGCTTTTAGAATTTTAAAAGGCGCCATCAGTTTGCGTGCCAGCCCGTTACCGCGCACGCCTTGAATATCAATCTGATAAATCGGAATATTCTGGTTTTGTAATAAACGGTTTTCCATGCCTGTAGGCGTTGCTAACCAGGACACATGGATTCCCTGCTGCTGGAGTTCTTTTGCCACGGCTAGGGCTGGGAACACATGGCCACCAGTGCCTGCGGCCATCATCATCACATGTTTAGGCTTGGTTTGCGCTGCATCAGTCACGGTCTAATTCTTCAATCCAAATATGGCTAATGAAAGTTCTTTATAAGCGCTCAATTGTAATCACAATCGTATGAGCTTGAAAGTTTATTTACTTTTTTTCACCAAGCGGCTCATTGTTTTTTTCAACAGTTTTGAAAGTTTAAACTAGTTTTATTATTAATTCACCGAAATTGTTAAGTTTCCTGCATTTTTCACTGAATTATGTCGATTAGTTTTGATTTACAAAATCGCTATAATTTTCTTGCTCAACGCAGTTTTTCAAGCTCAAATCTCGCTTAAGAATACAAAAAGAGCCACCCAAGGTG